>JADJUF010000001.1:1200000-1544876 GCA_016717005.1 Myxococcales bacterium | reverse complement strand
TCGTCCATGCCTCCGTCGGCGGAGGTCACACCCGCGCCGCCGAAGCCGTGGCTGAGGGCGTGCCGCCGCCGCGGCGCCGAGCCGGTGCTCGCCGACTACGACGATCTGATCCCGTCGTGGCAGCGCGGGCCGGTGCAGGCGCTGTATCGCTGGTCGCTCGGCCACGCCCCGGCCTTGTGGCGCACCTACTATTGGCACACCAACCGCCCCGCGGCCACCGCGGCGACCCGGGCGCTGGCCCGCGCCGGGCTCGATCGCGCCGCGGCGCTGATCGCGCGCACCGATCCCGACGCGATCATCTCGACCTTCAGCGGCGCCGCCGCGCTCCTCGGCGGCGCGCGCCCAGCCCACGTGCCCCACGTCGTGGTCGCCACCGACTACGCGCCGCACCGCCACTGGCTGCGCGCGGGCGTCGATCGCATCTGCGTGCCGACCCACGACGCCGCGGCCGCGCTCGACGCGCTGGGCGCGGCGCGGGCGCAGGTGATCGTCACCGGCCTGCCGGTGCGCGCGTGCGTCACCGACGTCGACGTCGCCGCCACCCGAGCCGCGGTGCGCGCCCGCCACGGGCTCGACGCGCGCCCGGTCGTCGTGGTCGCCGCCGGCGCCGAGCCGACGCCGCGGGCTCAGCGCGTGGTCGACGCGCTGGCCCGGCTGACCACGCCGGCGCAGCTGGTGATCTGTCACCCCGCGCGGCTGCCGCGCCTCGCGCCCGGCGTCAGCGCCCGCGTCGTCGGCGTCACCGCCGGGTTCCCCGCGTGGCTCGCCGCCGCCGACGTGCTCGTCGGCAAGGCCGGCGGCGCCACCGTCGCCGAGGCGTGCGCGCTCGGGCGCGCGATGATCGTCGTCGATCCGTACCCCGGCCAGGAGGAGGACAACGCCGCCTGGCTCGAGCGCACCGGCGCCGCCGTCCGGGCCTCGGGCCCCGCCACCGCCTGCGCCGCGCTGACCGCGGTGCTGACCCAGCCGCACCTGCGCGCGCCTCGCCGCCGCGGCCGCGCGTCACGGGCGTCCCCGCGCCGCCGACGCCGTCGTCGGCCTCACCCTCGCCGAGCTCGCGCGCGTCGCGCGACCGCTCACCCGCGCCGCCCGCGCCGCCCGCGCCGCCTGAAGGAGCCGTCATGACCACCTCGCTCACTGCCACCAACTGGGATGATCACTTCGCGACCATCGGCCGTCGCCACAACCTGGTCGAGTCGATCCGCATCCGCCAGGTCTTCGGCGCGTACCGGCGCCTGCTCGCCGACGTCGCGCTGCCGACCGCGCCGCGCATCCTCGAGCTCGGCGCCGGCACCGGCCACGCGTCCTTGCGCCTGGTCGAGACCTTCGGCGGCCACGCCACGCTGGTCGAGCGCAACCGCGCCGCGCTGGCGCTGTCGCAGCGGCTGTGGCGCGCGCGCGGCCACGGCGCCGACGTCACCCACGTCGAGGGCGATCTGCTCGCCTACGACGGCCGCGGCTTCGATCTGGTCCACTCCGGCGGGGTGGTCGAGCACTTCCACGACGGCGATCTCGTCCGGGTCGTGCGCGCCCACGCCGGCGCCGTCGCGCCCGGCGGGCTGCTCGCGATCCTGGTGCCGGTCGACACCTGGCGCTACCGCTCGTTCCGCGCCGCGCTGCGCGCGGTCGGCAAGTGGATCTACACCGACGAGGTGCCGTGGGCGGTCGACCTGGCGCCGCGGCTGTTCGCGCCCCACGGCCTGACGCTGATCGCGGCGACCACGTGTGGCCACGAGCGCGGCTACCTGTTCCGCCGGCAAGCGTCGTGGCCGCGGTGACGCTATCGTCGGCGGGTGTCGACCTGGCGTGACGACCTCGCCGCCGCCGTGGGCGCGCCGATCGCGCGGGCCACGGCGGTCGCCGGCGGCGACATCAACGACGCCTACCGGGTCGAGCTCGTCGACGGGCGCGCGCTGTTCATCAAGACCCACGCCGCGCCGCCGCCGGGCATGTACGCGGCCGAGGCTGACGGCCTGACCTGGCTCGCGGCCGGCCCGCTGCCGGTGCCGACCGTGGTCGCGGTCGGCGCGCGGTTCCTGGCGCTGGCGTGGCTCGACCTCGGCGGGCCCGGCCCGGGCTTCGACGCTGCGCTCGGCCGCGGCCTGGCCGCGCTCCATCGCCTGGGCGCGCCCGGGTTCGGCCACGATCGCCCCAGCTACCTCGCGACGATCGCGCAGCCGGGCGGGCTCGCCGACGACGGCGTGATCTTCTGGATCGAGCAGCGGCTGCGGCCGGTGTGCGCGCGCGCCACCGCCGCCGCGCGCCTGCCCCCGCTCGACGCCGCGCTCGATCGTCTGGCCGCGCGCCGCGATCGGTTCGGCCCGCCGGAGCCACCGGCGCGGCTCCACGGCGATCTGTGGTCGGGCAACGTGGTCGCGGTCGCCGGCCGGCCGACCCTGATCGATCCCGCGGTCTACGGCGGTCACCGCGAGGTCGACCTGGCGATGCTGGCGCTGTTCGGCGGGCTGACCTCGACCACCGTCGCCGCCTACGCCGAGGCGTTCCCGCTGGCGGCCGAGTGGCGAGCGCGCGTCGCGCTGTGGCAGCTCTATCCGCTCGCGGTCCACGCGCTCCTGTTCGGCGGTGGCTACGGCGACCGGGTCGCGCGCGGCCTCGCGGCGCTCGGGTGACCCGGGGCAACTTGCCGCGCGGATCGGGCGGGCCCGCGCGCAAGATGCTGCGCGGATCGGGCAACCCCCGCGAGCCCTGGGGGTGGGCGCGCGGCCCGGCGCGCCGGCCGCCCCCCCGCCCCCGGTCCCTGGTCCGCGCGCGGCCCCCGCCGACCGCCCCCCGGCCCGCCCCCTGGCGCCGGGGGCGCGGGGCCCGCCGCGGCGCCGGCCGGCCGGGTCGGTCGCCGCCCCCCGGCCCCAAGGCCTTTCGGCGGCTTCTGCTCGTCGCCGGGCCCGGAGGGGGACTACATGGCGATGGTTCATCCGGGGGCGTCGGCTCGAACAACATCGACAGCTGCAACCGAACGTGACACGCCCCTAGCGTCGTCGGTCTGGCGACGGTCTTTGGCGCTGGTGGCGGCACCAGCTCGTACCGCGAGGTCGAGGACACCGACGTCATGTTCCTCTGGGGATCGAACGCGCGCGAGACGCACCCCATCTTCTTCCACCACGTGCTCAAGGGGGTGCGCCGCGGCGCGCGGCTGTTCGTGGTCGACCCGCGCCGGACCGCGTCGGCCGCGTGGGCCGACGGCTGGCTCGGCCTCGACGGTCGGCACCGACGTCGCGCTCGCCAACGGCGTCGCCCACGCGATCCTCGCCGCCGGCCTCGAGAACCGCGCGTTCATCGCGCGCGCCACCACCGGCTTCGACGCCTACCGCGCCCACGTCCTGGCCGAGTACCCGCTCGATCGGGTCGCGGCGATCACCGGCGTCGACGCCGCGGTGATCGAGCAGGTCGCCCACGCCTACGCCAAGGCCGATCGCGGCATGATCTGCTGGACGCTCGGCATCACCGAGCACCACAACGCCGTCGACAACGTCCTGGCGCTGATCAACCTCGCGCTGCTGACCGGCCACGTCGGCCGCTGGGGCACGGGGCTCAACCCGCTGCGCGGGCAGAACAACGTGCAGGGCGGCGGCGACATGGGCGCGCTGCCGCACAAGCTGCCCGGCTTCCAGGACGTCGACGATCCGGTCGCGCGCGCCAAGTTCGAGGCGCGCTGGGGCGTGACCATCCCGCCCGAGCCGGGCTGGCACCTGACCGACATGTTCGCGGCGATGGAGCGCGGCGACCTGCGCGCGCTCTACGTCATCGGCGAGAACCCGGCCCGGTCCGAGGCCGACGGCCACCGCACCACCAAGCTGCTCAGCGGTCTCGAGGTGCTGGTCGTGCAGGACATCTTCCTGACGCCGACCGCCGAGCTGGCCGACGTCGTCTTGCCGGCGAGCGCCAGCTTCGCCGAGGCCGACGGCACCGTCACCAACAGCGAGCGCCGGGTCCAGCGGGTGCGGCGCGCGGTGGCGCCGCCGCCCGGCGCGCGCGACGACATCGCGATCATCGCCGAGCTGTCGCGTCGGCTCGGGCGCGACCTCGGCGACCCCACGCCCGAGGAGCTGTGGGACGAGCTGCGGTCGATGTCGCCGATGCACGCCGGCATGAGCTACGCCCGGCTCGACGAGCTGGGCGGCATCCAGTGGCCGTGCCCCGAGGACGGTCACCCGGGCTCGCCGTTCCTGCACGGGCGGCTGTGGGCCGAGCCGCGCCAGGGCCCGGCGGCGCCGTTCCACGTCGTCCACGACGCGCCGCCGGTCGAGGCGCTCGACGAGCGCTACCCGCTGCGGCTCACCACCGGGCGCCGCCTCGACTCGTTCAACACCGGCGTGCAGTCGGGCAGCTTCCGCTCGCCGCTGCGCCGGGGCGAGACCGTCGACCTGTCGCCCGCCGACGCGCGCGCCTCGGCGTCGCCGACGGGCGAGCGGGTGCGGTCGTCGCCGCGGCGGGGCACCGTGCGCGCGCCGGTCCGGATCGATCCCGGCCTGCGCCCGGGCCTGGTGTTCATGACGTTCCACTTCTCCGACGAGGTCGACACCAACCTGCTGACGATCGACGCCACCGATCCGCGCTCCGGCACCGCCGAGTTCAAGGCCGCCGCGGTCCGGATCGATCGGCTGGCCTGATAGGCTGCGCCCGTGGATCTCCGCCCCATCACCACGCCCCCCTCCGACGACGAGCGCGCCGCGATCGACGCGGTGCTCGGAGCGCCGGCGCCGGTGACGGGCGAGCTGCGCGAGGCCCGGGGCCGCCGCCACCTGCTCTTGCCCGGGCTGCACGCGATCCAGGATCGGTGCGGCTGGGTGTCGCCGGGCGCGCTCGGCTACCTGTGCGAGCGCCTGCACGTGCCGCCGGCCGAGGCCTACGGCGTGGCGTCGTTCTACGCGCTGTTCGCGCTGGCCGCGCGGCCGCCGACCGCGCTGCACGTGTGCGACGACCTCGCGTGCCACGCCGCCGGCGCGCCGGCGCTGGTCGGCGAGTTGACCGCGCGGCTGGGGCCCAGCGGCGAGCCCCGCGCCGGCGCCACGTGGCTGCCGAGCCCGTGCCTGGGGTTGTGCGAGCGCGCGCCCGCCGCGATGCTCACCATCGCCGGGCCGACGTCGCGGGCCGGGGCCTGGGGCCCGGTCGACGCGACCGCGTGCGTCGACGCGGTGACCTCGGGCCGCGCGCCGACGCCGGCCCCGGCGCTGGTGCCGCAGCGCGGCCGCGACGGCGGTCGCTACCCCGAGCGCCTGCTCGCGCGCGTCGGCACCGTCGATCCCACCAGCCTCGACGCGTACCGCGCCGCCGGCGGCTACGGCGCGCTCCGACGCGCGCTCGAGCGCGGCCCGGCGTTCGTGTTGCGCGAGGTCGCCGACAGCGGGCTGGTCGGGCGGGGCGGGGCGGCGTTCCCGACCGGCCGCAAGTGGGCCGCGGTCGCCGCGCAGCCCGGTCGACCCAAGTACGTGGTGTGCAACGCCGACGAGTCCGAGCCCGGCACGTTCAAGGACCGCGTGCTCATGGAGGAGGATCCGTTCGCGTTGATCGAGGCGCTGACGATCGCCGGCACGACCGTCGGCGCCGAGCACGGCTTCATCTACCTGCGCGGCGAGTACCCGCTGGCGCGCGCGCGGCTCGCCGGCGCGATCGCCGCCGCCTACGAGCGCGGCCTGCTCGGCGCCGACGTGCTCGGCAAGGGCGCGCGGTTCGAGCTCGAGCTGCGCCTGGGCGCCGGCGCGTACATCTGCGGCGAGGAGACCGCGCTGTGCGCGTCGCTCGAGGGCTTCCGCGGCGAGCCGCGCACCAAGCCGCCGTTCCCGGTCGAGGCCGGCCTGTTCGGGCGCCCGACCGTGGTCAACAACGTCGAGACGCTCGTCAACGTGCTGACGATCATCGAGCACGGCGCGCCGGCCTACCGCGCCATCGGCACCGCCGGCTCGCCCGGCACGCGGCTGTTCTGCGTCAGCGGCCGGGTCGCGCACCCGGGCCTGTACGAGCTGCCGTTCGGCGCGCGCCTGCGCGACCTGCTCGACCTGGCCGGCGCGACCGACGTCGCGTCGGTGCTGCTCGGCGGCGCCGCCGGCACCTTCGTCGGCCCGACCGAGCTCGACGTGCCGCTGACCTTCGAGGACACCCGGGCCGTCGGCGCCACGCTCGGCTCGGGCGTGGTGCTGGTGCTCGACCGCACCGTGCCGATCGCGCCGGTGCTGGCGCGCATCGCGCAGTTCTTCCGCGACGAGAGCTGCGGCCAGTGCGTGCCGTGCCGGGTCGGCACCGTGCGCCAGGAGGAGC
The DNA here is from genome assembly GCA_016717005.1 of Myxococcales bacterium. Taxonomy (NCBI): domain Bacteria; kingdom Pseudomonadati; phylum Myxococcota; class Myxococcia; order Myxococcales; species Myxococcales bacterium. The sequence goes on along the minus strand of JADJUF010000001.1, from coordinate 1,538,603 downwards.
TGATCACCCGGCTGGCCCGCGGCGCGCCGCGCGGCGCGGTCGCCGACGAGCGCGCGCTGCTCGCCGAGCTGGGCCAGGTGCATGCGCGACGCGTCGATCTGCGGCCTCGGCCAGACCGCGTCCGCGGCGATCGAGAGCGCGGTCGCGCGCCTCGGCGCCTTCGCTGACGAGGCCACGCCATGATCCGCCTGCCGATCCCCCCCCCCCCCCCCCCCCCCCCCCCCCCCCGGCCCCCGCGCGCGTCGAGCTGACCATCGACGGCCAGCGCGTGGCCGTGGCCGAGGGCGCGACCGTGCTCGACGCCTGCGCCGCGCTCGGCGTCGAGGTGCCGACCCTGTGCTTCGCGCCCAACCTGACGCCGGTCAACGCCTGCCGGATCTGCGTGGTCGAGCTCGAGGGCGCGCGCACGCTGGTGCCGTCGTGCTCGCGCAAGGCCGAGGCCGGCATGGTCATCCACACCGACTCGCCGCGCGTGCGCACCTCGCGCAAGCTGGTGCTCGAGCTCCTGGGCTCGTCGGTCGATCTGTCGGCGACGCCGCTGGTGGCCGGCTGGATGGCGCGCTACGGCGCCGCGCCGGACCGGTTCGGCCCGGCGGCCCCGCCGGCCGCCGCCGACGAGCGCGACGCCGCGGTCGCCGGCCACCACCACCGCGGCGACGGCGCCACCGCCGCCACGGTCGCGCAGCCGCCCAAGGTCGACAACGACCTGTTCGTGCGCGACTACGGCAAGTGCATCCTCTGCTACAAGTGCGTCGAGGCCTGCGGCGAGGACGCCCAGAACACCTTCGCGATCGCGGTGGCCGGGCGCGGCTTCGACGCGCGGATCTCGACCGAGCTGGCCACGGCGCTGCCCGACTCGGCGTGCGTGTTCTGCGGCAACTGCATCAACGCCTGCCCGACCGGCGCGCTGGTGTTCAGCCGCGAGTTCGACCTGCGCCAGGCCGGCGCCTGGGACGAGGCCGCGCAGCGCCAGACCACGACCGTGTGCCCCTACTGCGGCGTCGGCTGCGCGCTGACGCTCCACACCCAGGGCGAGCAGGTGGTCAAGGTCACCTCGCCGCTCGACTCGTCGGTCACCGAGGGCAACCTGTGCGTCAAGGGCCGGTTCGGCTGGCAGTACGTCGGCACCGCGCCGGCGGGCGACGCCAGCAAGAAATAGTCAGGCGCGCCTGGGCGTTGAGCCCGACCGTGCATCGCCTCCTGCTGTTGTCGTCGCTGTCGCTGTCGCTCGCCGCCTGTCGCGCGACCCCCACGCCCGTCGCCGCCGCGCCGCAGCCAGCGCGCGCGCCGCTGACCCTCACGTACCTCGGCGTCGCCGGCTGGCAGCTCGAGGCCGACGGCAAGGTCCTCCTGATCGATCCGTACTTCTCGCGGCCGGCGCTCGACGGGCCGATCGTCCCGGACGCCGCGGCCATCGCCGCGCGCACCCCGCCGCGCGTCGACGCGATCCTGATCGGCCACAGCCACGTCGACCACCTGCTCGACGCGCCGACGATCGCCCGCGCCACCGGCGCGCAGCTGATCGGCAGCGCCACCACCGCCGCGATCGCCCGGGCCAGCGGCGTGCCCGACGATCAGCTCGTGCCGGTGGTCGGCGGCGAGGACTACCAGTTCGACGGCTGGTCGGTGAAGGTCCTCCCCAGCCTGCACTCGGCGCTCGACGACAAGCACACCCTCGGCGGCGTCCTCGCCGGTCCGCCGACCCTGCCGCTGACCTTCGCCGGCTACCCCGAGGGCGGCACGTTCGCGTACCTGGTGCGCCTCGGCGGCCACGAGATCTTGATCCTGTCGACCGCCAACTTCATCGAGCGCGAGCTGGTCGGCCTGCGCCCCGACGTCGCGATCGTCGCCACCGGGCTGCGCGACGAGCTCCACGACTACACCTGTCGGCTCCTGCGCGCCGTGGGGGCGCCGCCGCGGGTCTACACCACGCACTTCGACGACTGGCAGGCCGCGCCGATCGACGCGCCGCCGTCCGCCGACCTGCAGGCGTTCGTCGCCGAGGTCGCCGGGTGCGCGCCCGGCACCGTCACCACGATCCCGCGGTACTTCGAGGCCATGGTCGTGCCGTAGCGCGACCTCGCCGACGAGCGGCCGTGCTCGCGGACGCGGGCGGGTCGTCAGGCCACAACCGCGCGCGCCGACCCGCGGTGCTATCGTCGTTGGGTGACGCTCACCCGCCGCCAGTGGCTGCTCGCGGTCGGCGCCGCCGGCGCCGCGACCCAGCTCGGCGGCTGCGGTGACCCCCCGCCCGCGGTCACCGCGATGGTGCTCGAGGTCGAGGCCACGCGCGCGCTGGTCTCGGCGTGGGCGGCCGACGCGGACCGCGGCGAGCTGGTGGTCACGACCGCGGCCGGCGCCGAGGTCGCGGCGCTGGCGCTGGCGTTCGACGAGCACGGCCACGCGCACGTCGACGTCGACGGCCTGAGCCCGGCCACGGCCTACCGCGCCCAGGTCCGCACCGACGCCGGCGCCGAGCACGGGCCGATCGCGTTCGTGACCGCGCCCGCCGACGACGATCCGCGGCCGCTGCGCCTGGCGGTCAGCGCCGACGTCGACGAGTCGCGCGATCACCGCTCGCCGATCTTCGACGCGATCGCCGCCGCGGCGCCCGAGCTGTTCGTGTGCCTGGGCGACTGGCCCTACGCCGACCACGGCGACACCGCGTTCACGCGCGATCAGTACGACGCGCGCCACGCCCGCGGCCACCTGACCGCGCTGTTCCAGCCGTGGATGCGGGCCAGCTCGTTCCGGGCGATCTACGACGACCACGAGTTCGCCAACGACTGGGACGGCGCCGCGCGCGCGCTCGATCCCGATCGCCACGCCGCCGCGCTCGCCGCCTGGGACGCGTGGTTCCCGCACCGCGGCGACGGCCCGCGCTACCGCAGCTGGCGCTGGGGCCTGCTGTGCGAGTGCTTCCTGCTCGACTGCCGGGCCTACCGCAGCGCCAACGACGCGCCCGACGGGCCGACCAAGACCATGCTCGGCGCCGAGCAGCGGGCGTGGCTGGTCGACGGCCTGCGCGCGTCGACCGCGACGTTCAAGCTGGTGTTCACCTCGGTGCCGCTCGACTACGGCGTCGGCGTCGACCACTGGGCCACGTTCGCGGTCGAGCGCGACGGCATCCTCGACGAGCTGGCCGCGGCCGGCGTGGCGGGCCTGTTGTTCCTGTCGGCCGACCAGCACTGGTTCGCCGCCCACCGCCACCGCCACGGCATCCGCGAGTTCCAGGTCGGGCCGCTCGCGCACTACCTGCTCGAGCAGCCGCCGCTGCCCGACGGCGTGCTGGCCCGGGTGTCCGAGCTCAACTTCGGGATGATCGAGATCACCGCCGAGCCGCGCCTGCGGTTCCGGGCCTTCGGCGCCACCGGGGACCAGCTCTACGACGAGTCGTTCACGCCCGCCGAGCTCACGCCCGCGCCGCCGGATCCGTGGCCGCAACCGCTGCCGCGCGACGGTGTCTAGCTGGGGTGATGCGCCCGCGCTGGTCCCCTGTGGTCGTCGTCGGGCTCGCCGGCGCCTGCGCGACCACCGCGCGGCCCGCGCCGGTCGCGCCGACCGCGGTCGCACCGGCGCCGTCAGCGTCGCCGTCGGCCCCAACGCCACGCGGCCCGGTCGAGATCGATCGCGGGGAGCTGACCTTGACCATCCGCGGGCGCCCGGCCGGGGCCGAGGTGTTCACGATCGAGGCGGACCCCGACGGCTACGTGATCCGGTCCGAGGTCCGGCTGGAGTCGGGCTCGACCCTGCGGCTGTTCGACAGCGTCCTGACCACCGACCGCGCCTGGCGACCGCGCGCGGCCACCGGCCGCGACGTCAAGGACGGCGGCACGACGGTGGCGTTGACCGGGGCGCCGCTGGTGCTGCGGACGCGCTCGCAGCTGGGCCCGTCGTCGGAGCGCACCGCCAGCCGCGCGGTCGAGCTGTACCTCGGCGACAACACGTTCGCGCACTTCGCGCCCGCCTGCGCGCTGCCGGCGCCGACCGTGCGGGTCGGGTTCCCCGGCATGGACGTGCGCATCGGCGTCGATCAGCCGACCGCGCTGGCCGGCGTCACCCGGCGCACCGTCGATCTCGCCGGCACGATGCGCGCGGTCGTGACCTGCGAGGCCGGCCGGCTGCTCGCCGTCGAGCTGCCGACCATGGCCCTGACCGCGATCCGCACCGACCGCACCGACGACGTCACGCCGCTGGTGCTGCCGACGCCGACCAAGGCGGCGCTGGCGCCGGGGCTGATCGAGCTCGAGCGCACGATCGCGCGCCCTGACGCGACCCTGGCGTGCGCGCTGGTCGTGCCGGCCGCCGCGACGGCGCCGCTGCCGGTGGCGGTGCTGCTGACCGGCTCGGGCGCGCAGGATCGCGACTCCGACTCGACCGGGCCCGGCGGGATCAAGCTCGGGCTCCTGCGCGCGGTCGCCAGCGCGCTCGGCCTCGCTGGGGTCGCGACCCTGCGCTGCGACGACCGCGGCGTCGGCGGCTCGAGCGGCGACTTCGGCGCCGCCACCGTCGACACGTTCATCGACGACGCCCGGGCCATGGTCGCCGCGGTCCGCGCCGATCGCCGCCTCGACCCCGCGCGGGTGGCGCTGATCGGTCACTCCGAGGGCGCGGTCGTCGCCGCCGCGGTCGCCGCCGTCGAGCCCCGCGTCGCCGCCGTCGCGCTCCTGGCCGGCCCCGGCCGCCCGGTCGAGCAGGTGCTGCTCGAGCAGGTCGCGCTCACCTTGAGCCGGGCCGGGCTGACCGCCGCCGAGGCGGAGGCCGCGCTCGACCGCCACCGCGCCGCCTTCGTCGCGATCCGCGCCGGCGCCCCCTTGCCCGACACGCCCGAGGCGGCCGAGTGGCGCGGCGGCGAGCGCTGGCTGCGCTCGCACATGACCCGCGACATCCTGGCCACGATCGCGGCGCTCGGCTCGCGGCCGCTGCTGGTCGCCCAGGGCGGGGTCGATCAGCAGGTCGCCGCCGTCGACGCCGACGCCCTCGTGGCCGCCGCCCGCGCCGCCGGCAACCCCGCCGTGGTCGACCGGCGCTACCCCGGCCTCGATCACCTGTTCGCCGCCTCGGCCACCGGTGACCCCGCCGCCTACGCCGATCCCGACCGCCAGGTCGATCCCCGATTCCTCACCGACCTCGCCGCCTTCGTCGCCGCCGCCCCCGCGCGCCGGCGGTAGGGCCCCGCGCGCCCAGCCACAGCCCTGGGCCCCGGGTGACCTCCCTGACCGTCTGGATCGCGTAATCGCCGAGGGTACTTGACACCCCCCCCATCCCTGAGGCATCCCTTGCATCCGCCGGTCGTGCCGGCTCTTCCGAAGTAGCTCAGTGGTAGAGCAGCCGGCTGTTAACCGGCGGGTCGCAGGTTCGAACCCCTTCTTGAGCCATTTTTCTGGGTCGCCAACCAACGGCGAGGGTAACAGGAGCCCCCCGGAGCGATCCGGCTTCGCCGTTTCTCCCTTGGTACTCCGGGCGTTTCGCGCGCGCGCCCTGCGGCCGCTCTCGCGCTGCTCGCAGAGAGCGCCGGCGAGCGCGATGAGCGCCGCGGGACAGCCCCTCCCCCGCCCTCCTCCCCCCCCGAAGCGACGCGACCCGCCCCCCCCCGGGCCCCCCCCCCCCCCCCCCCGCGCCCCGCGACCCCCCGCCCGCCCGCCGCGGCGCGCCCCCCCCCCACCGCCCCCCCCGCCGCGCGCGCCCGACCCGCCGCGGCGCCGAGCCCCTTTCTCCTTCGCCGCGCACCCGAGGTCGAGATGATCGTCGGCGTCGACTTCGGTGCGCCGCAGCGGGCGCGCGACCAGCGGCGGAAGATCATCGCCATCGCCGCGCACTCGACGGGCTGGCACTCCTACCGCATCGACGCGACCGGGATGAACACACGGCTCCTCGCGAACGCCCCTCCGGGCTGGACCGCGAAGGAGCTCGTCGACGAGATCACGGCTCGACCGGCCCGCGTCGTCGGGTTCGACTTCCCGTTCTGCGTCCCGCACGCGCTCCTGCGCGACCCGAAGTTCGCCGCGGACATCGGCTACAAGGACGGCGCGTTCCTCGGGTGGCGCTCCTTCAACTGGTGGATCGCAGCGCCCCCCCTCGGCGACCCGCTCGACTTCACGCCCTTCGCCCCTGGCGAGACCCGCTGAGCGCGCGCGGCTCTGGACGAGGCGCGCGACGGACATCGCCGCCGGTGGGCAGCCGCCGCTCAAGGACAAGTTCCAGGCGACGTTCCAGATGACGCTCCTCGGGAACGCGCTGCTCTCGAAGCTGGAGTCGCACCAGTACCGCGTGCTGCCGTTTCCTGGCGGTCGCGGTGCGGGCGAGATCATCGAGGTCTACCCGGGCGCGACGCTGCGCACGATGGGGCTCGCGAGCTACAAGTCGAGGCCCGATGAAGCGGTGCGTCTCGGCATCGCCGCGTGTGCCGCCGCAGGCATCAGGCTCGACGTCGATCTCCGGCTCGTCGCCCTCGCGTGCCGCTACAGCTCGGGCACTGCGAGGACGCCCGACTACGACGTGGCCGACGCCTTCGTCGCGCTTTGCACGGCCATCCTCCACGCGGAGAACGGCTGTCGCCCGGTGCTCGCGCCCGACCCGACGTGGCAAGAGCGGCTCGTGAAGGAATGGGAAGGCGCGATCTGGGTCCCGACCATCACGACGAGCGCACCGGCGTAGGCGGCTGCTCCGGTCCATCGCGATGCACAAGCGGCTCCGCAAGAAAAAGCGCCCGGCCAGCCGGCTCGACGCCGCACCGCACACGAAACCCGGGGGCGCGGTGACTCGTGACGCGCGCGCGCCGGCAGCCCAGCGCGCGCCCCCGCCCTGAGCACCGGAAACGACACCGAGTGCCGGGCGGCGCGCAGACCCCCTGAGCCCCGCCGGCCAACGACCCCCCGCCGCGCGGCCCGCATCGGCCAGAGCGACGCGGACCGTCCCCAGACGCCCCGCAACGGCCGCCCACCCACGCGCCCGCCCGCCCGCCCGCCACGCCTTCACCCCCGGGGACCCAAACGCCCCGGCGTCGCGCGCGCGACCACCCCCCCCGCCCCCCGGGTGTTGCGCGCAGGATGCGGGGCTTGTCGAAGTCGAGATGGACGTGCGGCACGCCGGGCCGACGCCACCACCCCGAACCACCCGCGCCTTGGACGCCTTCGGTTTCCGCAGCTGCCGCGCCCCCCGCCCCCCCGCGCAACCCCCCCCCGCCGATCCTGAACTCCGTCCTCGCCGCCGATCGCTGCGAGCTGTTTGCCGTCGAGCAGCTCTCTGGTCACCCCGTGTTCAAGGTCAGACCTGCGACGACGGGCGTCGCGGGCAGGCCGAAGAACCTGATCTTCGCGTCCACCGGTCCGAAGCCGGAACTGGGCTTCGCCGACGCCGTGAACAACGACATCGTGATCCTTCGACACGCCGAGCACTGCCTCGTCTACGACGAGCCGATCGGAGATGAGGGACTGCGCTGGACCAGGCTCGTCGAGTGGTGGGCGGCCCGCAACAAGGCCGATCCGAAGACGCGGCGACGAGAATCCAACCCGAGCCCAACCCGCCGACCGTCGCCTCTCAGCGCGCCGCTGCCCGTGATGTAGAGCCGGTACATCGTGCGAAGGATCGCGGCTTCGTCGGGCTGCAGCGCGAGGTGGTATCGGGGCTTCTTCCCTGCGTGCGCCTCGACGGGCACCTTGCAGTAGCCGTAGGGCGTGAGGCCGCCCGGGTAGAAGCCTTGGCGGACGGCCTCGCGCATGGCCGCCGCGGTACGGAGGCCGTTCACCTCCGACTCGTACTGGTCGATGCACTCGAAGAAGCCCTCCATCAGCGTTCCCATCGGGTCGTCCGCGAGCTCCTGCGTGACCGAGACGACACGCACTCCGGCGCGGCGCAGCTCCTTCTTCACGACGCGCGCGTGCGTGGCGTCGCGCGTGAAGCGTGAGGTGTGGTGCACGACGATGACCGCGATCGTGCTGCCCGGTCGGAGCGCGTCGCCGAGCAGCTCGTTGAACACGGCGCGGTGAGCGTCGGTGCCCGACGCGCCGGGCTCGACGTAGTGATGATCGATGACGGCTTCGTGGCGCGCAGCGAACTCCTCCGCCGATCGCCGCTGCGCAGGGAGAGACAGTTCTTTCTCGGCCTGCTCGACCGTGCTGACGCGGAGGTAGCTGACCCAGCGAGTGCGTTCAGCGCGCTTCGCCATCGCGCACCTCCTTCGGCTCGGTGGTCGGCGCTTTCGGCGCGTCGAAGAGGCGGGCGAGTACGGGCTCGATGAGGGCGCGCTCCCACTCCTCGAGGGCGAGCGGGAGCGGCGCGAGGTCGGTGACTTCCAGGTGGACGGGCTTCTTGCTGCGGGGTCGGGGCATGGTCGTGTCCTTTTGAGAGGGAAACGCGGTCTCCCTGGTCGAGACGGGACACGAAATCGACATGCTTCGAGGCGGGGCTCGTTTCATCTCGAGACGAGATCCGACTTCCGCCGCTGAGTGGACGCGGCCGGGCGAGCACGCGCACGGCGAACCCGTACGTCGCCGCCCGGGTACGAAGTCGGCCAAGCATCAAATAGCGGCCACGCCGACCACTCGTCGTGGCCGTCGTAGGGGAGCTCACGACGGCGCGCCGTGCCGCGCACGTGCACAGCCAGACCTCATCGCATCGTTGAGGCTCGCGACGTCCGTCGCACCCTTGTTGCTCTCGAGGCGCGAGACCCAGCTCCGGAGCGGATCAGCGATCGAGAACAACCCGATAGCGAGCCTTGTTGCTGCGCAGGTGGTCGACCGCTTCGTTGATGCGGTCGAAGCCAAAGTGCTCGGTCGTCGGCTGAATCTCGTGTCGGCCGGCGAAGTCGAGCATCTTCGCGATGTCGGAGGGACTGCCGGCGGGCGAGCTCGACACGGAGCGCTGGCTCATCATCAACGAGGTCGCGGGCACGGAGATCGGCTCGAGCACGGCGCCGAGGACATGCAAGCGCCCACGCCGGGCGAGGCTGCCGATGTACGCCCCCCAGTCGAGGGGGACGTTGACCGTGGACAACAGCAAGTCGAAGGATTTCGCCGCGCGCTCGATCGCATCCTTGTCACGAGAGTCTAGTGCCACGTGGGCGCCCAGCTCGACTGCCTCCTGTTGCTTGGCCTCCGTCGAGGTGAACGCGGTCACGTGGCATCCCCACGCCCGGGCGAACTTGACTGCCATGTGGCCGAGCCCGCCGATGCCGATCACGCCGACGCGGTCCGTCGGAGAGACCCCGTACTGCACGAAGGGGCTGAACACCGTGATGCCGCCGCACATCAGTGGGCCGGCCGTTCGGGGATCGACGCCCTTGGGCAGCTTGAAGACGGCGCTGGCCTGGGCACGGACAACGTCTGCGTAGCCACCGTGCCGGCCGATGAACGTGCTCGCCGCATCCGCGCACATGTGATGATCACCGCTCATGCACTGACGACAAATCATGCAGTAGCCGGCATGCCATCCCATGCCGACCACGTCGCCGACCGCCAGGTGGCGGACGTGCTCGCCGACCTCACGGACCTCGCCGACAATCTCGTGCCCGGGCACGAGCGGGTAAGGAGTGAAGCCCCAAGCGTTGTCCATCATGCTGACATCGCTGAAGCAGATGCCGCAGCTCTTGACGTTCAGGTCGACGTCGTGTGGCCCGAGCGGGCCGAGCGCGTATTCGAAGGGCAGGAGCTGGCCGCCCGGCTCCTGGACTGCGTAGGCGTGAACGGTGGTGGTCATGGGTCACGACCCTACCCAAGTTGGCGTTAGCCGCCGTGCCAGATCCCACGAATGATCTGCCCGATCGTACGAGGCTCCGGACTATTATCCGGCCGACTGGCCACGTGTTAGCTTGCGCCACGTGAACACCTCCGACCTCGCGCTACGGGCCGAGCGCTACCTGCCAGCTCGGGAGCACTCAGAATCCGGCGTGGATGTGGCGAGCCCCATGCCCGGGTTGCTGCTCCTACGCCACCTCCGGCCGACGACGCTCGAGGCCACGATCTATGAGCCCGTGATCTGCCTGATCTTGCAAGGGGAGAAACAGACGATCCTCGGCGAACGTAGCGTTCGCTTTGGTGCCGGCGAGTCCCTGATCGTCAGCCACACGCTCCCGGTCGTGTCTCGGATCACCAAGGCCAGCAGCGCCGTTCCCTACCTCGCACTGATCTCGTCGATCGACCTGTCCCGCCTACGCAGCCTTCATCACGAGCTCGGAGACGTCGTTCTCACTCCTGCGGGCGCGCGTTCCCTCGAGGTAGGCAAGACCGATCTCGCGCTGCTCGACGCCTTCGCTCGCTACCTGTCGCTTGCCGACGAGCCGATCGCGGCGCGTGTGCTCGCGCCTCGGGTCCTCGACGAGATCCACGTTCGGCTGCTGCTCGCGCCGCACGGCGCCATGCTGCATCAGGTGATCGCCCACGACAGTCAAGCGCGCGGTGTCGGGCGTGCCATCGAACACATCCGTCGCGAGTTCAAGCAGAGCCTGGCCATGAGCGATCTCGCCAAGCTTGCCGGCATGAGCACGTCGAGCTTTTACAAGCACTTCAACTCGATCGCGGCGACTTCACCCCTGCAGTACCAGAAGGACCTGCGCCTCCTCGAGGCCCGCCGCCTCCTGCGGACCGAGGGCTACACTGTTTCGGGTGCGGCGTACGAGGTCGGCTACGAGAGCCCGACGCAGTTCAGTCGCGAGTACGCGCGCAAGTTCGGCCAGCCGCCTCGGGCCGAGATCGCGACTACCTGAGCGCGCGAGTGCCGACCGCATTCGTCGCGGGACGGAGCGAATCCGGGGGAGTGTCCCGGCCCGCCGCACGGAACCTCTCGGATTCGCATCGATTCGCATTTTCGGGACGGTGCGAGCGGAGCGAGCCCGTCCCGCCGAGAGCAGTGCGAACGGGTTAGCAAGCAGCGCCGAATGCGGAGCCATTTCATCGGTCGTGCGAACTTCGCCGACTGGACAGTGAACAGCGGCCTCGCGGAGCGATCCTCGAGGCCGCTTCTTCTTCTCCCCGACAGTTCCGCGGCTTTGCGCGTTCGACGACCACGACGCGCGCGTGGACAGCGTTCGCGCAGAGAGCGAAGAGCGCGCTCGCGAGCGCTCGATTCTCCCGCGCGGGACAGCGTTTCGGCGTCGGACTCTGTCCACAGGGGAGAGAGAGACCGAGCGCGTTTAACAGATCGGCCCCTTCGGGCGGGACGGGTCGGCGAACGTTCAACTGACCACCCCCGCGAGAGCGCCGACAGGCTCTCCGTCGTCGCGCGCGAGGTCCCCTCTGCGACGTCGTTCGCGCTCTTTCCGTCTGGTGTCCGCCACGGTGGTGGCGTATAAAGTCGACGAAGAGAGAGAAACAAAGAGCGCAACGACGCCCAACGCTCGGTCTTTCGGGGACTTGCGCGGGGCCTTCTCCATCGGGTCACCAGCGCATGAGCGAGCACCGTCCAGCACCGGAAGAACACCACGCGCGCGTCGCGGCGAGCCGGGTGGCGTCGTGAAGAAGCCGCCTCGCAAGAAGGCCGTCGCGGCGACGAAGCCAGCGACCGCGAGCCACGAGGATGCGCTGTTCGCTCGCGTCGTCGACATCATCGAGGCGGCGCGCGGTCACGTCGCGCGCTCGGTCAACACGGCGACGGTGCAGGCGTACTGGCTCATCGGGCGCGAGATCGTCGAGGTCGAGCAGCACGGCGAGAAGCGCGCCGGCTACGGCGACGAGGTCATCGAGCGGCTCGCGCAGCGCCTCGCCGCGAGCGTGGGCCAGGGCTTCGGCGCTCGAACCCTGCGGCGCATCCGGCAGTTCTACGTCACCTACCCCGAAGGCTCCGCGCTGCCGCCCGAGCTGGGTGGGCCGGCGAAACGGACAGCGGCGCTGTCCAAATCAAAGCCCGAGAAGATTCGGACAGCGGCGCTGACCAAATCTGCGGGCGTGCCCGCGCCCTTTCCTCCTCACCTCGGCTGGACGCACTACCTCGTGCTGCTGCGGGTGACGAGCCCCACCGCGCGCGCGTTCTACGAGATCGAGGCCGCGCGCGAGAGCTGGGCGAGCCGGGAGCTGGAGCGGCAGATCGCGTCGCTCCTCTTCGAGCGGCTCGCCAAGAGCCGCGACAAGGAGAAGGTCCTCGCGCTCGCGCGGCGCGGACACGAAGTCGAGGTGCCCGCCGACGTCCTGAAGGACCCGTTCGTGCTCGAGTTCCTCGGGCTCGACGAGCGGGCGCACTGGCGCGAGCGAGATCTCGAGCAGGCCATCATCGATCGCATCGAGGGCTTCCTCCTCGAACTGGGCAAGGGCTTCTGCTTCGTCGCGCGGCAGAAGCGCGTGACGCTCGAGGGCGATCACTTCTACGTCGACCTCGTCTTCTACAACCGCCTGCTCCGCTGCTTCGTGCTCGTCGATCTCAAGCTCGGCAAGCTCACGCACCAGGACCTCGGGCAGATGCAGATGTACGTGAACTTCTTCGACCGCTTCCAGCGCGCGGAGCACGAGGCGAAGACCATCGGCATCGTCCTCTGCTCGGAGAAGAACGACGCGATGGCGAAGATCACCCTGCCCGAGAACAACGAGCAGATCCTCGCCGCGCGCTACCAGATGTACCTGCCCACGGAGGAGGAGCTGCGCGTCGAGCTGGCCCGCGAGCGCGAGGCTGCGGAGCGCGCGCTACGGCTCGAGGCGAGTGTGAACGGCGATGCCAAAGGCTCGGGGTCGTCGCGATGAAACGACGACCCGCGCCTGCCGAGCCCGCGCAGAGCGACGTCGACGCGGCGCTGGCCGTACTGTCCGCTGATGCTCTTCGCGAGGTCGTGCGCGACATGTTGCTCGAGCTGGACGACAAGGCTCACAGCAGCGCAATCAGCTCCATGATTCAGCGTGCGGCGCGCGCCGGCTCTGGATGGGCGCCAGCGGCGCTCAGCGACGACAAGGTGGCCGAGGCCCTCGCCTTCGCGAAAGCGGCCGAGCGAGTCGGGCACGCGGATCCCTCCGAGGTGGACGAGCACCTTCGCCGTGCGTCCGGCGCGTTCCTCCGGAAGGATTACTCTGCGGCCCACCGCATCTTTGGTGCGCTGCTGCGACCCATCGGCGACGGAGAGATCGACCTCGGGCAGCACGAGATGGTCGACGAGGTGCTCGGCGCCGACACCACCGCGTGCGCAGCCCAGTACGTTGTCTCGACCTACATGCTCTCGCCTCCGGCAGAGCGCGTCGCCGCGGTCCGAGCCGCGATCGCCGAGGTGCAGGGGCTAGGTCACTTCTGGGAGCCCATCCAGGAGCTGGAGCGCGTAGCCGTGGAGCCGCTTCCCGGCCTCAAGGACTTCATGCCGGGGTGGCGTACGCTCATTGCGCAGAAGCCCTCCGAGAACCGCAATCGCGACTGGGACACGGACGAGGACCGATGGCTCCGCGAGGTCGTCCAACGCATGGACGGCTCCGAGGGGCTGGCGAAGATCGCGCGGACAACGAAGCGCGCCGACGATCTCCGTGCGTGGTGCAAGAGCCTGGTCGACGCCGGCGACTGGAAGGCCGCGCTTCCGGCGTTCGAGGAGGCTGCCGGGCTCGTGGCGGACAAGGACTACGCGCGAGGCGAGTTGCTCGACGGCGCCGCGCTGGCGGCGCAGCACCTCGGGCGCAAAGACCTCTCAACATGGCTCGAGCGTGCCTGTCGCGCGGGGCCGAGCATGCTGCGCCTTCGCCGCTGGCTCGGTTCGGCGGGCAGCAAGGCGACCTTGCGAAGGCGGGCGTCGGAGGCGCTTCTCGCGTGCCCGAAGCAAGCGGCCCGGCAGCGTGCGTTCCTCCACGTTCTTCAAGGCGAGTTCGAGCCGGCGGCGAAGCTCCTGGCAGCGGCGCCCGGTCTGGGTTGGTCCGATGGCGAGCATCCTGGGCATCTGCTGTTTCCGCTGTTCACGCGGCTGTTGGGCGGAAAGAAGGCGACTTCACGGCGCACAGAGCTGATGGGGTACCGTGGGATGGAGCTCGAGGAACTCGAGGCCATGTCGGCCGACGAGAACGAGCCGCGTCTCGCCGCGCCGGAGGTCGACAAGCTCCTGGAACTGGCGGGCATTTCCACCGTCCCGAACCTCGAGACCCGGAGCGCCGTCGTCGCGGCGATGCGAAAGGCCGCGGAGAGTCGGCTGGCTGGAGTCACAGAGCAGAAGCGGCGCCGCCACTATGGCCACGCTGCCGAGCTCGTCGGGGCCTGCGTCTCGTGTGACCCCTCGACGGACACGGCTCGTTGGGTTGCTGCGCTGAGGGCCGAGCACAAGAGGTTCCCTGCTCTTCGCGCCGAGCTCGACCGAGCCTTGGGTGCACCATGAGCGCGAAGCGATCGACGCCGGGTGCCGAGCCGCACAAGTGGGAGTTCAAGGCGCGATTCCGCCGGCACGCGTTCGGCTGGAAATCGCAGCCGGCGATCACGCGGATCAAGCAGGCGGTCGCCGAGATCAAGAAGGTCGCCAAGAAGGAGCCTGTGCTCGCCGCCGAGGGGGCCATCGCCTTCCTCGAGCGCGTGTCGCCCGCGCTCGAGCACGTCGACAGTTCGTCGGGCTCCATCGGTACGGCAGTTGGCAACGCCATCGGGGAGCTGGTGCCGATCATCGCCGACGCACCCGCCGACGCGAAGACCCGCGACGCCTGGCTCGAGCGGCTGTTCGAGGCGCATCAAGCCGATCAGATCCCGTACATCGAGCGGCTCGCCGATCACTGGGGCGAGCTGTGCGCTTCGAAGGAGGTCGCGTCCGCGTGGGCGGACAAGCTCGTCGGGATCACGCGCATGGCGCTGAGCCCGGACAAGAACCTGCGCGGTCACTTCCACGGGACCTCGGCGTGCCTGAGCGCGCTCTACCGTGCCGAGCGCTTCGATGAGCTCGTCGAGCTGCTGCGCGTCGACACAATCTGGCCGTACAAGCAGTGGGCGGTGCGGGCGATGGCTGCGAGCGGCAAGAAGGCCGAGGCCCTTCGCTACGCCGAGTCCTGCCGAAGCCCCTGGGCGAGCGACTACGAGGTCGACTCGGTGTGCGAGGACATCCTCCTCTCGTCGGGCCTGATTGACGAGGCCTACACCCGCTACGGCGTCCGCGCGAACCAAGGCGGCACGTACCTCGCGACGTTCCGCGCCGTCTCGAAGAAGTACCCGCACAAGGCGGCGGGTGAAGTCCTCGCCGACCTCGTGAAGACCACGCCTGGTGACGAGGGCAAGTGGTTCGCGGCGGCAAAGGACGCGGGTCTCTACGACGAGGCGCTCGCCCTCGCGAGCCGCACGCCGTGTGATCCGAAGACGCTCGCGCGCGCTGCACGCGACTACACCGAGAAGCAGCCGGCCTTCGCGGTCGGTGCGGGGCTCTTGTCGCTGTACTGGCTGGTGCAGGGATACGGCTACGAGATCACGAGCGTCGACGTGTGGGACGCGTACCGGGCGACGCTCGCGGCCGCGGAGCGCCACGGCAGCGCGGCCGAGGTGAGGGAGCGCGTTCGAAAGATGGTCGCGGCAGAGGGCGCGGGCGAGCGCTTCGTGACGAAGGTGCTCGGCAGGGAGCTGGGGCTGTGACTCGCCCGCGCGATCGACGCCTTCCGTCCACCCTCTCGGAGGAGGAGGTCCGCCTCCTCACGCGGCCGACCGAGCTGCCACCGCAGCCCTGGCGGTACACCATCACGCCCAACCTCGTCGACAGCCTGGTCCGCATCGCGGACGCCGCGGGCCAGATGACGGCGGCCCCGCTCTCGTTCTACCGGCGCAAGGAGCTGGAGGCGCGGGCCAAGGCGATGCGCATCCTCTGGGTCGTCGGTTGGAGCTGGAGGAGCGTGAAGGCCGAAGAGGTCGAGGCTGTGCTCGGCGGCGCGCGCCTCGTCGACAAGCGCGAGCCCATCGCCGAGGCGATCCGTCGCGCAGCGATCGTCGAGGATGCGCTCGCCCACTACTCGACAGCGCGAGGTAGCTCCGACAACCGGCTCACGCCGGAGCTAGCCATGGCGTACGAGCGCGCCAGCCAGGGCACGTCCAGTCTGAGGGAGGCGCGTTGGCTGGCGTATTCGATGCGTGAGCGGGGCAAGCTCCTCGACCTCAACAAGGATGCGAGCAAAGTGCCGCCATCGATAAAGGCGATGTTCGACTGGACGAACCAGGACCCGCTCGTGTCCAGGTCGGCCGTACTGCGCGCCGCGACGTTCTACTGGGGGCTGAAGCTGCTGTATCCCGCGTGGCGCTCCGTCGGCGTCGTCCTGCACCACGAGCTACGCGCGGGGCGCGTCGACGCCAACGGGCTCTTGATGCTGACCGAAGCGACGGTGGCGCAGCGCGAGCTTCTCGACACGGCGCGGATCAATCTGCTCGAGACTGACGAAGGCGACCTCACGAAGTACTTCGAGCTGTTCACCTCGGCGCTGCTGCGCGTCCTCAGGGAGCGGCTCGAGGCGCTCGGGCGCGTGCGGGACAACGAAGCGCACCTGCCATGGAAGGTCGTCGCGCCGCCCGACGCGCTCGACGCGCATCTCTACGAGGTGGTCGAGCGGTTCGGGCAGGCGGGCAGCGCGGCGATCGTGGCGGGGCTCGGGAAGAACGCGCCGCCTCTGCGCACCGTGCAGCGGCGGCTGCAGAAGCTGGTCAGCGACGGGGTGCTCGCCAAGCGCGGGGCGCGGAAGAACGCGGTCTACACGCTGGCTGGGCGAGATGGGAGCGGGTGATGGGTGAGCCTCCCCCGATCTTGTGGACACCCATCATCCCTCTCCCGCCATGATGCATGAGGTGTCCATGAGCCCGACCAAGAAGCAGAAGCGCCCGCGGCGCGCGTTCACGCCCGAGTTCAAGGCCGAGGCGGTGCGCATCGTGCGCACCACCGGCAAGAGCGTGCACGTCGTGGCCCGCGAGCTCGACCTCACGAGACCTGCCTGCGCGCCTGGGTCCAGCAGGCTGGGGTCGACGAGAAGCAAGACCCGCGTGGTGCGCTCACGACCGACGAGCGCGCTGAGCTGACACGCTTGCGACGCGAGTTGCGCGCTGTCGAGATGGAGCGCGACTTTCAAAAACACGGCTGCGTACTTCGCGAGGAACCAATCGTGAAGTACGCCGTCATCACCGCGTGCGCCGCCGAGTACGCCGTCGCGTTCATGTGCCGCGTGCTGGGCGTGGCTCCGTCGGGCTACTACGAGTGGCGCGCGCGCCCGGTCTCGGACCGCGCCCGGCGCGACCAGGTGCTCACGACGCACGTGCGCGCGGCGTTCACGGCGAGCAAGGGGTGTCCACGAAAGCAGATCAAGCTCACCCCTTGTGCTGCGCGACCGTCCTCGAGCAGCGACTCGATGCACGTCGGTGGTTGGCCCACTACGGCGGCTGACGCGGACACCCGCCAGCGACGTGAGCATCACGCCGGCGCGACGCCGTGGCCGGCGCGCGCGCGGCGGACCTGCTTGACGACCTCGAACCAGAGCACGCAGACCAGGCCGGCGCCGAGGCTGAGCAGCAGGTCCGTCAGGTGCAACGGCGCGAAGTGGAAGAAGCGGCGCGCGACCGGGACCAGGATCGCGACGCCGAGGAAGCTGATCGCGCCCAGCAGCACCCAGCGCACGGCCGGGTTCGGGACCCGGAACATCGCCACGGCCGACCGGACCCAGGAGCGGTTGACGAGGATGACGACGACGAGCGCGACCACCAGCGTGACGAACGTCAGCGCGCGCGCCGCGTCATCCGCGTGGTCCCGCCGCGCCAGCAGGAAGGCGCCCAGGCACACCGCGAGGACGCTGAACCCCTGCAGCAGGGCGATGCCGAGCGTCTCGCGCGAGAACAGGCCGACGTCGCGCTCGCGCGGCGGCCGGCGCATGACGTCGGCCTCGGCCTGCTCGGCCTCGAAGATGAGCGTGCACGCGGGGTCGATGATCAGCTGCAGGAAGGCGATGTGCACCGGCAGGATCAGGAGCGGCCAGTCGGCGAAGAAGACCGGCAGCATCGACAGGCCGGCGATGGGGACGTGCACGGCCACGATGAACACGATGGCCTTCTTGATGTTGTCGTAGATGCGCCGTCCGAGCTTCACGGCCGCGACGATCGACGAGAAGTCATCGTCGAGGAGCACCAGCGAGGCCGCCTCGCGGGCGACGTCGGTCCCGCGCCCGCCCATCGCGATGCCGATGTGCGCCGCCTTCAAGGCGGCGGCGTCGTTGACCCCGTCGCCGGTCATCGCGACCACCTCGTCGTTGGCCTTGAGCGCGTTGACGATGCGCAGCTTCTGCTCCGGCACGACGCGGGCAAAGATCTGGACGTGCGCGACCCGCCGCGCGAGCTCGTCGTCAGCCATGCCGTCGAGATCGGCGCCGGTGAGCACCGTCTCACAGGCGGTGAGGCCCGCGTGGCGCGCGATGCTCTGGGCGGTCGCGGGGTAGTCCCCGGTGATCATCACGACGCGGACCCCGGCGGTCAGACACTCGGCGACCGCGCCGGGCACCGCCGGCCGCAGCGGGTCCTCGAAGCCCAGCAAGCCGACGAGCTCGAGGGCCAGATCGTGGTGCTGGTCGGGCAGGCGGTCCACGCGGGTCGCGCCGCGGGCGACGCCGAGCACGCGCAGGCCCTGCGCGGCGAGGCTCAGCACCTGGCCCGCCAGCGCGTCGCGTTGCGCGGGCCCGAGATGGCAGAGGTCGGCGATGGCCTCGGGCGCGCCCTTGGTGGACACCACGACGTCGTCGCCGTCGCCGCTGCTCCAGGCGTGACTGACCGCCAGCAGGCCCGGCGTCAACGGGTACTCGCGCGCCAGCGACCAGCTCGGATGGAGATGCTCCGTGTCCTTGATCAGTTGATCGCCCGCCTCGTGGAGCGCGCGCTCCATCGGATCGAACGGGTCGCGCTTGCTCGCCAGGATCGCGTGCTCGAGGAGCCCGTGCAGCTCCTCCGGCAGCTCCGCGGCGAGCCCGGCGAGATCCGTGGCCTCGCCGCCGATCGCGAGCGTGCGCAGCGTCATCTGGTTCTGCGTGAGGGTGCCGGTCTTGTCGACGCAGAGCACGGTGGCGGCGCCCAGCATCTCGATCGCCGGCATCCGGCGCGTGAGCACCCGGCTGCGCGACAGGCGCCAGGCGCCCAGCGCGAGGAAGATCGTGAGCACGACCGGGAACTCCTCGGGCAAGATGGCCATCGCCATCGCGATGCCAGCGAGGAAGCCTTGCTCCCACGCGCCGGCGCCGCCGCCGCGCGTGAGCGCGAAGGCCACCACCACGACGCCGCAGGCCCCGAGCCCGGCGATCGCGAGCATCCGGACGATGCGCCGCGTCTCGGTCTGCAGCATCGTCGGCTCCTCGGTGGTCTGCGCGAGCGCCTTGCCGATCTTGCCGAGCTCGGTCCGCGGGCCGGTCGCGGCGATCTCGACGATGCCCTGGCCCGAGGTCACCAGCGTCCCCGAGAACACCGAGGGTAAGTCGTCACCGCCAGGGCGTTCGAGGGCGCGCGCCTCGGCCGCAGCCACCTTGCGGACGGGCACCGACTCACCGGTCAGCAGCGACTCGTCCGCGGCCAGGTGCAGCGTCTGCCGGAGCAGCCCGTCGGCCGGCACGCGATCGCCTTCGGTGAGGACCACGAGGTCGCCCGCGACGACCTCACGCCCCGCGATCCGCCGGCGGTGGCCGTCGCGGATCACGAGGGCGCGCGGGCTCGAGAGATCGCGGAGCGCCTCGAGCGCGTGCTCCGTGCGGCGGGCCTGGACGATCGTGATCGTCATGACCACGAACACGAAGCCGAGCAGCATCAGCGCGTCGGCCGGCTCCCCGAGGAGCAGGTACACGACGCCCGCGGCGACGAGCATGAGGAACATGGGCTCGCGCACCACCTCGAGCACGATGGCGAGCAGGTTGCGGTGCTGCTGGGCCGGCAGCTCGTTCGGTCCGTCCTGCTCCAGCCGCGCGCGCGCGTCCGCCTCCGACAGGCCGACGAGGTCCTCGAGCTGGAGCACGTCGGCGACGGCCGGGCCGCGCGCGTCCCGCGAGCCGCTCGGCGGGTCGCTCACGTCGG
This sequence comes from Myxococcales bacterium, assembly GCA_016717005.1. Taxonomy (NCBI): domain Bacteria; kingdom Pseudomonadati; phylum Myxococcota; class Myxococcia; order Myxococcales; species Myxococcales bacterium. The sequence goes on along the minus strand of JADJUF010000001.1, from coordinate 1,518,677 downwards.
CGCCCTCGACGGTCGCCGCGGGCGTCGCTCGCGTGGGGGCATCATCAACGGCGACGCTGGCATGGTGCAGCCACACACGTAAGCACGACGTGGGCCGGGCGCATCGGCGCATGCCGCTCGGTCGAGCGGGCCTCGCGACATCGTGGCGGACGGGCCCGCGCAGCCCTGACGCGGCGAGGTGGCCTCGCGCGCAAGGCCTGCGCCATCACGAGGTCATGCGGGCACAAGGTTCGTCCGCCGCGGCCAGCGAGCGCCGGCAGGCGCGCCCCACGTGAGGCGCTTTGACACAGCCCGGCGCACAACGCCGGACGCGCACGACCGTCACGCGCCCGGCCAGCGCGGGCGCCAGCGCGTGTGGGGCTCGCACAGAACCGATCATCCGCGCGGACCGACCCGGTAGCCGAGGTGGCGGCGCGACTCGATCTCCAGATCGGCGCGAGCGTCGGCGAGCAGCCGGCGGACCCGTCGGACCAGCTGCTTGACGTGGTCGGCGTGGGGCCGCACCGAGTCCCACGGCAGGGCGCCGAGGAGCGCGGTCGTCGCGACGAACCCGCGCCGCTCGGGTGGGGCCTGCGCGTCCTCGCGCCGACGGCGGCACAGCGCGCGCAGGAGCTCGAGCTGCATCCAGGTCAGGCAGACCTCGGGCCGACCATCGGCGAACACGATCAGGCCCGCGCCGCTGGGCGTCTCGACCAGCTCGAGCGAATCGCCGAGCGCCTCGGGCGGCGCCGCGGCGTGCAAGGTCGCGGTCGCGTGGTCGCGGTTGCCGGGGAGGCCGGCGGTCGACCGGGCCGTCTCGACGAAGAACATCGCGACGTCGCCGAACGCCACGCGCTGGCCCGGGCGCAGCTGGACCGGGCCGGTCACCGACGTCGCGCCGAGCCCCGAGCCGTTCGTGCTGCGGAGATCGGTCAGCCACCACCCGCCGGAGGTCCACGCGATCGTGGCGTGGTAGCGCGAGATCGTGCCGTGGAGGATCTGGAGCTCGGCGGCGAGCGCGCGCCCGATGGTGGTCGTGCGCGCGAGGGCGTGGTGGTTGCCCCACACGTCGACCAGCGCGGCGCCGGTCGACTCGGCGTGGACGACCGCGATCTGCTCGCTCGACATGCCGGCGGGCACGGTCAGCCGACGGAGGCAGCGCCGGCACACCAGCGCGCCCGTGAGGTCGCGGCGGCAGACCCCGCAGCCGGTGCCGGGCTCCCCGGGCGGTGGCGCGGCGTCGTCGTCGGGCGCGGCGGAGGCCGCGCGGTCGCGGTGCGCGGTCGGGACGGTCGACGCGGTGCGGCTGCGGCGGCTCATGCGTCGTCGCCCGCCGTCACACCCGGTTGAGCCGCGCGAACAGGTGCAGCGCCCGGTCGGGGATCGTGCCGCGGCTGATCCAAAGCACGACCTGCACGCGCGCCCGGCCCGTGCCGACGATGGCGCGGCGCTCGACCGGGTACGGCGCGGCCAGCGCCTGGTCCAGCACCTCGGCCAGGTCGGGGAACGCCTCGCCCAGGGTCGAGGTCGTGAGGTCGAGGTGCTCGATCTGCTCGGCCGGGACCGCGAGCATCTTGCAGAACGCCGCGTTGGCCGCGGTCACCTTGTGATCGAGCGAGATCACCGCCAGCGGGACCGCGGACTGCAAGAACGCGTCGAGCAACGGCTGCGCGCCCGCGCCGGGCGTGTGGCGCCGCTGGCGCAGGCCGAGCATCGCCATCGCGGTCTGGAGCTCGTAGCGGAACTCGCTGACGCGCTGGTGGCGCGCGGTCGGGCGCTTGGCGAGGGCGCGCACGACCAGCGCCTCGAGCCGCTCGTCGACCGGCTCGCCGCGGCGGTCCGCGAGCGTCGGCGGCGGCTGCTGCAGGTGGGCCTCGAACACCTGCCGCAGCTCACCGGTGAACGGCGGCGCGCCGGTGAGCAGCTCGAACGCGACCGCGCCGAGCGCGTAGACGTCGGCGGCGACGGTCGCGGGGCCGCCGGTGATCCGCTCGGGCGCCAGGTAGGGCGGCGTGCCCGACAGCGGCTCGTCGCGATCGCTCCGGCCGATCCGACGGGCCAGCCCGAAGTCGAGCAGCTTGACGACGGCGCGGCGTCGGCCGTCGTGGGTCTCGGTCACGACCATCATGTTCTCGGGCTTGAGGTCGCCGTGCACGACGCCGCGCTGGTGGATGTGCTCGAGCGCATCTGCGATCTGGCGCAGGTACTCGCACGCGCGGATCAACGGCAGGCGCGCGCGTGGGTCGAGCGGCGCGCCCTCGAGGAGCTCCATGACCATGAACGCGCCCAGCTCGACGTCGTCGCCGTAGTCGGTCACCGACACGATGTTGGGGTGGGTCATCGAGCTCGCGAGCCGGGCCTCGTCCATGAACTGGGCGCGGAGGCGCTCCTCCTCGCGGAACGTCGGCGCCATGACCTTGAGCGCGAACGCGCGCCCGAGCTTGCGGTGGTACGCGCGGTAGACGCGGCCCATGCCGCCTTCGCCGAGGGCGCCGTCGAGGATGTAGCGCCCGGCGACCACCGGGCGCGCGAGGTCGACCGGCGGCGGTGGGAGCGGGGTGGCGTCGATATCGAAGACCATGATCGAGGCTGCTTCCTATCTAGTCACCCCAGGGGCGTGAGCGTCGCGGTGAACCTGGGTAAGCGTCGGTTATGAGCCCGGCGCGAGTTGTCGTCGAGACATCGGTGGCGCGGGGCGTGCGCGCCTGCGTCGACGGTTGCGTCGGTCGAGCACCGGCCCCCGTCGACGTGGGGCGCGGGCGTTGGACGCGGCGACCCGTCGACCATGCACCGCGCGGGGGTGATCGCGGGTGAGGCGCGGGGTAGCTCCCGCGCGCCGCGCGTCGCCTCGCCGCAGCGCGGGCGCCGCTCGAACCGGACCGGCGCGTCGCGCGGAGCCGCCGCCGCGTCGGCGCGGTCAGGCGCCGCTCGATCCGGACCCGCGCGCCGCGCGGAGCCGTCGCCGCGTCGGCGCGGTCAGCCGCCGATCGATCCGGCCCAGCGCACCGCGCCGTCCTCGGCCACCAGCTCCTCGGTCAGCGTCGGGCCGGCCAGGCGCACGCGCGCGAAGCCGTTGGTGACGCGCTCGGGCAGGTCGGCGTCGTGGGCCGACACCGACTCGGACCACAGCGCGGCCTTCGAGCCGTGGAACATCGTCGCGTCGCCGTAGGGGATCGCGCCGTGGCCGACGCAGCGCGGCCGGCAGCCCTCGTGCGGCGCGTAGACCACGCCGTTGTGCTGGTGGCCCCAGTACCAGGCGACCGGCGGCTTGCCGAGGCCGAGCACGACCTGTTGCCACAGCGCGGTCGTCGCGGTGCCCGCGAGGTTCAGGCCCTCGTGGTGCGAGACCACGACGATCTTGCGATCGCCGGCGGCGGCGGCCTGCGCGCGCAGGAACGCGAGCTGGCCCTCGTCGAGCGCGCCGTCGAGGTACAGGTGGCTGGTCGAGAAGTACGCGGTGTCGAGGCCGATGATCAGCCAGGCGCGGTTGCGCAGCGCCACGTACGAGCAGCCGCCCTGCAGCGCGAACGGCGCCGGCGCCGCGAGGGCGGCGAAGTAGGCCCGGGCGCCGTCGTACATCTCGTGGTTGGAGTTGAGCGTGACCGAGCCGAGGCGGCCGCTCGGCCACAGCGCGACCAGCTTGGCGCGCTCCTCGTCGCTGGTGCCGGCGTAGTACACGTCGCCGAGGTGGATCGTGTAGTCGGGGGCGCCGGCGGCGACCTGGCGGGCGACGCCCTCGGCGCCGGTGCCCGCGCGCCAGTAGCCGGTGCCCCAGTCGCCGACGATCGCCAGCGTGGCGTCGTCGGCGATGTCGACCACCCGCGGCGCGCGCACGAACGGCGCGCGGTCGTGGCGGTGCTCGAGGTAGTGGATCAGCGCCTCGGTCCAGCCCGGATCGAGGTTCTCGTAGGTGCCGACGCCCCAGAGCTCGCCGTCGGCGCTGACGTGGACCGGCAGCCGCCCCTCGACGCGCGCGCCGGTCAGGGCCGCGCGCTGATCGAGGCTGGCGACGTCGTCGTGGAGCGCGGCCCAGGCGCCGGCGGCGGACGCGAGGCCGGCGTGCTCGGCCTGGCCGTCGAGCACCGCGCTGGCCTCGGCGTGGGCGGCCGCGAACAGCGCCGAGACCTCGTGCTTGATGCCGGGCGTGCGCGCCTCGGCGGCGTCGAGCGCGTCGCGCAGGCGATCGCCCAGTCCGGTCGTGATCGACATGGGTCCTCCAGGTGGAGGTCATGGATACCACCGGAGCCGGCGCGCTCGCGATCACCGCCGCGGGGTGACGCCGGGCGATCGGTCGCGGCGACGTCGCGCACGCGCGCGCGTGGCATGATGCGGCGGTGACGACGCACCCGCGCGGGCCGCTGATGGGCGCGGCGCTCGCGATGATCGCGGCGTGTCGGCCGCCGGCGCCGACGGTCCCCGGCCCGTCGGTCGTCGTCGCGCCGCACCGCCCCGACGAGCCCGACGCCCCCGATGGGCCTGACGGCCCCGGCCCGGTCGACCTGCCGCCCGCGGTCACGTGGCGGCCGATCACCCAGGTCGCCGACCTGCCGCGCGATCCGCCGGCGCCCGGGACCTGGCGCGTACACCTGATCGACGTCGGCACCGGCCTCGCGCTCTTGGTGCAGGGCGCCGACTTCAGGCTCTTGTACGACGCCGGCTCGGGCGACCCCGGCGAGCGGCCGGTGCGCGTGCTCGACTACCTCGCGGCCGCGATCGGGCCGTCAGGGGACGGGCAGTGCGCCAGCGCTGGCTCCGCCGCGCCGACCCGCCGCACGATCGATCATGTCGTGCTCAGCCACCCGCACCTCGATCACGGCTCGGCGCTCGACCTGGTGCTGCACTGCTACCAGGTCGACGACATCTGGGACTCGGGGCGCATCAACGACGCGGTGTTCTATCGCGACTTCCTGACCGGCGTGGCCGAGGCCAGCGGCGCGCGCTACCACACCGCCGCGCTGCCGCCCGCCGACCGCACGCTGGAGGTCAAGGGCCTGCCGGTGATCATCCCGACGACGGTCACCTGGGAGGTGTTCGATGAGGGCGATCGGATCGTCCTGGGCGCCGACGCGGCCATGACGATCCTGCACGCCGAGGCCAAGGCTCGGCCCGATCCCAACGAGAACACGATCGTGCTCGCGGTCGAGCTGGGGCGCACGCGCCTGCTCCTGGCCGGCGACGCCGAGTCGGGGCCGCGGGCCGATCCGTCGGCCGCGCTCGGTGACATCGAGGCGCACCTGGTCGAGGAGTTCGCGGCGGCGATCGACGCGGACATCCTGCAGGTCGGCCACCACGGCTCGAAGACCTCGAGCCGCGCGGCGTTCCTGGCGGCGGTGTCGCCGACCCTGGCGCTGGTCAGCGCCGGGCCCAAGCTCTACGGCGGCGTGCGCCTGCCCGACGACGAGGTCATCGCGGCGCTCGCGGCGGTCGGCGCGACCGTGCTGCGCACCGATCTGCACGACGCCACCTGCCCGGGCGCGCCGAAGATCGGCCCGGCCCGCGGGCCCGGCGGCTGCGAGTCGTGGCTGATCGACGTCGTCGATCGCCCCGCGCCGTGATCGCTACGGCGTCGTCAGCTGCTCGAGGCCGAGCGCCTCGATCGCGGTCTGCAGCCGGACCCGGGCCTCGACCTCGGCCGCGCGGTGGGTGGCGATCGTGCGCGCCAGCTGATCGGCGCGCGCGGTGAGCTCGGTCAGGCTCTTGAGCAGCCGCGCGCGGAGCTGCGCGGCCTCGGCGCCGGGCAGCTTGGCGACGGTGGTCAGCGAGCGCTCGAGGTCGCCGTTGTGCTCGGTGACGTCGGCCAGCGCGGTCTGGGCCGCGGCGGTGGCGGCCTCGGCGTCGGCCAGCGCCGCGCGGGCGCTGACCACGGCCCCGACCGCGGCCAGCACCGCCGGCGGCAGGTCGGCGCCGTCGACGTAGGCCGCCAGGTCGGTGGCGGCGTCGAGCAGCTGCAGCTCGCGCGTCACCGGCTGCCGCTCCTCGACCACCAGCACGCTGTCGCCGCCGGGCACGATCGGCAGCGCGATCAGGACGTCGTCGTCGCCGCGCTCGCTGCCAGGCGGCAGCTCGCCGAGCTGGTAGCCGACGGTCGGCACGTGGCGCAGGTAGATCGTCGCGGGCGCGGTGGCGCTGGCGGCGATCGTGTAGCGGGTCGTGCGCACGCGCGCGTTCTGCACCCGCGCGATCCCACGCGCGACCGCGACCAGGCGCTGCGGCCGCTCGTCGCCCGACACCTCGACCGTGACGCTGGTGCCGCCGTCGACCGCGTACGGGACGTAGGTGACCTGACCGCCGGGGGTGCGCGCGAGCACGCCCTCGCCGGCGAAGCTGCCCTCGGCGAACACCGCGACCGGCCCCGGCTCGACCGTGAGCTCGGCCGGCAGCGCGATCCGCGCCGCGCGGTACGGGTGACGGGCCGAGCCGGGCGTGCCGGCGTCGGGGCGGAACAGCAGCACGCCGGCGCCGGTGACCTCGCGCGACAGCACCGACACCAGCGTCGACGCGCCGCGCGGCACGGTCACGCGATCCGCGAGCTGCCAGCGCGCGGTGCCGGCGACCTCGACCGAGGTCCCGGCGGCGCCGGCCGTGCTCGCGAGCGCCCGCTGGTCGAGGGTGCGCGTCGGCGCCGACGGCCCGCGCTCGGCGCGGCGCTCGATCACCGCGAACTCGACCCGGCGGTTGTGGCTGGGATCGCGATCGATCGGGCTGGTGTCGCCGAACGGCCGCACCGTCAGCTGCTGCTGCACCCCGCGGTCGGCGAGCGCCGCGCGGATCGCCGCGGCCCGGCGGGCCGACAGGCCCCAGGGATCGGCCTCGCCCGCGGCGGCGTGGCCGGCTAGCTGGACCGTCTGGATCTCGGGGTTGCCGACCAGCGTCGCGGCGATCGCGTCAAGGATCGGCGCCGAGGACGGGGCTGGCGTCGTCGCGCCGGCGCCGAAGTAGATGCGCTCGAGGATCTGGATCTGGGCGTCGGTCACGATCACCCGGCCGCGGTCGGGGCAGCCGTCGTCGTCCTCGTAGCCGTTCCAGACCTCGGGCTCGTCGGGGCAGCGGTCGTCGACGTCGGGGATCCGGTCGCGGTCGTTGTCGGGGTCGGGGCAGCCGTCGTCCTCATCGAAGCCGTCGCGGTCCTCGGCGCCGAGCGGGCACTGGTCGTCGACGTCGGCGATGCCGTCGTGGTCCTCGTCGCTGGCGCCGCCGCGGGTGCGCGCCGCCGTCACGACCGCGGTCGCCGTCGGCGCCACCAGCGCGCCGGTGGCGTCGGGGCGCGGCACGAAGTGGGGCGTGCGCAGGTCGGTCGCGAACGACAGCGGCGCGCCGGTGGCCAGCGCCAGCTGCACGTGGTCCCAGCTCTCCTCGGAGACGTTGTCGATCATCGCCCAGGCCTGGAACAGGAGCGGGCCGCCGGCGCGCTCGGGCATCGCGACGCGGTAGGTGGTCTTCCACGCCGCGGTCGGCACCGCGTACGACACGATCAGATCGCGCACCGGCCGAGACAGCTCGATGTCGACGACGACGCGATCGCCGGTGGCCTGGTCGGGCGTCGGCAGCACCGCCGCGACCTGCTGGGCCTGGCCGTCGCGATCGACCACGGTCAGCGTCTTGATGACGTCGTCGACCTCGTGCGGCCGCAGCACCAGGCGCAGGTGGCGGTCGGGCAGGGCGCCGCGGCGCTCGAAGTGGCCGATGCCGTTCTGGAACAGCACCACGCGATCGAGGCGGAGCGCGTGGGGCGGCGGCGGGGCGGCGTGGGCGCAGGCCGAGGTGACCAGCGCGAGAGCGAGGAGGCGGCGCATGGTCGGGTAGTGGCGAGCCGGCGCGGCGCGGTTACAGCGCGTACGATGGCGCCGATGTCCGAGCCGCCCGAGCCGTCCGAGCCGTCCGATACAGCGCGCACGATGGCGCCGATGTCCGCGCCCGCCGACCTGTCCGCGCCCGCCGACCTGTCCGCGCCCGCCGACCTGTCCGCGCCCGCCGAGCCGTCCGCGCCGTCCGCGCCGTCCGCGCCGTCCGCGCCGTCCGCGCCGTCCGCGATGTCCGCGCCCGCCGACCTGTCCGCGCTGCGCGCGCGCATCGAGGCGATCGATCACCAGCTCCTGGCGCTGCTGGCGGCGCGGCTGGCGATCGTCGACGACGTGCTCGCCGCCAAGCTGGCGGCGGCCAGCCCGGTGCGCGACCGCGGGCGCGAGGAGCTCCTGCTCGGACGCCTGCGCGGGCAGGCGGTGCGGCTCGGGCTCGACCCGCACGAGGTCGAGCGCATGTACCGGGTCGTGCTCGACATGTCGGTCGCGCACCAGGAGGCCGCGGTGCGCGCGCGCGCCGACGTGCCGCGCCGGGTCGCGTACCAGGGCGTCGAGGGCAGCTACAGCCACCTCGCGGCGCAGCGTCGCTACGGCGGCCGCGGCGGCGGCGCGCTGCTCACCGGCCACGACAGCTTCCGCGCGGCGGCGGCGGCGGTGATCGACGGCGCGGCCGATCTAGCGCTCTTGCCGATCGAGAACTCCACCGCCGGCAGCATCAACGAGACCTACGATCTGCTGGCCCACGGCCCGCTGACGATCACCGGCGAGGTCGTGAGCGCGGTCGAGCACTGCCTGCTCGCGCTGCCGGGCGTCGCGCTCGCGCAGCTCACGATCGTCCGCTCGCACCCGCAGGCCCTGGCGCAGTGCCACCAGTTCTTCGCCGCGCACCCGCACCTGCGCGCGGTCGTCGACCTCGACACCGCCGGCGCCGCCCGCGCGGTGCGCGACGCCGGCGACGTCACCCAGGCGGCGATCGCCAGCGCCGCCGCGGCCACGACCTACGGCCTCGCGATCGTCGCGGCCACGATCCAGGACGAGCGCTCGAACGCGACCCGGTTCGTCGAGGTCGGGCTGCGGCCGACCCCGGTGCCCGACGCGACGACCGCCAAGACCTCGCTGACGTTCGCGCTGGCCGATCGCCCGGGGGCGCTGGGCGAGATCCTGTCGCGCATCGCCGCGCGCGGGCTGTCGCTGACCAAGCTCGAGTCGCGCCCGCTACGGGGCACCCGCTGGCAGTACCGCTTCTACCTCGACCTGCTCGGCCACGCCGCCGGGGCGGCGGTGCAGGCGGTGCTCGCCGAGCTGGGCGAGCTCACCGTCGAGCTGCGCGTGCTCGGCTGCTACCCCGCGGCCGAGGGCCCGGCCTGAGCGAGCCCGCGATCAGCGCGGGTCCGCCGCGCGCGATCAGCGCGGGGCAGCCGGCGCGCAGCACGCGATCAGCGCGGATCAGCGGGGCCGCAACGCGCGATCAGCGCGGGTCCGGGACGCCGTCGCCGTCGTAGTCGACGCCGCCGTAGAGCGCGCCGCCGTAGAGCGCGCCGCCGTAGCCGGCGCCGCCTTGATCGATCGCCGGCGCCATCCCCGCCTGATCGCGCGAGCCGCTCCAGTCGCCCTGGCGATCGCGGTTGCTGGTCCACCAGCGCCCCGAGAAGCGCCCGCCGGCCGCGTCGAAGACCAGCCAGCCCTCGCCGGCGAGCTGGCTCTCGCCGGGCTGCGCCTGGGCCGGTTCGCGCCAGGACAGGCGCAGGACGTTGCCGTCGAGCGTGCCGCCGAAGTACCCGACGACGTCCTTGCCGCCGTTCTGGTAGACCCACGCGCCGTGGAGGCCGCCGGCGCCGTCGTCCTCGATCTTGACCGCGCCGAAGGTGGTCTTCCACAACCCGGCGGCGTCGCTGGTCGCCATCGTCTGGGTCGCCGGGGGCGCCGCGTTCCAGGCGCCCGCGGTGGCGGGCGGCGGCGCGGTGCTCTTCGAGCTGGCCGAGGCGGCGAGGACAGCGGCGGCCAGGGCGGCCAGGGCGACGCGGGCGGCGGTGGCGGGGGCAGGCATCGGGGCAAAGGTACCACCTCCGCGGTTGCGGTCCCCGGCGCACGGGGCTAACGTGCCGCGCGTTGTAACTTCCGCCACACGGGCCCATAGCTCAGCGGTCAGAGCGGCCGGCTCATAACCGGTGGGTCCCTGGTTCAAACCCAGGTGGGCCCACGACCCGTGGTTGACAACTTGGTCTCGATGCCTCGCGAGGACGCCGTGAAAGATCAGCTCCTGTTGTTGCTTGAACTTCAGACCATCGACATGAAGGTCAAGGAGCTCGCCTCCGCGCGCAAGATCCTGCCGGCGCGGACGGAGCCGCTGCGCAACGACCTGGCCAAGCTCGAGTCGATGCTCAACGTCGAGCGCCAGAAGCTGGTCGACGCCGAGACCTGGCAGAAGCAGCAGCAGGCCATGATCCAGCGCGATCAAGAGCTCCTGCGCACCGCCAAGTCGAAGCTGCAGGGCACGCGCACCGGCAAGGAGTTCCACGCCGCCACCCGCGAGGTCGAGTTCAAGCGCAAGTCGATCAGCGAGCGCGAGGCCGAGGTCAAGAAGATGGCCGAGGGGCTCGGGCAGACGACCACCTTGATCGGCGAGCGCGACGCGTCGATCCAGAAGCTGCGCGACGACCTCGCGACCGAGGAGGCCCGGATCGCGACGCAGCTCGCGGAGCTGGACCAGCAGATCACCGCGGCCAGCGCCGGCCGCGAGGAGATCCGCGCCAGGATCGAGAAGGACTGGCGCAAGGCCTACGACGCGCTGATCGTGCGCGGCGTCGCGGTGTCGCCGGTGCTCGGCGGCATCTGCCAGGGCTGCCGGGTGCGGATCCTGCCGCAGCAGAACAACAAGCTGGCGCGGCTCGAGACGATCGAGACCTGCGAGCGCTGCGCGCGGATCATCTACCGCCAGGAGATGCTCGACCCGCCGCCGCCGCCCGCCGACGAGCCGCCGCCGGCCGCGTGAGCCGCGGCCCGCACCGACTCGGACAGGAACGCCGCCGCGACCGCCGGGATCGCCGACTCGAAGGCGAGCGGCTGATCGAGTTCGCCGATGCGCTCGGCACCGCTCGGCGCATGACCAGGTCCGCGGCTCAGCCGGCGATCGGCGCCAGCTCGCCGTAGCGGCCGCGGCGCAGGTTGCGCTTGATCACGACCGCCTCGCGGATGACCTTCCACATGTCCTTCCACGGCGAGACCTTCGAGCGCTGGTCGTCGTGCCAGACGACGCCGCACTCGCGCACGTCGTAGCCGCGCCGCTTGGCGAGCGCCAGGATCTCGAGGTCGAACGCCCAGCCGTCGATCGTCGCGCGCGCGAACAGATCATCGGCGGCGCGGGCGGTGAACGCCTTGAAGCCGCACTGGGTGTCGCGCACGCCCGGCACCAGCGTCTTCTGGATGACCTGGTTGCACAGCCGGCTCCACAGCCGGCGGTACAGCGGCTGGGTCGTGTTGGTGGCGGCGCCGGCGGCGTAGCGCGAGCCGATCGCGACGTCGGCGCCGGCCAGCACCGGCGCGATCAGCTTGGGCAGCTCGGTGGCGGGCATCGAGCCGTCGGCGTCGCACATGACGCGGATGCGCCCGCGCGCGGCCAGCATGCCGGTGCGCACCGCCGCCCCCTTGCCGCGGTTGGGCTTCGACGCGATCACCCGCAGCTGCGGGATGCGCTCGGCGGCCAGCCGCTCGCACAGCGCGACGGTGCCGTCCTTGGAGCCGTCGTCGACGACGACGATCTCCCAGGTGCCGGGGTGGGCGGCGAGGAACTGCGCGGTGGCCTCGAGCGTCGGCGTGATGCGGAGCTCCTCGTTGTAGGCGGGGATGACGATCGAGAGGTCGAGGACGGTGGTGAGGATCGACATGACAGGCTCCTGGGGGACGGTGCGGCGCGGCATCAGGCCGGCGCGAACACGAGGCGACGCTGGGCCGGGTAGCTCCAGCAGACGAAGATGACGGCGGCGCACACGACCTTCGCGGTCAGGTACGGCAGGTGGGCGCGGTCGCACGCGAGGTGCATCGCGACCGCCATCAGCACCGCGGTCGCGAGCGCGACGCCGCCGAACGCCGCCACCTGGCGCAGATCGGGGCGCCGGCGATCGCCGAACGCGACGTACTTGTTGGCGACGAAGCACAGCACCGCGCCGGCCATCGCGCCGGCGAACGCGGCGTAGGCCACCGCGACCCCGCGATGACAGAGCATCGACAGGATCACCACGTCGACCACGGTGCCCGCGAGGCCGCCGATCGCGGCGCCGGCGAGCGGCTTGAGCCGCACACGAAGCTGGTGAAGTGTCTCCATGCCCCCAGCATGAGCACCCCGCATGCCACTGGTTCGACCAGCGGCATCTCAGCTAGTTACCGCCCATCCCCTGTCGAGTCGTCGACGGCGTTCGTCACCTACATGACGACATCCCCGCCCAGAACTCGCCGGGGACCGGATCCTAGGTCTTAGGAGACTAGAATTGCTCCAGAATTTCGAGCTACCGCGTCAGGATCCGTGACTCGCCGCGTCATGAATTCTGACGCGGTGGGCCAGAAATCTCAAGCAATCCCATGCAGTTGGGACCCAGGATCCGGTCCCCTTGATCAGCGGCTGGTGGCGGCGCCCAGATCGTGGGGGCCCGGATCCTGGGTCTTAGAGGACTGGAATTGCTGCAGAATCTTGAGCTACCGCGTCAGGATCCGTGACTCGCTGCGTCGCAAGTTCTGACGCGATAGGCGATGGAGCTCGCCGCGCTGGCGGCCGGCGCCCCGAAAATCAATAGCAATCCCATGCAGTTGGGACCCAGTCCCCTAGCGGCCGGTGCGGCGGGCGGCGACGGGGGCGCGGTTGCCCTTGCCGGGCGTGCGCTTCTTGGCGGCGGCCTTTTCGCTGGAGCTGGAGCGCGAGCGGGTGACGTCGCCGCGCCGGGCGCCGCCGGCGCGGGCTCCCTCGACGATGTTCTTGCCGCGGCGGGTGAGGGCGTGGGGCCGCTGGCGCTCGTTGCTGTCGGGCGCGGCGTAGCCGGCGACGAGGCCGGCCTCGCGCAGGGCGGCGAGGGCGCGGCTGGCGCTCGACTTGTGGCGGCCCATCGTCAGCGCGACCTCGGTCGGGGTCTCGGCGCCGTCGGCGAGGGCGAGGAGCGCGCTCTTGTACGGCTCGGTCTTGGCGTAGTGGAGGATCTCGCGCTCCGTGTCCTCCTCGCCGAGCTCGGCCTGGTACGCGCGCACCATGTCCTCGACCGCGGTGAGGTAGCCGGCCTGGAACGTCGGGTCGGCGGTGGCGGTGAGCTGAGCCCGGGCCAGCGCCGGCGCGCGGGCGGCGTCGGCCAGCGCGGCCATCGCGCGCGCCAGGTGATCGAGGCGGCGTCGGGTCAGCTCGAGGCCGAGCGAGCCGCCCAGCGCCCGCAACCGCGCGACGTCGGTCGGCGCTTCTTCGAACCAGGCGATCAGCTCGGTGAGGTCCATGCGCTCACGATCAACCTAGCGGCGATGCAACGGTTGCGCAATGGTTGTTCGGTCGGGGCCGGCCGGATCCGGCGACGGCGGGCGTCACGGCCGGCGCGGTCAGCGGCGGGCGTCACGGCCGGCGCGGTCACGGCGGCACGAGCGTCGCCGGCGCGCGTCACGGCGGCACGAGCGGCGGCGGCGCGCGTCACGGCCGGCGCGGTCACGGCGGATCCGGCCGCAAGGACAGGAGCAGGCACACCGGCGGGGTGACCTCTGACCGCCGCACCACCTCGGTCAGCGCCCACGGCACCGGCCGCGTCACGATCGCGACCGCGGCGTCCTCGTGCTCGGCGCCGCGCGCGTCGACCTGGTTGACGACGACGCAGGTCGCCTGGGTCGTGCCGGTCAGGCCGAGCGCGTCGGTCTCGAACACCGCGGTGCGCTCGGTCATCGCCGGCACGATCACCAGCGACGGCCGCGCCACGGTCAGCAGCTGGTGCGCGCCCAGCGACAGGAAGTCCTTGCACACCAGCACCGCCACCGACCACGCGAACCGGCCGCTGCCGTCGACGGCGCCGCGCATGGCCAGCCGCGCCGGCGCACTGGTGATGCCCTCGACCATGTCGCCGAGCGCGAACGGGTTGAACTTGTCGGCCTCGAACCGCGCGTCGCCGCACACGACCGTGGCGCGGTTGCGCGGCTGACCGTCGACCAGCGCGTGGCGGGTGCCGGCCACGACCAGCGGCCGGTGCTCGGCGTCGGCCAGCGCGCGCTCGACGTCGGCGAGGGCGGCGCCGTCGACCGCCAGCTCGGGGAACACGACGATCGCCGCCTCGGCCGACAGCGCCTCGGCCAGGAGCGCGCGCACCGCCGCGCTCGCGGCGCCGGGATCGCGCGGGCGCACGCCGAAGAAGCGCCCGGCGGCGCGGTCGGTGTCCCACGCCAGCTCGGTCATCGGTCCGCCGATCGGCAGGCACACCGCGATCGTCGCGTTCGGCGCCGGCGCGGCGATGCCGCCGTCGAGATCGAGCACCAGCTCGACGCCGTCGGCGTCGGGCGCCAGCGCCAGCCGGGTGGTGCGATCGATCGGCAGATCGCGGGTGTCGGGGTGCGTGGTCAGGTGGCGCCCGAACACCTCGCGCAGCGGCGGCTCGCTGATCGGGAACGGCTCGCCCGGCGGCACGTGCCACTGCCGCCGCTCGCGGAACGCGGCCACGAACTGGTGCCCGACCGCCTCGTCGAGCGCGTCGGCGCACACCCGCGCCACCAGCACCGCGGCGATGTCGGGGCGCTCGGGCAGGCCGGCGTGCAGCCGGGTCCACAGGATCTCCAGCGGCGTGCGGCTCTCGAGGTGCGCCAGCGAGGCGACGGTGGTGCGCAGCACCAGGCGCAGCGCGTCGGTCAGGGTCGCGCGCCACCCGGCGACCGAGCGATCGAGCCCGGCCGAGCGGGCCTCGCGCAGCGGGCCGGCGTGCCGGCGCACGAACCGCAGGAAGCACGCGGTCAGCCGATCGAGCGGCTGCGGCCCCGGCGGTCCCAGGCCGGCGAGCCAGGCGGACAGCGACGGGACCATCAGGGCCGTGGGCGCGCCGCGGCCCCGCACCGGACCGGGCGCGGCGGCGGGTAGGCGAGGCGCGGGTGGTCGGGGTCGAACACGTCGAACGCCGCCAGCGCGCCGCCGCGCGCGGTGAGCTGCGCGGCGATCGCGTCGCGGATGATCGTGTCGGTCAGGGTCACGGCGCCGTCGGGCAGCTTGAGCCGGCCGATCACGCCGTCGCCGCCCGACGCCAGGAAGTCGCTGGTCACCAGGGTCAGCGTGCGGTCGTCGGCGATCGGCTTGCCGCGCTCGTCCTTGATGAACACCTCGAGCGTGCCGCTGGTGCAGCTCGCGGTCACGCGCAGGCCCGACCACGAGAAGATGCCGCTGCCCGACTGCAGGTTGTTGCTGATCATCTTGCGGACGTGGGCGCCGGTCAGCGTCACCAGCGCGAAGCGGTTGTCGAACGGCATCGCCTCGTACAGCGCGCCGTAGGTCAGCGGGCCGGCGGGCATGTCGGCGCGCAGGCCGCCGCCGTTGGTCAGCGCGAGGTCGGCCTTGGGCACCGCCGCGCGCATCAGGTCGGCGAACAGGTTGCCCTCGGCCGACTCGAGATCGTAGGCGCGCGGGATCGCGGTCGTGAAGGTGACGCCGAGGGGCTTGCGCTCGACCTCGGCCGCGGTGCGCTGCGCCGGCTCGATCAGCGCGGCGATCGCGGCCGACGGCATGACCGGGCGGCCCTCGTAGTCGCCGACCACGCACGCCGCCGCCGGCACCGGCTCGCCGCCGGCCTCGGGGCACAGATCGCGCGGCTGGTGGATGGTCTTGCCGGTGATGACGCCGTGCTCGTTGATGCGCAGGTCGACCCGCCCGAACGCGCGGCCGCTGGAGTAGGACTCGATCACGGCGACCTCGCCGAGCCGGTGGGCCATGGCCGCGTGGGTGTGGCCCGCGACGATCACGTCGACCGCGCCCGGCTGCAGCGCGTCGACCATCGTGAACAGCTCCTCCTCCTGATCGCACGAGGACAGGTCGGAGGGATCGTGGAGGTCGGCGCACTTCGAGCCGACGTGGGCCGCCACGACCACGACCTGCGCGCCGCGCTTGCGCAGATCGGCGGCCTCGGCGGCGATCGCCAGCACCGGCTTGGCCATGGCGAGGCCGACGAAGTTGGCCGGCATGGTCGTGAACGGCGTGGCCTCGGTGGTCACGCCGATGACGCCGACCACGACCGGCCCCTTCTCGAGCATGAACGAGCCCAGGACGTTGTCCCAGGTCGGGCGCTTGCCGGTCTCGACGTCGAGGACGTTGGCCATCAGGAACGGGAACGCGGCCTCGGCGGCCCGGGCCCGCAGGGCGCCGCGCGGATCGTCGTGGGGGCCGCTGGCGGTGACCGCCGGGCCGCTGGGGCCGAAGTCGAACTCGTGGTTGCCGATCGCGGCGGCGTCGTAGCCGATCGCGTTGTAGGCCGCGACCACCGCGACGCCCTCGTTGAGGTTCGAGCCGAGCGTGCCCTGGAACATGTCGCCGGCGTCGACGACCAGCACCTGGCCGCCGTCGTCGGCGCGCGCGGCCCGCAGGTTGGCCACGTACCCGGCCAGGATCGGCAGCCGGTCGATGGCGCCGTGCAGGTCGTTGGTGCCGAGGATCGACAGGGTGATCGTCCCGGTGCGCGGCCGCGGCGGCGGTCGGTCCACGGGGGCGCGCTGGCCGCTCGGGCAGGCGGCGACGAAGGCCACGGTGACGAGGGCGAGCGCGATACCGCCGCGAGGGCGAGCTGGCATGTCGAGATGGTAGCGCGCCCCCATGATCGTCGCGCGCGGCATCGTCATCAACCGCCGGGGCCGGGGCCGGCGGCGTCGAGGCCGGCGTCGAGGCCACCGTCGTCGGCGGGCCCGGCGTCGGTGTCGTCGTCGTCCCCTTCGGCCTCGTCGCTGTCGAGCGCCCGCGAGGTGCGCTCGAGCTCGTCGTCGGCGGCCCCGGCGCGCCGCTCGGCGGCGATGGTCGCGGTCAGCGCCAGCTCGACGTCGAGCGTGCCGTCGGCCTCGATCCGCACGAACGCGACGCCGCCGTCGGCCAGCGCGCACTCGACGACCGGGCCGACGTCGGCGGCCAGCCGCAGCGGACCGCAGTCGACGCTGCCGTCGGCGTCGAGCGTGCGCAGCGCGGCGTGGACCTCGGCGGCGATCGGCGCCGGATCGAGCAGCTCGGCCGTAGTCCAGGTCACCGGCGCGGTGCCGGTGACGGCCACCGGCACCGCCAGGCCCGCGGCCGTCGTCGCGACGCAGGCGCCGGCGTGGCACCGGACCGACGCGAGCGGCTGCCCGAGCGAGCGCTCGAGGTCGCGCCGGATCGCCTCGGCCACCGGATCGCCTGCGGCGCCGCCGCCGCCGCAGGCGACGGTGACCGCGAGGGTGGCGAGCCAGGCGCGCGACGACCGGCCCATCGCGATCGCATACCACGGGCACCGCGCCGGCCGGGCCCTCAGCGCTTGCGAGTATTTCGGTCGAGCACCGGTCCCCGCGCCGGAGTCTCGCGTCGTGGCCGATCGAGGCTCGCCTGTCGAAGTGCCGACCTGAACCCACGAACCTGGGCGCTGGCTGGCGACAGGCCCTCCGGGATCAGTCGTCGTCGTCGTCGCGGTCGCGCGGGGCGGCGACCCCTGGCGCCCCCGGGCCGGAGCCCGTCGTCGGCGCCGCCCACGCCGCGGCCGCCCCGTACCGGTAGACCAGCTCGCCGCCGGCCTGGCCGACCCGGTAGCCGAGGCCGAGCACGACCATGGTGCCGAGCGCCGCCGCGCCAGCGACGGCCAGGGCTGGACCGCGCGGCCGCACCACCCCGGCCGCTACCGCGAGCGCCAGCGCGACCCCGGCGCCGATCACGAACCCGGTGGCGGCGTCCTCGTGGGCCTCGATCGCGGCCTCGGGCACGACCGCCTCGACCCGCTCCTCGTCCTCCTCCCCGGTCTCGCGCGCGTACAGGCCGGTGGCCAGCAGCACGGCCTGGAGGCCGACGACGCCCCACCACGCGACCCGCGGCAATCGGCCGCGCCACCACGCGACCAGCACGACCATGGTGATCAGCGGCATCAGCACCGCGAGGGCGATGGGGAGGTGGACGAGCTTGGGATGGAGTGGCAGCGTATCCATGGCGATGAGCTCCTTGTGTTCGAGCGACGATGCGGCCGTGGCCCCATGCTGTCCATCGGACGTTCGTGATCGGGCGGGTCACGTCCGTGAATGACGAGGAAGATCGCGGGGGCACGGCGCCGCTCGACCCGCGCGCCGCCCGGCGACCGCTGCTGATCGCGGGCGCGGCGCTGGCCGCGGTCGCGGTCCTGGCCGCGCTCGATCTGCTCGGCGACCTGCGCGCCGGCACCACCGCGCTGCACGTCGTGGTCGAGGGCTCGATCGCGGTGATCGGCGCGGCCGGCGCCGGCGTCATGGCGCGGCGGGTGTGGCGCCTCGGGCGCCGGATCCACGCGGCCGAGGCGGCGGTCGTCGGGCTCACCCGGGACGTCGCCGCCGCCCAGGCCGACGCCGCGCGCTGGCGGGCCGAGGCCAGCGAGCTCGTGCGCGGGCTCGCCGACGCGATCGATCGCCAGCTCGCGGCGTGGCAGCTCACGCCGAGCGAGGCCGAGGTCGCGCGCCTGCTGCTCAAGGGGCTGTCGCACAAGGAGATCGCCGGCGTGCGCGACGCGTCCGAGGCGACGGTGCGCCAGCAGGCGACGTCGCTCTACCGCAAGGCCGGCCTGGCGGGCCGCGCCGAGCTGGCGGCGTTCTTCCTCGAGGACCTGCTCGGGCCGCGGTGAGCGGGCCGGCCCGCGCTACTTGCGGAAGCCGCGGGTGATCGCGTCGATCGTGCGGCCGCTGGGGTCGGCCTTGCGCCGGTCGACGACGACCAGGAGCCGCGTGCCGCGCGCGATCGCCGAGCCGGTCGCGTCGGCGACCACCGCCAGCCCCAG
This sequence comes from Myxococcales bacterium, assembly GCA_016717005.1. NCBI lineage: Bacteria > Pseudomonadati > Myxococcota > Myxococcia > Myxococcales > Myxococcales bacterium. The sequence continues at coordinate 1,499,947 of JADJUF010000001.1, read as the reverse complement.
CTCCTCGGCGGCCTGGGCGTCCTCGCCGCTGCCGTAGGTGCACACCACCACGTCGACGCCGCTGACCGTGCCGCCGCGGCAGGCCTTGGACGCGTAGGCCTCGCCGTCGACCGTGGTCAGCGCCGACACCTCGAGCTTGTCCGCGCGCCACGCCGCGACCAGCGCGTCGTCGCTGATGGCGGGCTTGGCCTCGCTGCCGCCGCAGGCCGTCGCCACGAGCAGGAGCAGCGCGCCGAGGCGCGCGCGGTCGATCATCGGTGACCGCGCCCGTGCTTGCGACCCTTGTACTTGGCGTGGCCGCGGTGCTCGTGGACCACGACGCCGCCGCCGATGCCGATCTGCACCGACGGGACGCCGATCTCGACCCGCAGCACCGGCGCCGGCACGTGGACCTCGACGCCGGCCCGGACCCGGGCCGGGCGCACGTCGACCCGCGCGGGGGCCACGACCACCGGCGCGACGACCACGGCGCCGTACCAGCCCGGCGGCGCGGCGTCGACGACGACCGTCGGGCGCTCGTAGCGGATCGGCTGGTAGACCACGTCGATGGGGTCGTAGGTCACCCTGGCCTCGGCGTAGGCGGGCGGGAAGTCGCCGACGTACCAGTACGCGCCGCCGCGGAGCTCGAGCTTGAGGTCGGCCGGCGGCGCCCACGCGTGGAAGTGCGGGCCGTCGAGGTAGCAGTACTCGGTGTCGTCGTGATCGTCCTCGACGATCACGTCGACCGGCACCGGGTGGTGGCCGTAGTAGCTGTACCTGGGGCCGTCCCAGCCGTAGGCGACCGGGTCGCCGACGAAGTAGCTCCAGCCGTCGTGGTCGCGGTACTGCACCTTGAGATCGGCCGGGGCGTAGATGTGCACGTGCGGCGCCTGGATATGGCAGACGCCGCCGCCCTGGGTCTTGGGGATGGGATGGATGCCGACGAAGCGGTGCTGCTTCTTGTCGGCGTGGGCCGTGCCCAAGGTCCCGATCAGCACGATGAGTGCGGCGATGTAGGTGCGCATCGATCCTCCGCCACAGGATACAGCAAGCGGCGATCCACCTCGGGGGCGCCCGATCTGAGGGGGTTGCGGCGCGCAAGGTGGAGCCGAGCGGTTCCATGGAGCCGTTCGGTTCCGCTACGCTGCGCCCATTCGATGGCTCGACAGGTCGCAGGCAAGACGACGTACGTGGCGCCCGATGGGGCGGTGCGGGTGAGCTACGAGCGCTTGCGGGCCCGGGTCGTGCGTGGCCCCGACGCCGGGACCTCGATCGAGGTCGGGGCCGACGACCTGGGGATCGGCGCGCACCCGTCGAACCAGCTCGTGCTCACCGACGCGCGCGTGTCGCGGTTCCACGTCCGGCTGACCCGCGATCCGCGCGGGCTGCGCGCGCTCGATCTCGACAGCGCCAACGGCACCCGGGTCCAGGGGCTCGCGATCCGCGACGTCTACCTGACCGACGGCGTCGTGCTCGAGGTCGGTGACAGCGCGATCGAGCTGGTGGCCGAGGGCGGCGCCGCCGAGGAGGAGCTGCCGGCGATCGATCACTTCGGCGAGCTGCTCGGCCGCTCGGTCGCGATGCAGCGGGTGTTCGCGATGGCCCGGCGCGCGGCCACGACCACCTCGACCGTGCTGGTCCTGGGCGAGACCGGCACCGGCAAGGATCTGCTGGCGCGCGCGATCCACGCGGCCGGCCCGCGCGCCGGGCGGCCGTTCATCGTGTTCGACTGCGGCGCGGTCGCGCCGACGCTGATCGAGTCGGCGCTGTTCGGCCACGTCCGCGGCGCGTTCACCGGCGCCGACGTCGACCGGCCGGGCGTGTTCGAGCTGGCCCACGGCGGCTCGCTGTTCCTCGACGAGATCGGCGAGCTGCCGCTGGCGCTGCAGCCCAAGCTGCTGCGCGCGCTCGAGACCGGCACGGTCCAGCGGGTCGGCGCGCCGGCGCCGGTCGCGGTCGACGTGCGCATCATGGCCGCGACCCACCGCGACCTGCGGGCCGAGGTCGATCGCGAACGGTTCCGCGCCGACCTGTACTACCGCCTGGCGGTGATCCCGATCGAGCTGCCGCCGCTGCGCGATCGCGACGAGGACATCCCGCTGCTGGCCGCGCACTTCGCCCGCGGCGTGCTGGCCCGGGCCGGCGGCGATCTGTCGTGGATCTTGCCGCACCTCGACGACACCTTCAGCCCGCTGCGCAGCTACGCCTGGCCCGGCAACGTGCGCGAGCTGCGCAACGCGATCGAGCGCGCGATCGCGCTGGCCGATCCGGCGGCGTTGGCCGGCGATCCGCTGGCGCGGCTGGTCGAGCTGCGCGGCAGCCTGCGCCGCACCCGCCGCGGCCGCATGCCGCTCGAGGCCGCGCGCGCCGAGTTCGACCGCGAGTACCTGCGCGACCTGCTGACCGACACCGGCGGCGACCTGCGCGCCGCCGCCGAGCAGGCGGGCGTGCACCCCAAGTCGATCGAGCGGCTCGTGCGCCGGTACCGGCTGCGCGACGGCTGACCGGCGCGCTATCGTGCGCGCGTGATGGGCAAGGCCATGACCACGCGCGGGCGCCAGACCGCGGCCCTGTTCGGCGTGCTGCTGGCCGCGGCGCTGCCCAAGCAGGTCCCGTGCGAGGTGCCGTACACCACCTGCGAGGTGCTCGACCACGACCACCGCTCGTGCCAGCCGACCGACGTCGAGCCGCTGGGCGTCTACGCGATCGAGTGGATCCTGCACCGCGACCTGCCGATCGCGTACTCGACCCGGCTCGAGTGCCGCTGATCACGCGGGCGCGCGCGCCGCGGGCCGTCAGTTGCTCCCGGTGTGCGTTGATGACCTCGCCATGCACGTCGACGTGGGCCTGTTCCCACCGTGGCGTCCAGCCGTCACCCCCGACCCGCCGACACTACATCGGCGCGTGCCTCGTGTCCGTTCGATCTCGACCCAGGGCTGGCGGTGATACAACCGGGCCGTGGCGGCAACCGGGTCGATCGTTGTGCGGGCCATGCTCGCGCTGGTCTTGATGGTGCTGTTCTTCGCGACCGCGGTGGCAGCCGTCGTCGGCCTGGTCATGGCGGGCAAGTTCCTGTTCGGCTTGCTGGCGGAGATCCACGGCCGCGGCGTGATCATGATCGCCGTCGCGGGGCTGGCGTGCTTCGTCGCGGCGGCGGTGGTCGCGTGGTCGGTGCTGCCGCGGCCGGATCGGTTCGAGCCGCCCGGTCCCGAGATCACCGCGACCAGGCAGCCCGAGCTGTTCGCCGAGCTGCGCCGCGTCGCCGCCGCCACCGGCGAGGCCATGCCGGTGCACGTCTACCTGGTCAACGACGTCAACGCGTTCGTCACCCAGCGCGGCGGCCTGATGGGCGTCGGCAGCCGGCGGGTCATGGGCCTGGGCCTGCCGCTCATGCGCACGCTGACGGTGAGCGAGCTGCGCGCGGTCATCGCCCACGAGATGGGCCACTTCTACGGCGGCGACACCAAGCTGGGCCCGTGGATCTACAAGACCCGCGGCTCGATGATCCGCACCGTGATCAACCTGGAGAAGGCTGGGGAGGGCGCGGCCGAGATCCACGGGCTGATCCCGCTCCTGTTCGGCGCGGTGCGGGCGCCGTTCGTGTGGCTGGCCAAGGGCTTCTTGCGGGTATCCCAGGCGGTCAGCCGCGCCCAGGAGTACTCGGCCGACGGCGTCGCGGTGCGGACCGAGGGCGCGCCGGCGCTGATCGACGGCCTCAAGAAGACCCACGCGGCGGCGCTGGCCCACAGCCTGTACCTGCGCAACGAGGTCGAGCCGATGATCGAGCGCGGCGTGTTGCCGCCGGTGGGCGAGGGCTTCTCGCGCTTCCTCGGCAACGATCGCATGACCAAGCTCCTCGACGAGGTCGTCGCCGCCGAGCTGGCCGAGGGCAACCAGGATCCCTACGACTCGCACCCGCCGCTGCGCGATCGCATCGCGGCCGCCGCCCAGCTCCGCGGCCCGAGCAAGACCCCCGACGATCGCCCGGCCATCGCGCTCATGATCGAGCCCGAGCGGTACGAGACCGCGGCCATCCGCGCGCTGGTGGATCGGTCGCTCGCCGACGTGGCCTGGACCGACGTCGCGGCCCACTGGATCGCGGCCTGGCGCGACGACGCCAAGGCGGCGCGCGCGGCGCTGACGGGGTTGACGATCGCGAGCTTGCCCAGCGCGATGACGGCGCTGCGCCAGCGCGCGCGCCTGATCCACGGCGAGGGGGCCGACCACGTCGACGACAGCGCGATCCGCAGCTGGGCGGTGGGGACGTTCGGGACCGCGATCGCGCTCGTGCTGGTCGACGCCGGCTACCAGCTCGAGGCCGACCCCGGCGCGCCGCACCGGCTGGTCGACGGCGACGTCGTCGTCGAGCCGTTCACCGAGCTCGGCGCGTGGCTGCGGGGCGAGGCCGCCGCCGACGCGCTGACCGCGCGGTTCGAGGCCCTGGGCCTGGCCGAGCGCCCGCTGGCCTGATGGTCCTCAGCGCGGCGGCCGCGGGAACCGCGCGAGCTCGGTCGCCAGCGTCGCGTAGAGCGCCGCGGTCCACGGCGGCGCGTCGGGCGTCGGGGTCGCGGCGTGCGCGCGCAGATCGGTCGGCGCCAGCACGGCGCGCACGCGCGGCCGGGTGCGCGCCGGGTCGTGCCACAGGCCGGTGTCGGCCACCAGCGTGAACAGCTCCTCGATCGCGGGGTCGCCCATCGCCAGGCAGCCGATCGACACCGCGTCGCCGTGGATCATGATCGCGCCGCCGAGCGCGCGCCGACCGTCGGCCGCGGCGTGGGCCCGATCGAACGCGTTGGGGTAGTCGACGTGCAACGACAGGTGGTACGCGCTCTGCGGGTTGAGCCAGTCGATCGCGTAGACGCCCTCGGGCACCTGGCCGTCGCCCTCGACCAGCTTGGGCCCAGCGCCGCCGCTGGCCGCCAGCACCGGGTAGTCGGCGATCCACGCCCACGCGCCGTCGCGCCGGGCCCAGACCTCGAGCCGCGCCTCGTCCTTGATCGCGACGAGCGTCACCTCGCCCGGCGGGTACGCGATCCCGGCGGCCGCGAACGCCGCGGCGGTGCGCGCCCGGGCCGCCGCGCCGTACTGGGCCAGCCGGCGCGCGACCGTCGGGCCCGTGGCCGGCCGCGCGACCGGGTGCGCGCTGTCGACGTGCGTGCCGGGACCGCCGGGACCGCCGCCGCTGGCGCCGGCGCAGGCGAGCGTCAGCACGAGGATCGCGGCGCTGCGCATGCCCCAAGCGTGCGCGCCGGCGACCACGCGCGCAACTGACACGTCCGACACCACGACGTGGCTCCGACCGGTCCGACGTGCGTCGATCGGTCCGACGTGCGTCGATCGGTCCGACGTGCGTGGGGCCCCGGCGCATGCCGGGGGAGGGTCTTTTCGAAAAACCCTCATCGAAACCCGCGACCACCACCACCCTCGCGCAGCACGCTCCGGGCCGTTTCGGGTGGGGGCCCCGGCGCATGCCGGGGGAGGGTTTTTTCGAAAACCCCTCATCGAAACACGCGATCACCACCACCCGCGCGCAGGACGCGCCGGGCCGTTTCGGGTGGGGGCCCCGGCGCATGCCGGGGGAGGGTTTTTTCGAAAAACCCTCATTGAAACACGAGGGTCTTTTCGAAAGACCCTCAAGGAAACACGCTCAGCTCTCGACGAACGCCTTGAGCCGCTTGCTGCGCGACGGGTGCCGCAGCTTGCGCAGCGCCTTGGCCTCGATCTGGCGGATGCGCTCGCGGGTCACCTCGAAGTCCTGGCCGACCTCCTCGAGGGTGTGGTCGCTCTTCTCGCCGATGCCGAAGCGCATGCGCAGGACCTTCTCCTCGCGCGGGGTCAGCGTGGCGAGGACCTTGCGGGTCTGCTCGGCCAGGTTCACCGAGATCACGCTCTCGCTGGGCGAGGTGATCGACTTGTCCTCGATGAAGTCGCCGAGGTGGCTGTCCTCCTCCTCGCCGATCGGCGTCTCGAGCGAGATCGGCTCCTTGGCGATCTTCAGGACCTTGCGGACCTTGTCGAGCGGCAGCTCCATCTTCTCGGCGATCTCCTCGGGCGTGGGCTCGCGGCCGAGCTCCTGCACCAGGTAGCGCGACGTGCGGATCAGCTTGTTGATCGTCTCGATCATGTGCACCGGGATGCGGATGGTGCGGGCCTGATCGGCGATGGCGCGGGTGATGGCCTGGCGGATCCACCAGGTGGCGTAGGTCGAGAACTTGTAGCCGCGCTTGTACTCGAACTTGTCGACGGCCTTCATCAGGCCGATGTTCCCCTCCTGGATCAGGTCGAGGAACTGCAGGCCGCGGTTCGTGTACTTCTTGGCGATCGACACGACCAGGCGCAGGTTGGCCTCGACCAGCTCGCTCTTGGCGCGCTCGGCCATCCGCTCGCCCTCGCTCATGTCGCGGTAGGTCGAGCGCAGCTCGGGCGCGTTGGTCTTGGCCTCGTTCTCGAGGATCGTGATCTTGCGCTGCGCGTGCTTGATCTGCTCTTCCATCTCCTCGAAGTCGGGGATGGTGAGCATGGCCTTCTTGCCGACGGCCCGGGCCTTGGCCGGCGAGGTCTTCATCTCGCGCAGGGTCTTGCGGACCTCGGCGGCGGTCATGCCGGCGCGGCGCTCGGCCTCGCGGACCTCGGCCTCGGTCTTGTCGAGCTTGAGGATCAGGTTCTTCAGCTGCGCGACGATCCGGTCGACCGTCGGCTTCGACAGGCGCAGGTCCGACAGGTCGTCGAACATCTGCTCGCGGTTCTCCCGCAGCTCGTCCTTGATCTTCTTCTTCTTGGCCTCGGTCGACCCGCGCTCGTTGAGCTTCTCGATCAGCTTCTCGTTGTCGCGCTGGGTCTTGCGGATCTTGTCGATGACCTTGCAGACCCGCTCGGTGTGCCACTTCTCGTCGAACTCGCCCTCTTCCTCGTCGATGTCCTTGACGACGTCCTTGACGCGGGCCTTGCCCTTGCGCAGGCGGTCGCCGGTCTCGAGCAGCTCCTCGACCGCCACCGACGAGTTGAGCACCGCCTGCAGCATGCGGCGCTCGCCCTCCTCGATGCGCTTGGCGATCTCGACCTCGCCCTCGCGGGTGAGCAGCGAGACCGAGCCCATCTTGCGCAGGTACATGCGCACCGGGTCGGAGGTGCGGCTGTAGGCGTACTCCTCGTCCTCGGTGGTGTTGGTCGCCTCGGTCGGCTCGGCGCCTTCCTCCTCGTCCTTGTCCTTGCCGGCCTCGAGCCCGACCTTGTCCGGGTCGACCGGGCGCGGGCCGGCGCCGTCGACGATCGCGATGCCGTGATCGCCGAGCGACGACAGCCAGCTGTCGATCTGCTCGGTCGACACGACGTCGTCCGGCATGTGGTCGTTGATCTCGTCGTAGGTGAGGAAGCCCTTGGACTTGCCGAGCTCGATCAGCTTCGACTGGTTCTGGGGCACCGCGCCGTTCTTCTTGCCGGTCGGCCGCTTGGTCTCGGCCTCGAGCGCGGCGGCGTCGGCGGCGTCCTTCGCCGACGCGCGCCGGGGCGCGTCGTCGTCGATGTCGTCCTCGAGCAGATCTTCGCGCGGCTCGCGCTCGATCTCGTCGTCGTCGTCGAAGTTCGACGGCTGGCGCTTGGGGGCCGACTTGCCCTTGGGCGGACGGGTCGGCCGGCCGCGCTCGGGCTTGCTGTCCTTGGCGTCCTTGCCCTCGAGCTTGGTGTCGGTCTTGGTCGCCTTGGCCGCGTCCTTGGCGGGCTTGGCCTCCTTGCTGGCTGGCGCGGCCGGCTTCGGGGGCGACTTCGACTTCGACGGGGCGGACTTGGCCATGGCTAATCGACCTGCTTCCTGGTGTTCATCACTTCGAGGACGAGGCGGCGGATCTCCTCGACGTCCCCGGCTTTCTTGGCGGCAGCGAGTTGGCGTTCGAGCGAGAGCGTGCGTTGCTTGCGGGCGGCGGCTTCGAGTTCCTGCACCTTGGCATCGAGGACGGCCTCGGGCTTGGGGTGCTGTGCGTAGGTGCCGGCCAGGAGAACCTTGATGGCGTGCGGGGGCAGACGGTCGGGCGCGAGCACGGGCAGGGACGCCCCCGCGCGCGCGGCGGAATACATGTCGCGAAGGCGGTCATCCGTCAAGAGTGAAAAAGCCTTGTTTGCCTGAGGGGTTGCTAGAAGCGACGGATGGTCGGCGACCAGCGCTAGCAGGTCCAGTTCGTGGTCGAGCAGGGGCGCGTTCGACGGGGGCGGCGCCGCGGGCACGATCGGCTCGGGCGCCGGCGCGCTCGGGCGGCCGTAGCTGGCCCGGGGATCGTTCGCCGTCCGGGCGGCCCGGGACAGGGCCCTCATGATCACGCTGGTCTCCACGCCGATCTTGGCCGCGACCTTGGCCACGACCACCTCGCGCTTGGTCTCGCCCGGGATCCGCGCGGCCAGGCGCGCGATCTCCTCGAGCGCCCGGGCCCGGGCGTCGCCCGAGTCGGCGCCGGTCGAGACCAGCTCGTAGGCGAAGTGCTCGAGCCCGTCGCGGGCGTGCTCGATCATCGCGCCGACGTCGATCCCGGCCCGGAGCAGCGAGTCCGGGTCCTGGCCCTCGAGCCGGACGCCGTCGCCGTGGGCCCGCCAGGCGATCCGGACCGGGACGTCGGCGGTGAGCAGCAGCTCGAGCGCGGACCGGGTCGCGGCCCGGCCGGCGCGATCGCCGTCGTAGAACAGGACCACCTCGCCGGCCTGGCGCCGCAACAGCTCGACCTGCTCGGGCGTCAGCGCGGTGCCGAGCGGCGCGACGGTCTCGGTGAACCCGGCCTGGTGCATCGAGATGACGTCGAAGTTGCCCTCGACCAGCACCGCCCGGCCCTTGACGCGCATGGTCTCGCGGGCCTGGGCCAGGCCGAAGAGCAGGCGCGACTTCTTGTAGACGAAGCTCTCGGGGCTGTTGATGTACTTGGCGCCGAGCGGGCTGTCCTTGGGCGCGTCGGCCACCAGGCGGGCCGAGAAGCCGGCGACCTCACTGCCGGGCAGGATGATCGGGCACACCACCCGCTCGCGGAAGCGGTCGTAGTAGCCGCCGGCCTTGGGTTGCCGGGCGATCAGCCCGACCTTGACCGCCATCTCGAGGTCGGCGCGCTGGTCCTTGAGGAAGTCGGCGAGGCCGTGCCACTCGGCGGGCGCGAAGCCGAGCTGGAACGCCGCCCGCTGCTCGCCGCCGATCGCGCGCGCGTCGAGGTAGGCGCGCCCCGCCGCGCCGAGCGGGCTGGCCAGCGTCTCGGCGAAGAACTGGGTCGCGAGCTTGTTGACGGCCAGCATGCCCGCGCGCTCGCCCCGGGCCCGGGCGATCTCGGGGTTGCCCGAGGTCTCGGGGATCGTGACGCCGCACAGCGCCGCGAGGGTCTCGGCCGCCTCGAGGAAGCTCTTGCCCTGCAGCTCCATCACGAAGGTGAACACGTCGCCCTTCTTCTGGCAGCCGAAGCAGTAGAAGAAGCCCTTGTCGGGGGAGACGTTGAACGACGGCGACTTCTCGCCGTGGAACGGGCACAGGCCCTTCCAGTTGCGCCCGGCGCGCTTGAGCTGGACGTGCTGGCCGATCACCGAGACGATGTCGGCGCGGGCCCGGATGTCGGCGATGGTCTCGTCGGGGATCAGCCCCACGAACCGCTACCGCACTTCGGTCGCCGTCGGGCTCGCCGGCGGCGTCGGACCGTGGCCGGCGTCGACCATCGCCCACACCAGCGCGAACAAGGTCGCCGCGATCCACAGGCCCAGCAGGCCCTGGATGGCGCGGGTGGTCCCGGCCGCGAGGACCGGTCCGTGGTCCTCCTGGCCGAGGTCGTGGCGGTGCTTCTTGACGGCGCCGTCGGTCACGGGCGGACCATGACGCTAGCGGGGCGACAGGTCAAGGTCACCCGGCGGGTGTCACGGCGATCGTCCCGATCGCGGGTAGGTGTCACACCGGCAGTGTCACGACCTGCCCTCACGCCGCCCGCGCCGAGGCGGTGGGCCGGGCCGCGGTCAGGCGCACGCGCAGGCGCTGCCGGAGCGGGCTCATCGACGGAGCGGCGCCGGGCACGCGGCGTCAGCGGCGTCGGCCTGGGAGGCTGCGCTCGAGGTAGTTGCGCAGCTCGCGGACGTTGCCGGGCCAGGCGCTGCCGGCCATGCGCGCCATCATCTCCGGCGCGGTGATCGCGGCGACCTCGTCGGCGCCGGCCCCGAGCGAGGCGAGGATCGCGCCGACGATCGTGGGCAGATCCTCGGGCCGGGCCCGCAGCGGCGGCGCGGTGATCTTCACGACCGCGAGGCGGTAGTACAGGTCGGCGCGGAAGCGGCCGGCGTTGACCTCGGCCCGCAGGTCGCGGTTGGTCGCGGCGATCAGCCGGAGATCGACCGGGCGGCGGGTGTCCTGGCCCAGCCGGCGGATCTCGCGGCTCTCGAGCACGCGCAGCAGCTTGGGCTGGAGCTCGAGCGGCAGCTCGCCGATCTCGTCGAGGAACAGCGTGCCGCCGTCGGCCTCCTCGAACGCGCCGATCCGCGCCCGCTCGGCGCCGGTGAACGCGCCGCGCTCGGGCCCGAACAGCTCGCTGTCGAGCAAGGTCGGCGACAGCGCCGCGCAGTCGACGACGACGAACGGCCGGTCGCGGCGCGCGCTCTCGGCGTGGACGGCCTCGGCCATCGCGCCCTTGCCGGTGCCGGTCTCGCCGTCGAGCAAGACCGTCGCGGTGGTCGCGGCCGCGCGCTCGAGCAGCGCGAACGCGGCGCGCAGCGGCGGCGACTCGCCGACGAGGCCGCCGAAGGTGCGCCGCGGCGACAGCTTGAGCGCCTGGGTCTCCGCCGACAGCGCCACCCGCACCACCGCGCGGCCCAGGCGCAGCAGGCTGCCGTCCTTGGGCTCGGCGTCGTGGACGCGGACCCCGTCGAGGATCGTGCCGTTCTTGCTGCCGAGATCGCGCACGCGCACGCCGCGGGCGTCGCCGACCAGCTCGCAGTGGAAGCGCGAGACGGTCGGGTCGTCGACGACCAGGCCGTTGCACGGGTGCGAGCCGATCGCGCACTGGCCCCCGGTCGAGCGCACCGACCTCGGCTTGGCGCCCTCGACCACCTCGAGCAAGAACCCGCGCACCGCCAGGGCGCGATCGCTGCCAAACTCGACGGTCTCGGGCGGGGGCGCGGCGGCGCTGGTCACGGCGTCAGGCTATCCCAGCGTGGTCGCGGTCACCGCTGCGCCGCGCGCAGCAGCCGCGCGAACGCGGTGCCGGCGGCGTCGGCCAGCTCGCCGACCAGCGCGCCGACGTCGTCCTGCTCCATCCGGCCGTGGGCGTAGAGCAGGCACACGATCTGATCGCCGATCGCGATCGGCGCGATCGCGAGCTCGGTCGGCGGGCGGCCGCCCAGCACGGTCCAGAGCTCGCGGTCGACGTCGGTGGTGGTGGCCGCGGCGACCGCGGTGACCTGGACCCGCCCGGCCTGGTAGCAGCGCGCGATCGCGCTGTCGCCGCTGAGCGCGAACGCCAGCGCCTCGATCGCGGCCTGGCCCTCAGGGCAGTAGCCCTTCCAGCCGATCGCCACCTGCTGACGCACGACCAGGAGCGCCGCGACGTCGAGCGGCGCCCGCGGCAGGTCGCCGAGCGTGCCGAGCACCAGCTCGGCGACGCGATCCCGGGTCGGCGCGCGCCGGATCGAGCGCAGGAGCTCCTCGCGCGTGCGCGCGGCCGGGGCGTCGCGCTCCTCGATCGGCCGCAGGCCGACCTCGGTCGTGACCTGGCGGACCGCGATGCGGGCGAGCGCGGCCTGCTGGGTCTGGCCCAGCTTCGGCACGAACCGGCGCCGGGCCCGCCCGATCTCGTCGTCGACCGCCGGCGCGGTCTGGTAGTCGAGCGCGGCCGGCTCGATGTCGCTGACCGGCCCGCTGGCCGCGGGCTGGCCCCGCATCGGCGGCGGCGACGTGCCGGGCTCGGCGGTCCACGACGGGCCGTCGACGTCGGTGTCCTCGGCCGTCGGCGGCGCCTGGGGCACCGAGATCACGCCGCTGCGATCGCGATCGACGCGCAGGAACCGGTTGGCGCGCGGGATCTGGTAGGCCAGCTCGAGGTGGTAGTAGAGGCGCAGCTCGGGCGCGATCGCCTCGACGATCTGCTCGGGATCGAGGTCGAGGCAGTACGCCAGCTCGCCGCGCGCGTGCTCGGTCAGGCGGTCGCGGACCGCCACCGCCACCCGGGCTGAGTCGTGGGCCAGCTTGCCGAGCGGCACCGCCCGGAGCTTGGCCGCGAGGTCGGCCGGGATCCGGCTCTGGATCGCCAGGTCGCGCCGCTCGAAGTGCCCGGCGAGGGCCGCCGGCAGCTTGGTGCGTCGCGCCAGGGCCCGGGCCAGGCGGTCGAGGTCGATGTGCCCGAGCTCGATCAGGTTGGTGCCCAGCCGGGCGCCGTACAGCACCTGCGCGGCGAGCCCTTCTTGCACCTGCTCCGGGGTGCAGTACCCGAGCTTCGTGAGGATGTCACCTAGACGAGGCACCGATGCCCGATCGTACACGACCGCGTGGCGGCCGGACTACTGCCACGTGGCCCAAGTGGCGCCTGGGCGGGCAAACGGGCGTTGCATTCCGGCCCCCGCCCCGATAAAACGCGAAACGCTCTTGCGGGGGAGCCCCGCACCCATCGTTTGCTTTCTGTGGAGGATCCATGCGCCGCATCTGCACTCTCGGTCTCGCTCCCCTGTTCGTCCTCGCCGCCGCCTGCGGCGACGACGGTGGCTCCACTGGCACCGACGGCGGCATCGACGCGCCGATGCTCGAGAACCCGGGCTTCCCGGTCCCGACCGCCATCACCAAGGCCAACATGAAGTCGATGGGCGTCTGGACCGAGATCGGCGACGCCGACTGGACCTGCCTGAACACCCCGTCGGACGATCAGCCGTCGACCCAGTCGATCTCCCTGACCGGGACGATCGAGGACTTCCAGGGCGGCCCGAACGTCGGCAACGCCACGGTCACGGCGTTCCCCGGCATCATGCTGACCGCCAACAGCGCCACGGCGACCTCGAGCAACGTCGCCGCCACCCGCGGCGAGTTCGCGATGTCGCTGCCGATGCTGTCCGCGGGCGAGACCCGCTACGGCTTCAAGGTCGAGGCCGCGAGCTACGTCAAGACCTACCTCCTGAACCAGTACCTGAACCCGGCCAACCCGACGCTGAACCTCAACATCAGCGCCGTGGCCGAGTCCACCGCCAACGCGCTGCCGGCGTTCGTCGGCGTGACCCGCGACAACAGCAAGGGCGTGCTCGCCGGCGCGCTGCGCGACTGCCAGGGCCGCGAGGTCTCGAACGCGGTCGCGACCGTCAGCTCGACCGCCGGCGCGGTCGCCCACCTGCCCGGCGCGATCACGTTCTACTTCTCGGCCGCGTCGTCGAGCCTGCCGGTCCGGCACTCGCAGTCGCCGACCATGAACAAGGACGGCCTGTTCGTCGTGCTCGAGCTGCCGCCGCAGACCGCGCCGGCGTTCATCCAGATCTGGGGCTTCCGCACCGAGGCCGAGCTGGCCGCCGGCACGCTGACGCTGCTGTCGGAGCTGCCGTCGCCGGTCGAGGGCAACGCCGTCATCACCGGCTCGTTCGAGCCCAAGCGCATGTGAGCAGGGCGACCGGCCGCCCGCGCCGGTCCGTGCGAACCCGACGCCGCGCGCCCCGAAGGCCGCGGCGTTTCTGTTATGGTCGCGTCGATGTCCGGGGGACCCATGAACCGACGCCTGATCTCCGTCGCCGCCGGGGCGGCTGCACTCGCGCTGGCCGCGCCGGCGCACGCCGACCTCACCGAGCTGAAGTGGGCCACCGAGGGGTACTTCCGTACCCGCACGGTCGTGCTCACCAACCTCGCGCCGCAGCCGCGGGTGGTCACCTCGTACCCGCCCAACGGCGAGCAGCTGATCATCCCCGACATCCGCTCGACCAGCTACGTCATGAGCCGGCTCCGGCTCATGCCGTCGTTGCAGTTCGGCAAGCAGGTGCGGCTCAACTTCCAGATCGACGCGCTCGACGACATCGTCTGGGGCGACAACAACGGCCTGTCGACCGCGCCGCTGTTCGCGACCGACGGCTCCAACCAGGGCTACCTGGGCGGGCCGGTCGGCGACTCGGTGACGATCCGCCGGGCCTGGGTGCAGTTCCCGGTGCCGGTCGGCCTGATGCGCGTCGGCCGCATGCCGTCGCACTGGGGCATGGGCCTGCTCGCCAACGGCGGCGGCACCGGCTGGATGGACCCCGAGTCGCCCAAGGGCGAGCCGGCGCGGCGGGTCCTCGACAACTTCTTCGACGACGACTTCGGCGACAACCACTTCGGGTCGTCCGCCGACCGCATCCTGTTCGTGACCCGGCCGATCACGATCTACCGGACGCTCAAGAAGCTCGGCAAGGTCGAGCACCCGCTGATCGTCGGCTACGCCTACGACAAGCTGGCGGAGTCGCCGCTCTTGCCGTTCGAGAACTTCGAGCGCAAGTTCCGGCCGTTCGGGCAGCAGGGCTTCCTGTCGCGCGGCTCCGACGACGACGTCAACGAGCACGTCGTGCTCGCGATCTGGAACGAGCCCGACTGGGACAAGAAGTCGTTCCTCGACGAGCTCCGCCTCGGGTTCTACGGCGTGCTGCGCACGGCCAAGGAGGGCTCGACCCAGCCGTCGGACCTGACCGATCCGACCGAGACCTGCGGCACCTTCGACGGCACGCCGTACCCGTGCGTCGACACTGGCTCGAGCGTGTGGATCGCCGACCTGTGGTGGCGGATCCGCTACGGCAAGATGATGAGCGAGGGCGAGGGCTACATGATCGGCGGCACCACCTTCGGCGGCGTGCCGTTCCCGTCGCGCAACACCAAGAAGGAGGCCGAGATCAACGCCGGCGTCGTCCGGTTCGCCTGGCTCGATCAGAAGTGGGACGCGGTGCTCGAGCTCGGCCACGCCTCGGGCGACGACGTGCTCGAGGACGAGCACTTCAAGCAGCGCGCGATGCACCCCGACTTCAACGTCGGCCTGATCCTGTTCGAGGAGACCCTGCGCGAGCTGACCGCGCGCGCCTACGGCGTGCCGTTCTTCTCGACCGAGAACCCCCAGGGCGCGCTGGGCCTGATGTCCAACGGCGGCGTCATCAACGCCAACTACGTCTTCCCGAAGGCCCGCTGGCGCCCGACCCCGGTCGCCAACACCGAGCTCACCGCCGGCGTGCTGATGGCGTGGGTCGACACCCTGGCCACGGCCGGCACCGCGCTGTTCCGGGCCTGCTCGGGGCCCAACGGCGAGTGCGCCGCGGACGAGACCTCGTCGAAGTACCTGGGCACCGAGATCGACGTCGCGGCCAAGGCCTCGTTCGCCGGCAACATGCGGGTGTCGCTCGAGGCGGGCTACCTGCGGTTCGGCGAGGCGCTCAAGAAGCAGCTGACCAACGCCGACAGCTCGTTCACGTTCCAGTCGTCGATCGCGTTCGTCTGGTGACCGTGTGGTGACCGCGGCGCCGGGCCAGCCGCCGTCGGCGCCCGGGTTGATCAGCCCCGAGGACCGGCGGGCCGGCCGCGACGCGCTGCTGACCTGGCTGGTGGTGGCGGTGCTGGTGGCGTCGGTGGTGCGGATCGACGTGACCCTGCCGCTGATCGGCCACCTCGGCAGCGCGCTGGTGGCGGTGACGCTGCTCTACGCGCCGGTGGTGGTGGCGGCCCGGC
Source organism: Myxococcales bacterium (assembly GCA_016717005.1). Taxonomy (NCBI): domain Bacteria; kingdom Pseudomonadati; phylum Myxococcota; class Myxococcia; order Myxococcales; species Myxococcales bacterium. Next base: position 1,484,325 of record JADJUF010000001.1, on the reverse strand, counting down.
GGCGCGAGGACCTGCTCGACTACGGCTTCGCGACCGCGCCGGTCGGCAAGAACGTGCTCTACGCCGGCGTCGCGCTGGCGATCATCCTGCCGCTGTTCGCCGCCGGGTACGTCGCCTTCTACGACACGGTCTGCTCGACCCGCGACCTGCGCGAGCTGGCGCCCCCCGGCACGTGCCGCGGCTGGCACGGGTTCGCGCCGCACTGGCCGCGCCAGCTCGGCGCGCTCGCCGAGTTCTGCGCGGTGCAGGTCGTGGTCGTGGCGCTGCCCGAGGAGCTGCTCTTCCGCGGGTGCTTGCTGGGGCTGCTCGAGCGCCGGTGGCCGCCGCGCTACCGGTTCCTCGGGGGCGGCGTCGGCTGGGCCCTGGTGCTGTCGTCGCTCCTGTTCGCGGTCATCCACCTGCCCAAGGCCGGCGACCCGCGCGCGCTGGCGACGTTCTTCCCGGGCCTCCTGTTCGGGTGGATCCGGTCGGCGACCGGCTCGATCGCCGGCTCGGTCGCGGTCCACGCCTCGTCGAACATCTGGGTGCGCGTGCTCGACCTGACGTTCCTGCGCTGATCGGGGAGGGAGTCGGCGGCCGGGCTCCGGGTCCGGCTCCGGCTCCGGCTCCGGGTCCGGCTCCGGCTCCGGGTCCGGCTCCGGCTCCGGGTCCGGCTCCGGGTCCGGCTCCGGGTCCGGCTCCGGCTCCGGGTCCGGCTCCGGCTCCGGCTCCGGGTCCGGCTCCGGGTCCGGATCCGGCTCCGGGTCCGGCTCCGGTTCCGGTTCCGGTTCCGGCTCCGGGTCCGGCTCCGGCTCCGGCTCCGGCTCCGCCTCCGGGGGCTACGCGCCGGCGTCGGTCAGGCCGCGCTCGCCGCCGTAGACCGCCTGGGCGTAGACCGTGACCGACACCCAGAAGTTCGAGACCGCCTGGACCGCCTCGGGGTGCAGGCCGAAGTCGCTGAGCACCGCCGCGGCCCAGGCCGCCGAGGTGCTGCGCAGACCCTTGGCCGCGAAGAACGCCTCGTCGGCGGCCCGGAGCAGCGTCACGTACGGGAGCTGATCGCGGCCGTACTGGCGCAGCACCTGCTCCATCACCGGCACGCGCTCGTCGGGGCCGACGATCGGCCGGCCGAAGCCCATCACCCGCTGGCGTCGGGCCACGATGTCGTCGACGAGCTCGGCCACGGTGCGGCCCTCGGCCTCGGCCGCGCGCGCCCGTCGCAGGAACCGGGCGCAGTCGGCGGCGGCGGCGCCGGCGAGCACGGTCGCGCCGAGCATCGCGGTGCCACCGGTGACCGCCGCGGCGTAGCCGCCGCCGCGGGCCGCGATCCGGCGCGTGACCGCCATCGGCCAGGCGTGGCGATCGGCCTGCAGGTTGACGTTGCCGAGCTGCTCGAGCATCGCGGCGTGGCGCGGCGTCAGCTCGAGGCCGGTCATCGCGTAGACCGCGGTCTGGAAGAACGTGCGGTGGCCGACGATGTCGGCGAACAGGTGGCGGTCCCGCAGCGCGTGATCGCGCCGCTCGAAGTCCATGTACCCGAGCTCGGGCTGGTACTGCATCTGCGGGGGCACCTCGGCCAGCTTCAGGGGCGCGGCCTGGCCGTCGGCGTAGGCGCGCTCGAGCTCGGCGCGGTGGGCGACCAGCCAGTCGATCGTCGCGCCGACGCCGTCGGGGCGGACCGAGGCCAGCCCGGCGACGACGGCCGCCCACGGCGGCACGCGCACCGCGGCGGCGTCGAACATGGAGGCGAGGGCGTCCTCGGTGGCAGGCGTCGCGGTCGTGGTCATCGGATCCTCCTTCACGCGGTCTTGCTGGTGGTGAAGCCCTGCTGCATCAGGCTCTTGTTGCGGCGGCCCGACGGCGGCGCCTCGCGGGGGTCGATCGTCACGTCGAGCACGAACGGCCCGCGGGCGGCGAGCGCGCGCTCGAGCGCGGGGCCGACCTCGAGCTCGGTGGTCACGCGCTCGCCGGCGGCGCCGATCGCGCGGGCCAGCCCGGCGAAGTCGACCCGGGGCAGCTCGCACGCGAACGGCTCCCAGCCCATGACCCGCATGCCCTGGGCGCACATCAGGTACGCGGCGTCGTTGAGCACGATCCACAGCGCGTCGGCCCGGTACTGCACCGCCGCGTGGAGCTCGTTCTGCATCATCATCGCGCCGTCGCCGACCAGGGCCACGGCCTTGCCCCGGCGCGCCAGCGCGGCGCCGACGACGCCGGTGGTCGCGTGGCCCATCGAGCCGAAGCCGGGCGACATGCGGAAGCGACCGGGCTCGGCGAAGCGCAGGTAGTGCGACGCCCAGCAGAACGAGTTGCCGCTCTCGGCCATGAGCCAGGCGTCGCTGCCGTCGATGACGAGGCGCTGCAGCTCCTCGATGAGGTACTGCGGGCGGACCGGTCCGGACGTCCGCGCCGGCGCACGCGGCCCGCGCGGCACCAGGGGCGGGAGCGCGGCCACCGGCGGCGCGGCGGCTGGCGCTGGGCCCAGGGCCGCGAGCAGCCCGTCGACGTAGCCGCCGATCTCGGCCGCGACCGGCACCGTGCGCACGCCCGGGTAGGCGACGCCGAACACCGCGGGCTCGACGTCGACGTGGACGAACGCCTGGCTCGGGGTCAGGTCGCTGGACCAGAACGACGACGACTCGCCCATGCGCGTGCCCAGCACCAGCGTGTAGGCCGGGCGATCGGCCGCGAGCAGCTCGTCGACCCGGGCGTGGCCGCCGATGCCGGTCACGCCCAGGAAGCGCGGGTGGTCCTCCGGGAACACGCCCTTGGCCCGCGGCGAGCACATGACCCGGGCGTCGAGCCGCTCGACCAGCGCGCGGATCGCCGATGCGGCGTGGCGGCTGCCGAAGCCCAGCCACACCACCGGCCGGGTGTCGGCGAGGAGCGCGGCGTGCTCGGCGATCGCGGCCGGCGGGCAGGTCGCGGTCAGCGCGGCGCGCTGGAGGTGCATGACCGGGGCGCACGGCGCCGCCTGCAGGTCGATGGGCAGGCTCAGGTGCGCGACGAAGCCGCCGGGACGGGCCAGGCCGGTCGCGAGCTGCGACGCGATCGGCCCGAGCTGCGCCGGGTGATCGATCGTCGCGGCGAGGTGGAGCCCGCCGCCGGGCAGGAACAGGCCGGCGCCGCCGATCGTGGCGGCGGTGGTCTCCTGGGTCGCGACCCGGCCGCGGTTGGCGGCGACGGTCGCGGCCGACACGAAGATCACGTGGGCGCCCTCCCACCGGGCCGCGACCATGCCGGTGAGCGCGTTGGTCAGGCCCGGGCCCGCGGTCGTGAACACCAGCACCGGCCGGCGCGTCGCCAGCGACGCCTCGATCGCCGCGAACGCGGCGCCGCCCTCGTGGCGGGTGTGCAGCGTGATCAGCTCGCTGTGCGCGACCGCGTGGAAGAACGGCGCGATCGCGCCGCCCATGACGCCGAACGCGTGGGTGACGCCGAGGCGGCGCAGGGTGTCGACCAGCACGGTCGAGACCGTGGCGGCAGGGGCGGACGAGACGGCGGGGGAGAGCGCAGGCGAGACAGACGAGATCACGGTGGTCCTCCAGAGGGCCAGGGTGGGGCGACGGAGCGGGCGAGCGCCCGCGCGCGGCTACGCCGACGGGTCGCGGCGGATGACGAGGCAGCTCGCGACGCCGCCCGCGCCGAAGCCGTTCTTGAGCAGCACGCGCACCGGGTGGCGCCGGGCCTCGTGCGGGACGTAGTCGAGGTCGCACGCCGGATCCGGCGTGCCGAGGTTGATCGTCGGCAGCACGACGCCGGCGTTCATCGCCGCGATCGCCAGCGCGGTCTCGATCGCGCCGGCCGCGCCGAACGCGTGGCCGTGCATCGACTTGGTGGCCGACACCGGCACGCGCTCGGCCCGGGCGCCCAGCGCCAGCCGCAGCGCGCGGGTCTCGGCGACGTCGCCGGCCGGGGTGCCGGTGGCGTGGGCCGACACCGCGTCGACCTCGTCGGGCGCGATCCCGGCCTCGGCCAGCGCCAGCTCGATCGCGCGGGCCCAGGCGGCGCCCGACGGCTCGGGGCTGATGACGTGGTAGGCGTCGTTGGTCAGGCTGGCGCCGGCCAGCAGGCCGAGCACCCGGGCGCCGCGCGCGCGGGCCCGATCGAGCCGCTCGAGCACGAGCATGCCGGCGCCCTCGGCCAGCACGAAGCCCTGGCGGCCGGCCGCGAACGGCGCGCACGCGCCGCGGGGCTCGCGGGTGGTGTTCATGCCGGCGGCGACGAACGACGCGTAGGCCATCAGGCTGCGCATGCTCGACTCGCAGCCCCCGACCAGCATCGCGTCGGCGCGGCCCAGGCGGATCTGATCGGCCGCCAGCGCGATCGCCGACGTGCCCGACGCGCACGCGTTGGCGACGCCGACCGACGGCCCGGCCAGCTGGTGGCGCAGCGCGAGCATGCCCGTGACCGCGGTGCCGGTGATCGCGATCGCCGCGAGCCGGGCGATCTCGTCGGGGCGATCGCGCGCGTACGCGGCGTGGAGCGAGCGGTGCCACAGCTCGGCGCCGGGCAGGCCGCCGCCGACGATGCAGCCGATGCGCGCGCGATCGTCGGCGCCCGGCAGCCCGGCCTGGGCCAGGGCCTCGGCCGCGGCCGCGAGCGCGAACAGCACCGCCGGCTCGTGGCGCGCGGCGAACTTCGGCTCGATCAGCGCGCCGGCGTCGAAGTCGACGACGGTGCCGCCGACCCGCTCGTGCAGCTGCGGGTGCGCGGGATCGACCCACGGCGAGGTGTAGCGCCGGATGCCGCTCTCGCCGCGGCACGCGCGCGCCAGCGCGGACGCGACCGAGTTGCCGAGGGGACAGACCAGGCCGAGGCCGGTGATCGCGATGTCGACGGTGCGAGCCACGGACCACCCATGAGCAGCCCGCGTGCCATCGCCAACCGCGCGGATCGGCGGCGCGGCGGTCGCGGTTGTCACGCTCGCGGCGTCGCCGGCCGGCGCGCTGTCACGGGACGGGTGACGCGCGGACATCGGGAGTGACGGCGCTCCATCGGTCATGCCCCGGCAGAGTCACGACCCGCCCGAGCGTCACGAACTTTGTCAGCGTTTCCGTACGCCGCCGCGCGCCGTCGATCACAGACACGCGACGATCGGCGGATCGACCGCGAACACGCCGCGGTAGTAGATCGGATCGGCGGCGCGCACGCGCGGCGCCAGCTGCTGGACCGCGGCGCACGTGCCCGCGAGCCCGGCCCGGCGCGCCTGCCGCGTCATCCGCACCGCCTCGGGATCGGCCGTGGGCGTCACCGGCAGCGGCGGCAGCGTGGCGACGTCGACGACGACGCTCGGCGCGCCCGGGGACTCGACGACGTCCAGGTTGGCGACGTAGTTCGTGGCGATCAGCACCATCCCGAGCGCGGCGACGGCCCACCCGGTCCTGATCAGCGCTCGATCGACCTCGCCGTCGCACAGCAGGTCACAGGCGGGATCGGGGTCCGCGCTGACCTCGGTCTGGGTCGCGACCGCGAGGCCGACCGCGGTCACGGCGGCGTCGACCCCGTACGCCAGGTAGCGCCCGTCGCCCCGCATCACGCATCCAGAGGCGAGCGACATCGCGGCGACGAGGGCGAGCGGGCGGAGCCAGGGAGTGCGCATGCCCGAGGGCCATGCATCCCCTGTTCCAGAGGTCGGACCGCGTGATTTTAGCGACTTATGAAGTGGTCTTGTCGACCGCTCCCCACTCGCCGCTGGGTCTTCACCGCCGCCTCGGCAAGCGGATCACTCTCCGCAGGGCCTTCGACGTTGCCTCTGTCAGTGGATCAGGTTGACCCGCGGGAACGGCGGGATGTCGTCGCGGGCGTCGTTGCGCTCGCGGACCTGCAAGAGCACCAGGTTGCCGAGCACGTCGTCATCGATCTTGGTGCCACGCTCGGGCACGTCGAAGCCCGAGCCGGTCCACTCCGGGCTGAACAGGAGCGCCGCGCCGTTGCCGTTGTAGCCGAGCTGCACGAAGGTCTCGGGCGTGAACTCGACGCACTTCTTGGTGCAGCAGTGGAACGTGCGGCTGACCCGGTAGAAGCCCTCGCGCGGCAGCGGCTTGAGGCCACGGCCGTCGTAGCCCGCCGGCGCGGTCATGCCGCGGGCGCCGAACTGGGCCCGGTTCTTCACCCACGACTCGGGGAAGTACATCCCCGGCCCGGGATCGCCGTGGTTGTGGAAGTAGACCAGCCGGTCGGCCTCGCACTCGCCGATCTTGGCGGTGGTCCGGTACAGGCCGCAGGGTGGAAGCTCTTTGGGCGCCATCGCCGGCAGTGTGCCAGGGGATCGCGCGGGTGGCGACCGCGGCAGACGCTGGCTTCGCCCGCGGTCGCCGGCGCAGCCGCGTGCTACGCCTGCCTCCGCGATGCGCGCCGCCGCCCTGTTCGACCTCGATCACACGGTGCTCACCAGCGACACCGGCATGAGCTGGATGCGGTTCCAGCGCCGGCGCGGCGAGCTGTCGGCGCTCGAGCTCGGCCGCGCGATCTACTGGAGCCTGCTCTACAAGGCCGCGGTGCTCGACCTCGAGGCGCTGGCGACCCGGCTCACCGCCGAGCTGGCGGGCCAGTCCGAGGCCGAGATGGCCGCCCGGGCCGCCGAGTGGTACCGCACCGACGTGATCCCGATGATCGCGCCGGCGGCGCGCCACGCGATCGCGAGCCACCGGACCGCCGGCGATCTGATCGCGCTGGCCACCGGCGCGACCCAGTACTCGGCCGAGTCGGTGGCGCGCGGCCTCGGCATCGATCACACGCTGTGCTCGCGGCTCGAGGTCGTCGACGGCGCCTTCACGGGGCGCCTCGCGACGATGTGCTTCGGCGGCTACAAGGTGGACCTGGCCGAGGCGTTCGCGCGCGCGCACGACGTCGACCTGGCCGCGTCGACGTTCTACTCGGACAGCTACAACGATCTGCCGCTGCTCGAGCGGGTCGGCACGCCGGTGGCGGTCAACCCCGACCTGCGGCTGTGGCGCCACGCGCGGGCGCGCGGCTGGCGCATCGAGCAGTGGCGGTAGCCCGGCCGCAGCGGGCATGCTGCCGCCATGTCGGCATCGCCCCTGCGCGGCCTCGCGCTCTTGCCCCACGTCCGTCGGTTGATCGAGCTCGCGCTCGACGAGGATCTCGGCCGCGGTGACGTCACCACCGCGGCCACGGTCGGCGCGTCGACCGCGACCGCGATCGCGGTGATGAACGCGCGCGTGCCGCTGACGGTGTTCGGCCTCGACCTCGGCGCGGCGGTGTTCGCGCTGGTCGATCCCCGGATCGAGGTCGAGCGCCACGTCGACGACGGCGCCCGGGTCGAGGGCGCGCGCGCGCCGCTGCTGACCGCGCGCGGCCCGGCCGCCGAGCTCTTGATGGCCGAGCGCACCGCGCTCAACTTCGTGCAGCGGCTCTCGGGCGTGGCGACGATGGCGACGCGCTACGCCGCGGCCGTGGCCGGCACGCCGTGCCGCGTGGTCGACACCCGCAAGACCACGCCCGGCTACCGCGTGCTCGAGAAGGCCGCGGTCGCCGCCGGCGGCTGCGGCAACCACCGCTTCGATCTCGGCAGCGGCATCCTGATCAAGGACAACCACATCGTCGCGTGCGGCGGCGTCCGCGCCGCGGTCGAGCGGGCTCGGGCCCGGGCGCCGCACCCGCTGCGGATCGAGTGCGAGGTCACCGACGCCGCCGAGCTGGCCGAGGCGCTCGACGCCGGCGCCGAGCTGGTGCTGCTCGACAACATGACGCCGGCCCAGGTGGCCGCGGCGGCGGCGACCGCCCACGCCCGCGGCGTCAAGGTCGAGGTGTCGGGCGGCGTCACGCTCGCGACCCTGCGCGCCTACGCCGAGGCCGGCGCCGATCTGATCTCGGTCGGCGCGCTGACGCACTCGGCGCCCGCCGTCGACATCGGCCTCGACTTCGTGCCGGCGTGAGCTGGCTGGGCGCGGCGCGGCAGGCCCACGACACCTGCGCGTCGACCAACGACCTGGCGCTGGCCTGGGCCCGGGCCGGCGCGCCCCACGGCGCGATCGTCATCGCCGACGCGCAGCGCGCCGGCCGCGGCCGCCACGGCCGCGCCTGGGCGTCGCCGCCGGGCCGCTCGCTCTACCTGTCGATCGTCGTGCGCCTGGGCCCGACCGTGCCGGTGCCGCCGCTGACCCTGGCGATCGGCGTCGGCGTGTGCGACGCGATCCGCGGCGAGGGCGTGACCGCCGCCGGGCTCAAGTGGCCCAACGACGTGCTGGTCGGCGGCAAGAAGCTCGCCGGCGTGCTGTGCGAGTCGACCGCCGACGCGGTCGTCGTCGGCGTCGGCGTCAACGCCAACGGCGCCGCGGCCGACCTGCCGCCCGAGGTGTCGGCGCGGGCCACCACGATCGCCGACGAGCTCGGGCGCTGGATCGAGCGCGAGGCGCTGCTCGAGCGCCTGCTGGCCGAGCTGGCGCCGTGGATCGAGCGCTACCAGGCGGGCGGGGTCGCCGCGATCGCCCCGGCGTGGACCGAGCGCATGGTGCCCGACCTGCGCGTGCGCACCGATCGCGCCACCGGGATCGCCCGCGGGATCGATCGCGCGGGCGCGCTCGAGGTCGAGGACGACGCTGGCGCGCTGCACCGCGTCAGCTCCGGCGACGTCGAGTGGATCGTCTGACGCTGGGGTGCTACCACCGAGTCCATGCCGCGCGCTCGCCTGGTCCTCGCCGTCGTCGCCGTCGCCGTGATCGCGCTGGCGATCGTGCTCTGGCGCTCCCGCGGGCGCGCCACGACGCCGTCGACCGACCCGGTCGCGACCACGCCCACGGCCACCGGCGGTGGGGCCACGCCGTCGGGCGTCGGCGCCCCGCCCATCGCGCGCGGCTCGTCGGTGACGCCGACCCCCGACGACCCGACGGCCCCGGTCTCGGTCGACGAGCGCGGCACCCGCACCTACGTCATGGACAACGGCGCGGTGATCCGCGACCACCGCGGCCCCGACTACGGGCCGCCGATCGTGCCGCCGCCGATGCCGCCGGGCAAGCGCACGATGAGCACCGAGGTGACCGCGAAGATCTACGCCCAGCTCAAGCCGGCGGTCACGCAGTGCGCGGCCCAGGTGTCGGCCGCCGATCGCGGCGCCGATCCGTTCGTGTACGTGACCATGACGGTCGCGGTGACCAACGGCCGCCTGGCGACGACCGACGTCTACCCGACGCTGAACGATCTCAAGGGCCCGAGCGTCGCCGCCTTCACCGACTGCGTGCGGAAGCAGGGGCTCGCGGTCTCGATCGAGCAGTCTGGTGAGCCCGATCGCACGGACTACGTCGTCCAGTACCCGCTCCGGCTGCGCTGACGAGCGATCCGGCGCCCGTGACAGGGCGTTGCGGCGCGAGGTCGCGCTGTGGGGTGCGCGTGCCAGGGCGTTTTATGCGGCGATCCGCTCGCCCACGCGCGTGAACGTGTATTCCTGCGGGGTGTCCTTCCCCTTTACGCGTGCGAACCACTTCTGTACAGTGCCGCGGCTTATGAGCCGGCCTGCTGCACCGAGGGGTTCGTCCCCGTCGCTGTCGATCATCGTCGCCGTCGCCGCGTGCGTCGCGCTCGCCGGGTGCAACGAGCTGTCCTCGCGACGCTCGGTGCAGAAGGGCAACGGCGCGTACGAGGACCAGAACTACGACAAGGCCGCGGCGTACTTCGAGGACGCGATCAAGCAGACGCCCGAGCTCGAGATCGCCCACCACAACCTCGGCATCACCTACAGCCGCATGTTCAAGTCGGGCATCGACACCCCCGAGAACAAGGCCATCGCCGACAAGGCCACGACCCAGCTGGCGTGGTGGCTGGCCAAGCACCCCGACGATACCAAGATCCGCAAGCTCATCACCGGGCTCTGGATCGACGCCGGCGAGTACGAGAAGGCGCTGGAGTACTGGAAGAAGGAGCACGACCGCGATCCCTCGTCGCGCGATGTGCTCCAGACGGTCGCCGGTATCTACCTGAAATCAGGCGACTGGCGCCAGGGCATCGACTGGTACCGCAAGGACGTCGCTGCCGCCAAGGACACGGCCGGCAAGATCGGCGCCCTGTCGGCGATCGTGAACGTGGCGTTCGGCAAGCTGTTCGCCGGCCGCGAGAAGGTGTTCGCGACCGAGCGGGCCGAGATCGCCGAGATCGGCCTGGCGGCGGCCGAAGAGGGCATCGCGATGGACGACAAGGTCATCGCGCTGTGGGGCACGTCCCAGGGGCTCTGGAACCAGCGGGCCCTGGCCAACGGCCAATCCTGGGCCTATCAGATCGATCTTGCGGAATCGCAGGTCTTTAGCCAGCGGGCGCGCGTTCTACGGGAAGAGGCCAAGAAGGCACAAGCCGCCAGTGCGCCCGGAACCCCCGGCGCACCTGCCAGCGGCACCTGACCCGTAGAGCCTCGAGGAGCCTGAAATGTTCGAGAACTACGCGGAATCAAAGCGATCGAAAGGGATGACCTGGGCGTTGGGCCTGCTCATCTTGGTCGTGGCCGGTCACGCCGCGGCGGGCACGGCGCTGCTGGTCAAGTCGTTCTGGGACATCAAGAAGCTCGATGTGCCCGGGTCGGGCGTCGACCTCGCCATCGCGCCGCCGCCGCCCCCGCCGCCGCCCCTCAAGGGTGGCAAGAAGCTCGAGACCCAGAAGAAGCCGACCGTCGTCAAGAAGGTCAAGCCGACCGAGCCGGTCCAGCCGACGATCGCCAAGCCCGAGGACAAGCCCGACGACTCGAGCGACGGCGCGGACGGGCCCGAGGACGGTGATCCCGATGGCGACGAGAACGGCGATCCCAACGGCGTCGCCGGTGGCGTCGCCACCTCGGCCCCGCCGCCGCCGCCGCCGCCCCCGCCGCCGCCGCCCCCGCCGCAGCCGCCGCAGATCGTGCCGCCGACCGCCTTCGATCAGCAGCGCATCTCGGGCGACAAGAACATCTTCCCCGACGACGTCACCAAGACCGAGATCGCGCGCTCGGGCAAGACCCAGCTCATCATCCCGGTCAAGGTCTGCGTCAGCCGCGGCGGCGCCATCGACAGCGTCAGCGTGCTCAAGTCGTCGGGCTTCCCGGCCTACGACGAGAAGCTCAAGCGCGAGATCCGCCGCTGGCGGTACAACCCGTTCATGATCAACGGTCAGCCCGCGCCGGTGTGCTCGATCGTCCAGTTCATGTACCGGCAGAAGTAGCCCGGTCCCGAGTCGTCGTCTGCGCTCGTCGGAGCGCTCGCCCGCCCCCCGTCACGCAACCACGCAACCCCAACACGTAGGCCCGCGCCATGGATCACAGTCTCGCCGACATCTGGACCAGCATGAGCATCCCCGTGAAGGTCGTCATGATCTTCATGCTGGGGATGTCGATCTACATGGCGTATCGAGTGATCGATCGCGTCGTGACCTACGCGAAGGCTGCCGGCGAGACCGTCCGGTTCGTGCTCGGCCTGCGCGAGCAGCTCAAGAACGGCCGCTACGACGAGGTCCAGCGGGTCGCGCAGTCGTTCCGGTACAGCCCGGTCGCGAAGGTGGTCGGCGCCGGCACGGCCGCCTACCGTCAGGGCCAGGAGGCCCTCGCCAAGTCGGGCCCCGCGGACGTCGGCGACTTCGATCTGGTCGACTCGGTCAACCGGGCCATCGAGCGCGTCAAGGAGCGCGAGGTCTCGAGCCTGCGCAAGGGCCTGGCCGGCATCGGCACCGTGGCGACCGCGACCCCGTTCGTCGGGCTGTTCGGCACCGTCATCGGCATCATCAACGCGTTCGCCCTGCTCAAGGGCAACGCGACCATCGAGGTCATCGGCCCGGCCATCGCCGAGGCGCTCTACGCCACCGCCGGCGGCCTCCTGATCGCGATCTTCGCGGCCATGGGGTTCAACTACTGCACGACCCGCGTCGAGGAGCTGACGGTCGACATGAACGACGTGTCGTCGGAGTTCCTCGATCACATCCTCCGCGAGGGTCGGAGCTAGCCCATGTCTGGTGCGGCCTCGCCAGGCCTGGGGAAGAAGAAGCGGATCCATCACGTCAAGAAGACGGAGATGCTGACGCCGCGCAGCGACATCAACGTCACGCCGCTCGTCGACGTGGTGCTGGTGCTGCTGATCATCTTCATGGTGATCACGCCGATGATGTCGCGCGGTCGTGAGGTCAAGCTGCCCAAGACCTCGAACCACTACCAGCGCAAGGACAAGCAGCAGCCGGTCGTGGCGATCGACCACGACACCAAGACCGACACGTACCCGGTCTACTACGACAAGGAGAAGCTGGGCGAGCTCAGCGAGCCCGGCGTCGAGGAGAAGCTGCAGGAGAAGATCACCCGCGGCTGGGACAACGTGAAGGATCCCGAGAGCCAGGGTCGGGTCTACGTCAAGGCCGCCGGCGACATCCCCTACGTCAAGGTCTACCCGCTGCTCATGGCCATCAACAAGATGGGCGTGTCGTCGATCGACCTCGGCACCAACGAGAAGGAACAGTAGCCATGGGGATGAATGTCGGTGGCGGCGGGGGAGTGAAGAACGACATCAACGTCACGCCGCTCATCGACGTGGTGCTGGTGCTGCTGATCATCTTCCTCGTGACCATGCCCATCATGATGCGGACCATCACCCTCGAGGTGCCGCGCAAGATCCAGGACAACGAGGATCCGATCGTCGCGTCGCGGCAGATCACGATCCTGGTCAAGGCCGACCTGTCGGTCTCGCTCAACAACGGCGAGAAGGACATCGAGGTCCCGGTGACCGAGATCGCCAAGACGCTGCGGCCGATGCTCGAGGACAAGAAGACCGACAAGCTGGTCTTCGTCGACTTCGAGGATCCGGTCCCGTGGGCGAACACCGTCGAGATCATGGACATGATCCGGTCGGTGGCGGCGGACCCCGATCACAACGAGATCAAGGTCGCGCTCAAGATGAAGGTCGACCCGCCGCCGCAGCCGTGACCTGACGGCCGCTACGCGACGAGGAGACGCCCGCGCCCATCGCGCGGGCGTCGTGCGTTTCGGCGCGTGTGGGGCCGGCGAGCGCGGCTGAGGAAGCTGCGCCGGGCGCCGGGGCCCTGCCGGCTGACCGCCGGTCGCGCGCTGCCGCGCTGCCCGCTCCCGATCGGCTGACACCCGTGCGGTCGGCCACCCGTGCGGTCGGCCGGGCGCGCCCCAGGTCCCGATCGGCTGACGCCCGAGCGGTCGGCCGGCCTCCCGATCGGCTGACACCCGTGCGGTCGGCCGGGCGCGCGGTCGGCCGGGCTCCCGATGGGCTGACACCCGTGCGGTCGGGCTCCGGCTCCGGCTCCGGCCTCCGGCTCCGGCTCCGGCTCCGGCTCCGGCTCCGGCTCCGGCGTCGGCCGGCCTCCCGATCGGCTGACACCCGTGCGGTCGGACACCCGTGCGGTCGGCCGGGCGCGCGGTCGGCCGGGCTCCCGATGGGCTGACACCCGTGCGGTCGGGCACCGGCTCCGGCTCCGGCTCCGGCTCCGGCTCCGGCTCCGGCTCCGGCTCCGGCTCCGGCTCCGGCTCCGGCTCCGGCTCCGGCTCCGGCTCCGGCTCCGGCTCCGCTCCGGCTCCGGCTCCGGCTCCGGCTCCGGCTCCGGCTCCGGCTCCGGCTCCGGCTCCGGCTCCGGCTCCGGCTCCGGCTCCGGCTCCGGCTCCGGCTCCGGCTCCGGTTCCGGGATCCGTAGCGGGGCCGCGCGGCGGGCGTGCGACACCTGCGTGTCAACTGCGCATGGGTCGCAGCGGACCTGACAGTCACGAGCGGTCAGAGAACGGGGGCTAGGAGCGGGCGTTTGTGGGGTGGTACTGACGATCCAGGGCTGCGCGTGCCCGCCTGACCTGTAGGTCCACCAGCCCAGATGTGCTTGACAATCGTCAGACCAGCCGAGTAAGACCACGCGACTTTTCCAGCGGTTGCCTCACGCGGAGGCGGCCGTGTCATTTCTACGAGCTTGCGACGGAGCAATTCTAACCATGGCAAACCTCACTAGGTGGGCTCTCGCATCGGCGACGGCGACGCTCCTCGCGTCGGCGTGCTCGGTCCCGGAGACCTCGACTGACCTCCGCCCCGAGGGGCCCCCGATGCTGCAGCAGGTGTTCATGTCCGAGCTCGACGCCGGACGCCGCACCGTGCTCGCGCATGGGTGGCACCCCGACGTGCCGAACGGCCGTCAGGACACCGACCCGCCCGAGACGCAGGATCTCACCCACCCGGTGACCAACGCCGCCGTCTCGAGCCAGCGCATCCGGATCGTCTTCGACGAGGTGCTCTACGGCAACGCGCTCGAGGAGATCGCCTGCCGCAACGGCACGTTCTCGCGCGTGCCCCTGGGCGCGACGCCCGACGACATCGCCAACTGCGCGGTCGCCGACGACCTGCTCGTCGAGTTCTGCAAGGGCCCCATGTCGGTCTGCCTGGGCCCGGACAACGTGCCGGTCGGCGTCCTCGACGAGGACGAGAACGGCTCGGCCGACAACACCCAGATGATCGACGGCGCGGTGAAGATCGTGTGCGGCGCCATCAACGTGCCGCTCAACCGCGAGGCCAGCTTCTGGCAGCCCGCCGGCAACCAGCTGGTGCCGGCCGGCCAGATCCCGCAGAACAGCCTGGGCCCGGCGCTCATCGTCGTGCCGGACAACGGCCTCTTGCCGAGCGCCTCGACCTGCCACATCGAGTTCGCGCCCGACGTCACCGACAAGGAGTTCAACCAGCCGTGCGTGCCGACCGGCGGCGTCGAGGACACCGACAACATCGGTGACTGCGCGGCGGGCGACCTGGCGGCGTTCTCGTTCGGGACCGAGTCGATCAGCCTCGACTCGTCGGTGCCGACCAACAACTCGACCAACATCGCGCTCAACCGCAACCCGCTGTCGTTCATCCTCAGCGCGCGCCCGGACGCGGCCTCGGTGGCGACGGCGACGGTGACGGTCATGGAGGGTGCGGGCACCCGCACCGACTTCACCGTCGGGCTCAACGCCGCCAACCCGGCCCGCGTCGAGGTCCGGATGGCCGCCAACCTGATCGCCAACACGATGTACACGATCTCGATCAGCGGCCTGAGCGACTCCTTCGGCGTCGCGATCGCGCCGATGTCCTTCTCCTTCACCACCGTGCCGTGAGGACCCCCATGAAGACCTCCAAGATCTTGCTCGCGGTCGCGCTCGGCACGTCGGGGGCGCTCCTCGCCGCCGGCCTGGCGACCAAGGACGTCCGGGCCCAGGGCTCGACCAGCGGCGCCATCCAGGGCCGCGTCACCGACAGCGTCGGCGGCGGCGGCCTGGCCGGCGTCACCGTGGTCGTGACCGGCTCGAGCTCGCAGACCGCCATCACCGAAGAGGACGGCAGCTACCGCATCACCGACCTCCGGCCCGGTGACTACCTGGTCACGTTCTTCTTCGGTGACGTGACGATCGAGCGCACCAACATCAAGGTCGGCGTCAACAAGACGACCCCGGTGTTCCAGAAGATCAACACCGCGTCGGCCGTCCAGGAGACGATCGTCATCGACGACAAGCCGCCGGCGATCGACCCGACGTCGACGACGCAGGGCATCACGATCGACCAGGACTACACCAAGAACATCCCGGTCCCCGGCCGCACGTTCGAGGCCACGCTCGGCGCGGCCGCCGGGTCGCAGGGCGACGGCGTCGGCGTCGCGTTCTCGGGCTCGAGCTCGCTCGAGAACCAGTACGTCGTCGACGGCGTCAACACCACCGGCCTGCGCTACGGCACGGTCGGCTCGCCGATCATCAACGACTTCATCGAGGAGATCGAGGTCATCACCGGCGGCTACAACGCCGAGTACGGCCGCGCCACCGGCGGCGTCGTCAACGTGGCGACGCTCACCGGCGGCAACGAGTTCGAGGGCCGCGTGTTCGCGTACGTGACCCCGGGGCAGCTGACGTCGTCCCGCGACGTCGCGGCGTCCGAGGCGACCTCGATCGACGCGACCAGCGACCTCGACCTCGACGCGAACGTCGGCTTCACCCTGACCGGCCCGATCATCAAGGACCGGATGTGGTTCGCGGTCGGCGTGGCCCCGCGCTACGTCCAGACCACGGTCACGCGCACGACCAAGCGCCAGCAGGACTGCCAGATCCGCCTGCCGGACGGCAACCTGTCGGCGTGTGATCCGGTCATGTACCAGGACGGCGTCGCCGACCTCGATCCCGGCACCGGCTTCCACATCTTCGAGAACCTCGATCAGAGCAAGCTGCGTCCGCACGTGACCCAGCTGTCGACCCTGGCCAAGGTCAACTTCGCGGTCAAGCCGGAGCACCAGGGCCAGGTCACGTTCCAGGCCAGCCCGTCGAGCGCGAAGAGCTACGGCGTCTACGGCGTCTCGACGTCGATGGACAACACCCAGACCGGCATCGGGCTCGACGCCGGCCTGAAGTGGACCTCGAAGTTCAACGACTCCAAGACCGAGGTCGAGGCCGTGCTCGGCTGGCACCGCGACCAGGGTTCGGCCAAGGCCACCAACCCCGGCGCCCGCCACGCCCCCTACGAGGTGCTGCTGTACGGCAACCTCGGCAACTGGGGCAACATCATGGACATGAACGGCAACCCGTCGGAGAGCGAGCTGACCCGCGCCGGGTGCTCGGACGGGCCCGACGACATCTACGAGTTCATCCCGAACTGCCCGGACGTCGGCATCGGCTACCGCGTCGGCGGCCTCGGCTTCATCCTCGATGACACCGAGGACCGCTACTCGGCCAAGCTCGGCGTGACCCGCCGCCAGAAGTTCTTCGGCAACCACGAGATCAAGGCCGGCGTCGACGCCGAGAACAACCTGCTCGACGAGCCGCGCGCGTACACCGGCGGCGTGTTCTTCCAGAACCGCCAGGACGCCAACGTCATCCTCGTGAACCGCTTCGTCCAGGTCGGCCCGGCCGACAGCACCGACCCCAAGTTCGACGCGATGTGCCAGTACGGCTCGCAGCCGGACCAGGTGCGGCCGTGCCGGTACATCGGCGAGACCGGCGAGGGCGCCCGGGTCCAGGGCGAGACCCTGAACTGGTCGGCCTACCTCCGCGACTCGTGGCAGATCCGCCCGAACCTGACGGTCAACGCCGGCCTGCGCTACGAGGAGCAGCGCCTGCGCTTCGCCGAGTACCTGCGCGACGAGACCGACCCGCTGACCAACCGCCCGTTCGGCACCAACGCCGTCGTCATGAAGGGCATGCTGGCGCCGCGCCTCGGCATCCTCTACGACTGGACCCGCGAGGGCCGCTCGAAGATCTACGGTCACTGGGGCCGGTTCTACGAGTCGATCCCGATGAACATCAACTCGCGCTCGTTCGCGGGTGAGGCGACGTTCCGCCAGGTCCTCAGCTCCGCGACCTGCGGCGCCGATCCGGGCGGCTTCGGTGGCCCGAGCGGCAACGGCTGCGACCTGGTCACCCCGACCCAGGGCGACATCCTCGGCCTCGAGGGCACCGCGGTCGCGCCGGGCCTCAAGCCCCAGTACATGGACGAGACCATCGCCGGCGTCGAGTACGAGCTCATGGAGGACCTGAAGCTCGGCATCGCGTACCAGAACCGCGCGCTGGGCCGCGTCATCGAGGACGTCTCGACCGACGGCGCCAACACGTACATCATCGCCAACCCCGGCGAGTGGTCGGCGGACGAGGAGCGCAAGCTCGAGCAGGAGCTGATGAACGCCGCCGGCGACCCGGTCGAGGAGGCCCGCATCGAGAACCTGCTGCGGCAGTTCCGCGGCATCCGCATCTTCGACAAGCCGACCCGCAACTACGACGCCCTGCAGTTCACGGTCACCCGCCGCTTCTCGAAGGCGCTGTACCTCCAGGGCAGCTACACCTACTCGAAGACCAAGGGTAACTACCCGGGCCTGATCTCGTACGACAACGGCCAGGTCGACCCCAACATCTCGTCGCAGTACGACCTGATCGAGCTGCTCGCGAACCGCTACGGTCCGCTCAACCAGGACCGCCCGCACTACATCAAGCTCGACGGATACTACAAGTTCGACCTCAAGAAGGCCGGCGAGATCACGGTCGGCACCCGTCTGCGCGCGCTCTCGGGCATCCCGCGGCAGGCCCAGGCGTCGCACTGGCTGTACGGCACCGGCGAGTCGTTCCTGCTGCCGCGCGGCACCATCGGCCGCACCCAGTTCGAGACCGGCATCGACCTGCACCTCGGCTACGCCAAGAAGCTCGCGAAGAACATGGAGCTCGAGCTGTTCACCGACCTGTTCAACCTGGTCAACAACCAGGGCGTGGCCGGCGTCGATGACTACTACTCGTTCAACTCGTCGTCGAACCCGATCTCGGGTGGCTCGTACGAGGACCTGATCTTCGCCAAGGAGAACGACGAGGGCACCGGCGCCGAGACCCCGGAGCCGATCCAGCGCAACCCGAACTACGGCAACGTGAACTCGCGGTACTCGCCGCGGTCGTTCCAGTTCGGCGCGCGCCTGTCGTTCTAATTGAGAGGAGCTTTCGCGCTTCTTCTTGAAAAGCTCCTCCCCCGGCATGCGCCGGGGCCCCCACCTGAAACGGCCCAGAGTTCTTCCCACGCCCGCGCTTGAACGCGCGGGCGCGGTGCGTTTTCGGGATCCAGTGGCGGGGAGCCGGGGCCGCGGGGGCCGCGGAGCCGGTGCCGGCGCCGGATCCGGATCCGGAGTGGGAGTTGGATCCGGAGTCGGAGCGGGAGCTGGATCCGGGGTCGGAGGCGGAACCGGAGCCGGAGGCGGAACCGGAGCCGGCGTCGGAGCCGGAACCGGAGCCGGAGCCGGAGCCGGAAATCCGATCCCGAGGCCCGGAGGCCCCATGGCGATTGGCGACGGGCGAGGCCTGCGGTAAGACGGCTGGGATGGTGGCTTCGCTCAATCCGGAGCAGCGCGCGGCGGTGGAGCACGGCGAGGGGCCGATGCTGGTCCTGGCGGGCGCCGGCACCGGCAAGACCCGCGTGCTGGTGCACCGGATCGCCCGGCTGCTCGAGGGCGGCGTCGCGCCGTGGGAGATCCTCGCGGTCACCTTCACCAACAAGGCCGCGCGCGAGATGCGCGCCCGCCTGGTGACGCTGTGCGGCCCGGTGGCGGAGCGCATGTGGATCGGCACGTTCCACGCGACCTGCGCGCGGCTCCTGCGCAAGTGGGGCGACGCGGTCGGGCTGCCGCGCGACTTCCTGATCTTCGACGACGACGATCAGCAGAAGGTCCTGACCGCGCTGATCAAGGAGGCCGGGTTCGAGGACCAGATCTCGGCCCGGACCATCGCCGCGCGGCTCGACTGGGCCGGCAACCGCGGGCTCGATCCGCTGGCGGCGCTGGGCGGGCCCGGCGGCGACTACGCCACCGAGTTCCTCGAGGTGATCGTGCCGCGCTACCGCGAGCGGCTCGCGCGCGAGAAGGCGGTCGACTTCGCCGGGCTGATCTTGAAGGTGCTCGAGCTGTGCAAGCACCCGGTGGTGGGGCCGCGCTTGGCCGGCCTGTACCGCCACGTCCTCGTCGACGAGTTCCAGGACACCAACCTGGTCCAGTACGACCTGGTCCGGCACCTGTCGTCGATCACCCGCAACCTGACCGTCGTCGGCGACGACGATCAGTCGATCTACGCCTGGCGCGGGGCCGAGCCGCGCAACCTGCTCGACTTCGATCGCGACTTCCCGGACGTGCTCGAGATCAAGCTCGAGCAGAACTACCGCTCGACCGCGGTGATCCTCGACGCCGCCAACGCGGTGATCGGCAAGAACCTCGACCGGCGCGGCAAGGCGCTGTGGACCGAGCTCGGCGGCGGCGATCCGCTCGAGTACATGGCGTGCGGCGACGATCGCGGCGAGGCCGAGACCGTGGCCCGGACCCTGCGGACGCTGGTCGACGACGGCGCGTGCGCGCCCGGCGAGGTGTGCATCCTGTACCGCACCAACGCCCAGTCGCGGCCGCTCGAGGAGCAGCTCCGGAGGTTCCGGTTCGAGCCCAAGGTCGTCGGCGCCACCGCGTACTTCGATCGGCGCGAGGTCAAGGACGCGATCGCGTACCTGCGGCTCCTGGCCAACGCCGACGCGGACTCGGCGTTCGAGCGGATCGTCAACGTGCCGCCGCGCGGGATCGGGGCCTCGACCGTCGACAAGCTCCGCGGCGCGGCCCGGGCCACCGGCCTCGGCATGTTCGCGGCGGCGCGGGCGATGGTGCGTGGCGGCGGGCCGGCGACGACGCTCGGCGCCGGCGGGCTAGGGGCGGCCGGGCTGGGGCCGGCGGCGCGCAAGAAGCTGGTCGGGTTCGTCGATCTGATCGACGGCCTGGTCAAGGTCAAGGACGGCGGCGCGTCGCTGTCCGAGCTGATCATCCAGGTCGTCGAGCGCTCGGGCTACCGCGAGTACGTCGAGCACGCCGAGGGCGACGGCCCCGACCGGATGCGCAACCTCGCCGAGCTGGTCAACGTCGCCAGCGACTACGAGGCCGAGGTCGCGGGCGACGAGCCGGCCGAGCCCGCGATCGGCGCGCCCGACGAGGACGACGACGCCCCGACCGCGCGCGGCCTGGCCGGGTTCCTCGAGCGCATCGCGCTGGTGGGCTCGGCCGACGGCGCCGACGGTCGCGGCGAGACCGTCACGCTGATGACGATCCACATGGCCAAGGGGCTCGAGTTCGACGTCGTGTTCCTGTGCGGCATGGAGGACGGGCTGTTCCCGTCGCTGCGGCCGCGCGAGGAGGTCGACGAGCAGGCCGCCCTCGAGGAGGAGCGCCGCCTGGCCTACGTCGCGATCACCCGGGCGCGGCGCCAGCTGTACGTGTCGAGCGCGCGGCTGCGCCGGGTCTGGGGCGAGCTCAAGGCCCAGATGCCGTCGCGGTTCCTCGACGACATCCCCGCCGACTGCTTCGCCGCGCCGCGGCGGCCGGTGGTGGCGCCGCCGCCGATGATGGTGCGGCCCCCGCCCGGGCGGCGGCCGGCCCGGCCGGTCCACGACGAGTTCGACCAGCGCACCTACGACGAGGACGTGCCGGTGTTCCACGCCGACGCCGACGACGGCGCCGCGTTCCCGCCGGGGGCGCGGGTGCGGCACCAGTCGTTCGGGCGCGGGCGCGTGGTCGAGGCCCACGGCACCGGGCCGCACCAGCGGGTCGTGGTCGAGTTCCCGGGCGTCGATCCGACGGTGCCGATGACCAAGACCATCGACGCGCGCTGGCTGGCCCGCGAGTAGGCGTGGGGCGGGGGGACGGGGGCGGGCGCCAGGGGCTGCCGCTCTGGTTCCGGTTCCCGGTTCCGGCTCCGGCTCCGGCTCTGACTCCGGTTCTGACTCCGGTTCCGGCTCCGGTTCCGGCTCCGGCTCCGGCTCCGGTTCCGACTCCGGCTCCGGTTCCGGTTCCGGTTCCGGTTCCGGCTCGGTTCCGACTCCGATCCCGATCCCGATCCCGATCCCGATCCCGATCCCGATCCCGATCCCGACTCCGATCCCGATCCCCGATCCCGGCCCTGATCCCGGGCTCCGGCTCCGCGCGCTACTCGGGCATCGGCTCGGGCGTCAGGTCGATCGTGATCGCGCCGCGATCGCGCCAGACGGTCAGCGCGACCGTGCGGCCCGCGGGGGCGTTGGCGGCGAGCCAGGGCAGGTTCTTGTGGTCGACGGGCTTGCCGTCCCAGGCCTGGATCACGTCGCCGGGCCGCAGCCCGGCCTTGGCCGCGGGCGAGCCGGCCTTGACCTCGGTGACGATCGCGCCGGCGACCGTCGACATCGTCAGCTGCGCAGCGAGCTCGCGGGTGACCGGGCGCGCCAGCACGCCCAGCCAGGCCCGGCGCACGCTGCCGTAGGTCTTGAGCGGCTCGATCACCTCGCGCAGGCGGGCCGCCGGGACGACGAACGACAGCTCGCCGGGGCGATCGCCGGTGGCGACCGCGACGCCGATGACCTCGCCCGCCGTCGACAGCACCGGGCCGCCGGAGTTGCCGCGCTGGATCCGGGCGTCGACCTGGAAGAACGTCCGGAAGCCCATCGCCGGGCCGGGCACCAGCGAGCCGGCGGCCTCGCGGCCGGTGGCCGAGACGATGCCGGCGGCGGCGGTGACCTCGTCGCCGAACGGGTTGCCCAGCACCACGACCCACTCGCCGACCTCGACCTGGTCGCTGTCGCCGAGGCGCAGCGCTGGCAGCTTCGGCGCGTCGACCGCGAGCAGCGCGAGATCCAGGCGCGGATCGCGCCCGACGACCCGGGCCGGCAGCTCGGTGCCGTCGAGCTGCACCACGCGCACGTCGGCGGTGTCGGCGACGATGTGATCGTTGGTGACCACGTACGAGCCGCCGGCCGCGATCAGGAACCCGGTGCCGAGCGCGGGATCGGACGCGGCCGGCGGCGCGCCCGGGAACATCGCCGCGGGGCCGCTCTTGGCCGGGGTCGCGCTGCGCACCGACACCACCGCGGCCCGCGCGTCGCGCACCAGATCGACGAACGACACCGGCGCGGCCGGGTAGATCACGCGCGTCGGGCGCGGGGTGTCGACCTCGACCGGCGGCGCGGCGCTGCCGCCCGCGTCGGGGCCGCCCCACTTGCACGCCGCCAGCGCGACGGCGAGCGCCGCGGCCACCCGGGGGCTCATGCGGGGTGCGCCGAGGCGTCGACGAACGCGACCCGCAGGTCGTAGATCAGGCTCTGCAGGAGCTTGAGCTCGGACTCGTTGAGGTTGCCCCGGGTCTTGACCTCGAGCATGCCGAGCACGTCGATCAGGTGGCGGGCGGTCTCGAGGTCGGGCTCGAGCGTGTCGCCGCCGGGCGGCGGCATCTGTCCGAGCGACACCATCGCCGAGGACGCCAGCGACAGGACGTGGGTCGCGAAGTCGACGGGCGCGGGCGCCATGCGCGGATCGGACTCGGGCATGCCGGCATCCTACCCGAGGTGCAAGCGCGGTGTGCACCGAGGTCGGATCCGTGACATCGTTCCGAGCACATGGATACGCTGGTCGATCCCGTGGCGCCGGCCCCCGAGTCGTCGTCCACGGCAGCCCCCGCCGCCGAGCCGTCTGTCCCCGAGCCGCTCGGCCCCGCGTCGTCGCCGACGGCCGGCGAGCCGACGGCCACCGAGCCGGCCGCCCCGGCGCCGGCCCTCGCCGCGGCGACGCTGGTCGAGCCCGCGCCGGCCGCGGTGGCCCTGGGGCCGGCCCTGTCCGGGCCGCTGCACGAGCTCCACCGCCAGGTCGAGCGCGAGAGCCGGTTCCTCGACGACGTCGTCGCCGAGGTCGGCAAGGTCGTCGTCGGCCAGAACCAGATGATCGAGCGGATCCTGATCGGCCTCCTGGCCAACGGCCACTGCCTGATCGAAGGCGTGCCCGGGCTGGCCAAGACGCTGACGGTCAAGACGCTCAGCCAGACCATCGCCGCCAGCTTCCAGCGCATCCAGTTCACGCCCGATCTGCTGCCGGCCGACATCACCGGCACCACGATCTACAACATGCACACCGGCGCCTTCACCCAGAAGAAGGGCCCGCTGTTCGCCAACCTGGTGCTGGCCGACGAGATCAACCGCGCGCCGGCCAAGGTCCAGTCGGCGCTGCTCGAGGCGATGCAGGAGCGCCAGGTCACGATCGGCGACACCACCCACCGCCTGCCCGATCCGTTCCTGGTGCTGGCGACCCAGAACCCGATCGAGCAAGAGGGCACGTTCCCGCTGCCCGAGGCCCAGCTCGATCGCTTCATGCTGCTGATCCGCGTCACCTACCCGAGCGCGGTCGAGGAGCGGGCCATGCTCGACAAGCTGACCTCACCCGAGGTGCCGGTCGTGCACCAGGTGTGCGAGGTCGAGCAGCTGCTCGCGGCCCGCCGGGTCGTCGGCAACGTCTTCATCGACGACAAGGTCCGCGACTACATCGTCCACCTGGTCCACGCCACGCGCGATCCGCGCGCCTACGGCCTGCACGAGCTGGCGCCGCTGGTCGAGTACGGCGGCTCGCCGCGCGCGACGATCTGCCTGGCGATCGCGGCCCGGGCGCACGCCTTCCTGCGCCACCGCGCCTACGTCGTGCCCGACGACATCAAGGCGATCGCCCTCGACGTCCTGCGCCACCGCGTCGTCATCACCTACGAGGCCGAGGCCGAGGAGATCACCAGCGAGGACGTGATCCGCCGCGTGTTCGAGCACATCCCGGTGCCGTAGCGGTCGGCGGCGCCGGGGCGGCTGGCACCCCGCCGCGCCGCGCCGCACCCTGGAGTAACTCGGTCGCACCCGCCGTTCGTCGTAGTGAGTCTCGCGCACCGCCTGCACCACCATGCCCATCGTCGCCAGCGAGCTGTTCAAGAAGGCCAAGAAGATCGAGATCGCCACGCGGCGCTTGGTCGACGAGCGCCTCGCGGGCCAGTACCACTCGGTCTTCAAGGGCCGCGGGCTGGTGTTCTCGGACGTCCGCCCGTACATGCCGGGCGACGACGTCCGCTCGATCGACTGGAACGTGTCGGCGCGCATGAACGCGACCCACGTCAAGCAGTTCGTCGAGGAGCGCGACCGCACGGTCAACCTCGTGATCGACATGAGCGCGTCGGGCGTGTTCGGCACCGGCCCGATGAGCAAGCGCGAGCTGGCGGCCGAGCTGGCGGCGATGGTGGCGTTCTCGGCGATCAAGAACAACGACCGGGTCGGCCTGTTCCTGGTGACCGACAAGGTCGAGCGCTACGTGCCGCCCAAGAAGGGCCGGCGCCACGTCATGCGCGTGGTCAGCGAGATCTTGACGTTCCGGCCCGAGTCGCGCGCGACCGATCTGGGCGCCGGCCTCGACTTCCTGGGCAAGATCGCCCGGCGCCGCTCGGTCGTGTTCCTGGTCAGCGACTTCCTGTCCGAGGGCTGGGACCGGCCGATGCGGATCGCGGCCCAGCGCCACGAGCTGGTGCCGGTGGTGATGGCCGATCCGGTCGAGCTGATGCTGCCGCGGGTCGGGCTGGTGCAGTTCGAGGATCTCGAGTCCGGCGAGGTCGTCGAGTTCGACACCAGCGGCTGGAACGCGATCGACTACCGCCGGCGGCTGGCCGGGCAGGCCGCCGCGCGCGAGCAGCTGCTGCGCCGGATGAACCTCGACACGGTCATGGTGCGCACCGATGAGCCGTACGTCGACGCGCTGATCGCGTTCTTCAAGGCGCGGGCGCGCCGCATGGCGCACGGATGAGCCGCGGCGGCGCGCGCGCGCGGGTCGCGGCGGTTGCGCTGGCGCTGGTCGCGGCGGTGCTGGCGCTGGTCGCGCCGCCGGCGACCGCCCAGGTCGGGCCCGACGCCGGGGTGCCCGGCGACGGCGGCGTCGGCGGCGACGCCGGCCCGACCCGGATCGTGATCGACGGGCCGACCTTGCTCGGCATCGGCAAGCCCCAGGTGTCGGCGTCGGCGGCGCCGACCGAGATGCGGCTGGGCGACAAGTTCACGCTGTTCGTCGAGGTGGTGTTCGACGAGCACGTCACGGTGTCGGTGCCGTCCGGCCTCGATCTGGCGCCGGCGTTCGACGAGCTCAAGCGCAGCACCGTCGACGAGCGCCGCACCGACGGCACCCGTAAGCGCGTCTACCAGATCCAGCTCCAGGCCTGGGAGCTCGGCGACCTGCGCCTGCCGCCGGTGCAGGTGACCTACTCGGTCGGCGGCGACACGTCGTGGGTCGTCACCAACGAGGTGCCGCTGCGCGTGGTCGGGTCGATCGACGCGATCGACGATCCCAACGCGTTCCTGGGCGCGACCCCGCCGGTGCCGGTGCGGCGGCGCGACTGGCGCTGGATCATCGCGCTGTCGGCCGTCGGCGCGCTCGCCGTCGGCCTGGGCGCGTGGCTGCTGATCCGGCGGGCCCGGCGCCGGGCCCGGGCCGCGGTGCGTCGGCACGACCCGGTGCTCGACGCCGAGCCGCTGGCGCTCCTCGACCGCGACCCGACCGCCGCGACCGCCGCGGCGCCGCCGCCGATGAGCAAGGCGCCGACCAAGGTGCGCCGGGGCGCGGTGACGTGGGCCGAGCGCCAGCGGCTGGGCGACGCCGCGCGGCGGGCGCTCGCGGCGCTCGACGAGCTCGAGCGCGCCGGCACGCTCGCGACCGATCAGCCCGACGGCTACCGGGCCATGACCGGCATCGTCCGCACCTTCTTGCTCGATCACCTCGAGCTGCCCAGCCGGCACCGCACCTCGAGCGAGCTGGTCCGGGCCCTGGCGGGCCGCGCGGTCGCGGCCGAGGCGGTGGCCGGCGTCGAGCGCTGGCTGGCCGCGGCCGACCTGGTCAACTTCGCGGCCGCGGTCGACGCCGGTGATGGCGTCGAGGCGCTGGCCGACGCGCGCGAGCTGGTCGTGACGATCGCGCGCGGGCCACACGGGGGCGCGGCGTGATGCGGTGGCTGCGCGGCCTGGTGCCGTACGCGCTGCTCGTGGTGATCGCCGGGCCGATCGCGCTGGGCCTGCGGCTGTACTACTTCGAGCCCGGCCGGCGGGTCGGCGCGCTGACCTGGGCCCACCGCGACGTCTGGGTGTTGCTGGGCGCGTGCCTGCTCCTGGCGTGGGTCGGCTTCCACCTGCGCCGGGCCCGCGGCGCCACGATGGGCTTCTCGCGCGTGGCCGAGCTGCGCCGCGCCGGCGGCGGCGCGCGCAGCTACTTCGCGACCCTGCCGGCGGTGCTGCGCATCGCGGCGCTGGCGGTCATGGTCATCGCGCTCGCGCGGCCGCAGACCTACCGGACGATCACCCGCGAGGTCGACTCGATCGACATCATGATCGTGCTCGACCTGTCGAAGTCGATGGAGGAGACCGACATGGCGCGGGGCGAGCCGCTGCGCCAGACCGATCGCCTCGACGCCGCGCAGCGGGTGATCCGCCGGTTCGTCGCCAACCGCCGCGGCGACCGCGTCGGCTTGGTCGTGTTCGCGCAGCAGACCATGCTCCAGTGCCCGCTCACGCTCGACATGGAGATCCTCGATCAGGTCGTGGCCGAGCTCCAGCTCGACGACATCCCCGCGATGGGCACCGCGATCGGCGACGGCCTCGGCCTGGGCCTGGCCCACCTGCGGCGCTCGGACGCGAAGTCGAAGATCGTGATCCTGCTGTCGGACGGCGAGAACAACATCTCGACCCAGATGACGCCGCAGCAGGCGGCCGAGGCCGCGTTCAAGGATCGGGTCAAGGTGTTCACCGTCCTGGTCGGCGCCGAGGACGGCCCGCGGCAGTTCGGCAACACCGTCAACCCGGCGACCCTGCGCAACATCGCGCAGGTCACCGGCGGCATGTTCTTCAAGGCCACCGACTTCCGCGCGCTGCAGGACGGCTTCGAGACCGTGCGCAAGGAGCTCGACAAGACCCGGCGCGTCGAGCGCGAGCGCAAGAAGGACGCCGAGCTGTGGGCGTTGCCGCTGGCGATCGCGCTGGCGCTGCTCGCGCTCGAGGTGCTGCTGTCGATGACCTGGCTGCGGAGGTTCCCGTGACGTTCGCGGAGCCCGATCTGCTGGCGGCGGCGGTGCTGGCGCCGGTGGTCATCTTCGGGCTGGCGCTGCTCGACGCGTTGCGCCGGCAGGCGGTCGTCCGGCGGCTCGGGCACGTGCCGCAGGTCCAGCGCATGGTCGCGTCGGCGTCGGGCTGGCGCCGCTGGACCAAGACCACGCTGCTGGCGCTCGGGGTGTCCGCGATCGCCATCGCGGCGGCGCGGCCGCAGCGGGCCGGCCGGCGCGACGGCTCGAAGCAGGGCCTCGATCTGGTGATCGGCCTCGACGTCTCGAAGTCGATGCTGGTCGCAGACGTCGGCGCGCCCCGGCTCGACAAGGCCCGGGCGTTCATCGACGAGCTGCTGCCGCGCCTGGTCAACGATCGCGTCAGCGCGATGGTGTTCGCGGGCACCGCGGCCCACTTCCCGCTCACCGACGACAAGGAGGTGGGCGCGCAGTTCCTCCGGGATCTCGGCCCGGCCGATCTCCCGGGCGGCTCGGATCTGGGCGAGGCGTTCCGGGTCGCCGGCTGCGTGCTGCGGCCCGACACCAGCGATCCCTGGGGCGGCCGTTGCGCCAGCGTCCGCGGTCGCGGCCACGGCGGCGATCCGCTGCCGGGCGAGCTGATCGACACGCCGGTCGCGGCGGTCACCGACGAGGTCAGCGACCGCAGCAAGGTGTTCATGCTGATCACCGACGGCGCCGATCGGGTGCGGCCCGGCGACGGCGCCGAGCGCGCGCACGCCCACGCCCAGCGGGCCAAGGAGCTCGGGATCACGCTGATCGTCGTCGGCGTCGGCACCACCAGCGGCGGCAACGTCCCGGACATCGACGACCGCGGCCTGCCGAACGGGCGCTGGAAGTACGACGACAGCGGCAAGGTCGTGCGCTCGGCGCTCGATCCGCGCGCGCTGCGGGAGCTGGCCGAGGCCGGCGGCGACGCGAACCGGTACATCGAGCTGGGCGTGGCGCCGCCGTCGATCGACGCGGTCGTGGTCGCGCTCGACGCCCTGACCCGCGGCTCGCTGACCAAGAAGGACCAGCGGGTCATGGACGAGTGGTACGCGGCGTTTCTGTTCCCGGGCTTCATGCTGCTGGTCATCGAGGCCTGCATCGGCACCCGCCGGCGCGTGAAGTTCCCCGAGGGCAACCCGTGATGGCAGCGGCGGGGCGCCCGTGGCATGCTCGGGGCATGCGGCGGCTGCGGGCCCTCCTGTTCGTCCTCGCGGTGGTCCCGCTCGCCGGCTGGGAGCCGCTGTGGCGCACCGATCCTGACGTCGACGCCGGCAACCAGGCGTACGCCCAGGGGCGCTACGACGACGCGCTGACGGCGTACGAGCGCGCGCGCGCCAACGGCGCCGACGGACCCGGGCTGGCGTACGACGAGGGCACCGCGACGCTCGGCAAGGCCGAGGCGCAGCCCGCCGAGGCGCGCGGCCCGCTCTACGATCAGGCCTTCGATCAGCTCGGGCGCGCGACCGGCGCCAAGGGATCGCGGCCTGGCGGCGCGGGCCCACTACAACCGCGGCAACATCCGCATGCAGCAGAAGAAGCTCGACGACGCGATCGAGTCGTACAAGAACGCGCTGCGCTCGGATCCGACGCTCGAGAGCGCGCGCTCGAACCTGGAGCTGGCGCTGCGGCAGCGCGAGAAGGAGCGCAAGCAGCAGCAGGGCCAGGGCCAGCAGGGCCAGCAGGGCCAGCAGGGCCAGCAGGGCCAGCAGGGGCAGCAGGGGCAGCAGGGCCAGCAAGGGCAGCAGGGGCAGCAGGGCCAGCAAGGGCAGCAGGGCCAGCAAGGGCAGCAGGGCCAGCAAGGGCAGCAGGGCCAGCAAGGGCAGCAGGGCCAGCAAGGGCAGCAGGGCCAGCAGGGGCAGCAGGGGCAGCAGGGGCAGCAGGGGCAGCAGGGGCAGCAGGGGCAGCAGGGGCAGCAAGGCCAGGGTCAGCAGGGCCAGGGCCAGGGCCAGGCGCCGCCGCGCCGGATGCCGCAGGCCCAGTGGCCGACCGACGACACCGAGGGCGACACACCCAACCTGCCCCAGGGCGACAAGCTCGATCAGCTCGAGGACATGTCGCGCCAGCTCCGACGCGGGCGGGTGCGCGACAACGCGAACCCCTCGCAGGCGCGCCCCAGCCAGGACTGGTAGTGCGCCGCGCCCGGGTCCTCGTCGTCGACGACGAGCCCTCGACCGTCGACGTCGTGCGCGCGCACCTCGAGGCCGATCTGGCCGAGGTCGCCTCGGCCGGCGAGGGCGCCGGGGCGCTCGCGGCGGCGCGCGCGGCGCAGGTCGAAGGTCGGCCGTTCGACGTGGTCTTGCTCGACTTCCACCTGCCGCACGCCAGCGGCCGCGAGGTCGCCCGCGATCTGGCCGCCGCCGGCGTCGACGCGCGGATCGTGATCATGAGCGGCCGCGACGCCGTGCCGGTGGCGGTCGAGGCGATGCGCATGGGCGCGTTCGACTTCATCGCCAAGCCGCTGTCGCGGATCGACCTGCGCGCGCGGATCGAGCGGGCGTTCCGGGATCGCGGCGGCGGCCGCGAGGCCGGCGCGGGCGCGCGGCGGCCGCGCAAGAGCGACGTGATCATCGGCGCCGGGCCGTGGCTGACCCAGCTCTACGAGCGGCTCGGCATGGTCGCGCCGACCGACGTCACCGTCACGATCGCCGGCGAGAGCGGCACCGGCAAGGAGCTGGTCGCGCGCACGATCCACAGCCTGTCGCCGCGGTTCGAGCGGCCGTTCGTGGTCGTCAGCTGCGCGGCGCTGCCGGAGTCCTTGCTCGAGGACGAGCTGTTCGGGCACGTCCGCGGCGCGTTCACCGACGCCAACCGCGAGCGCGACGGCCTCCTGGCCTCGGCCGACGGCGGGACGCTGTTCCTCGACGAGGTCGGCGAGCTGCCGCTGTCGGTCCAGGCCAAGCTCCTGCGCGTCCTGCAGTTCCGCGAGTACCGCCGGCTCGGCGACGATCGCGATCGCCAGGTCGACATCCGGATCATCGCGGCCACCCACCGCGACCTCACCGCGATGGTCGCCGCCGGCACGTTCCGCGAGGACCTGATGTACCGCATCAACGTGTTCCCGCTCGAGCTGCCGCCGCTGCGCGACCGCGCCGGCGACATCCCGCTCCTGGCCCAGCACTTCGTGCTGCTGCACCGGGCCCGGGTCGACAAGCGCGTCGACGGCATCACCGCCGGCGCGCTGGCCCGGATGTGCGCCGAGCCGTGGCCCGGCAACGTCCGCCAGCTCGAGAACAAGATCCAGGAGGCGATGGTGGTCGCCGACGGGCCGCTGATCACCGAGGCCGATCTCGACCTCGGGCGGGTCCCGGCCGGCGCCGCGGTGGACCTGACGCGGCCGTTCCAGGATCTGAAGCGCGACGTGATCGATCGGTTCGAGCGCAGCTACCTGCGGGCGCTGATCGACGCGCACGCCGGCAACCTGGCCGCCGCCGCGCGCCAGGCCGGGATGGATCGCAAGAACCTGTGGCTGCTCCTCCGCAAGCACGCGCTGGCCCCAGGGCGCGGCAAGCACTGAGCGCGAGCGCCGCGCGTGGCGTGGCGTGGCGTGGCGTGGCGTGGCGTGGCGTGGCGTGGCGTGGCGTGGCGTGGCGTGGCGTGGCGTGGCGTGGCGTGGCGTGGCGTGGCGTGGCGTGGCGTGGCGTGGCGTGGCGTGGACCCGTCGCGACCAGCGCGGCCGGTGATCGCTCGGGGCGCTGTCGCTGGCGTCCGGGGTCTCGCCGCGCGGGGGCAACATCACGAACCGCGCACCGAGCAGCGGCAACGGCGACGCTGGCCGCGGCGGGCGGGCGTGGCGCGAGGTCCGATGGGGTGTCGGGTCCACGTCAGACCCCAACCTGTACCCCAGGTGTGCAAGTACGAACAGGTTGGACTGCCACGCGGGGCTTGACCGAGTCCGGGTCCGTTGATATATATGCCATAATCAAAATGCGCGCATCCCGAAGCCCCCGAACGCCGATCCAGCTCACGCTGGATCGGGCGCGTCGCCCCACGGGGCACGGCGGCTGGCGTCCCGGCGCCGGCCGCAAGAAGCGCAAGGGCAGCTGCGCACACCTGCCGCGCGTGCGGTTTCCGGCGTCGGTGCCGGTGCACGTCACGCTCAAGGTCGTCGGTGGCCTGCCGTCGTTCCGACGCGCCGCGGTCATGCGCGTCGTGCGCGCGGCGATCAGCGCCGGCGGCCATCGCGGCGACTTCCGCGTCGTGCACTACAACGTCCTCGGCGATCACCTCCACCTCGTCGTCGAGGCCGCCGGCGCCACCGCGCTCGCGCGCGGCATGCAGGGCCTGACCATCCGGCTGGCCCGGCGCCTGAACGCGCTGCTCGGCCGCCGCGGCCGGCTGTTCGCCCAGCGCTATCACGCGCGCCCGCTGCGCACGCCCCGCGAGGTGCGCAACGCCGTCCGCTACGTCTTGCTCAACGGCCGGCACCACGCCACCTCGCGCAGCGAGGTGCTCTCCCCCGGCTGGGTCGATCCGTTCTCCAGCGCGCTGTGGTTCGACGGCTGGAAGACCGCGATCCGCACCGACGCCCCGTGGCTGCGCGCGCTCGCCCGAGCCGGATGCCCGACCGCCGCGCCACGCACGTGGCTGCTCTCGGTTGGCTGGCGCCGCGGCGGCGGCCTGATCGACGTCGACGACGTGCCCGGCCCAGCGCCGTGATCCGGCCCTCGCGCACGTGGCTGCGCGCGGTCGGCTGGCGCCGCGGCGGCGGCCTGATCGACGTCCCCGGGCCAGCTCCGTGATCCGGCGCGCGCGGCCGCGCGCACGGCTGCAAGGGCGACGCGGCCGCCACGGGCGACGACGGCGCGCGCGGATCGGGCGGGCGGCGGCGCGCGCGCGGCGGTGCGGGCGACGCGGCCGCCACGGGCGACGACGGCGCGCGCGGATCGGGCGGGCGGCGGCGCGCGCGCGGCGGTGCGGGCGACGCGGCCGCCACGGGCGACGACGGCGCGCGCGGATCGGGCGGGCGGCGGTGCGCGCGCGGCGGTGGGGCGACGCGGCCGCCACGGGTGACGACGGCGCGCGCGGATCGGGCGGGCGGCGGCGCGCGCGCGGCGGTGCGGGCGACGCGGCCGCCACGGGCGACGACGGCGCGCGCGGATCGGGCGGGCGGCGGTGCGCGCGCGGCGGTGCGGGCGACGCGGCCGCCACGGGCGACGACGGCGCGCGCGGATCGGGCGGGCGGCGGCGCGCGCGCGGCGGTGCGGGCGACGCGGCCGGCACACGCGACGACCTGCGCGAGCTGATCGTGCCCGCGGCAGCGCGTCCCGCGATCCCCGCGCGTCCCGTGATCCGCGCGCGTCTCGCGATCCCCGCACGGCCCGCGATCCGCGCGGCCGGCGGCGCGCGGCCGTGCCCGATCGACTGCTATCGTCGGCCATGGCTCGCCTGCCACCCGGAGTGAAGCTCGGCCCCGACGACCGTCCGCGCTGCGGCTGGTGCGTCGGCAGCGACGACTACGTCGCGTACCACGACCACGAGTGGGGCTTCCCGGTCCACGACGATCGCCGGCTGTTCGAGAAGCTGTGCCTCGAGGGCTTCCAGGCGGGGCTGTCGTGGCTGACGATCCTGCGCAAGCGCGACGGCTTCCGCGCTGCCTTCGCCAGCTTCGAGCCGGCGGCGGTGGCGCGGTTCGGGGCCGGCGACGTGCGGCGCCTCCTGGCCGACGCGGCGATCGTGCGCCACCGCGGCAAGATCGAGGCGACGATCGGCAACGCCGCGCGCTACCTGGCGCTGGTCGAGGAGTTCGGCTCGCTCGATCGCTACGTCTGGCAGTTCGAGCCGCCGGCGTCGGCGCGGCCGCGCAAGCTCACCTGGGCCGCGCTCAAGGCGATGGCCACGACCCCGGCCGCGACCGCGCTGTCGAAGGATCTCAAGCGCCGCGGCTGGCGCTTCGTCGGGCCGACCACGATGTACGCGTTCATGCAGGCGATGGGGCTGGTCGACGATCACCTCGACGGCTGCGTCGTCCGGCCCGCGGCCGAGGCCGCGCGCCGCGGCTGATCGGTCGTCGCGGTGGTCGGCCCGGATCGCTCGACAGCCGGGCGCGGGCGCGGCACTGTGGGGCGACCATGGACGCCGCATCGGAGCCCGAGCTGGTCGCGGCCGCCCGCGCCGGCGATGACGCGGCGCTGGCCGCGCTGATCAAGCAGCACCAGGATCGCATCTACCGGTTCGGGCTGCGGATGTGTCGCGATCCCGAGGACGCGCGCGACGTGCTGCAGGAGACGCTCCTGGCGCTGGCGCGCGGCGTGAAGGACTTCCGCAGCGAGGCGTCGCTGTCGACCTGGCTGTACACGGTGGCGCGCAGCCACTGCATCAAGGCCCGGCGCCGGAGCAAGTTCGCGCCGGCGCAGGTCGGCTCGCTCGACGGCGAAGCGTCCGCGACGGTGGTCGATCCGGCGCCGGGGCCGGCCCAGGCGCTGTCGGACCGACGGCTGGCGGCGGCGCTCGAGGACGCGATCGCCGCGCTCGAGCCCAGCCACCGCGAGGTGCTGGTGCTGCGCGACGTCGAGGGCCTGGCCGCCGCCGAGGTGGCCGAGGTGCTGGCGATCTCGGTCGATGCGGTCAAGAGCCGTCTGCACCGGGCCCGCGCGGCGGTCCGCGCTGCGCTGGCCCCGCTGGCGCCGGTGTCTGCGCCCGCGCCCGCGACCAGCTGCCCGGACGTGGTCGCGCTGTGGTCGCGTCAGCTCGAGGGCGACATCAGCGCCGAGGCCTGCGCGGCGATGGAGGCCCACCTGCAAGGCTGCCCGCGCTGCGCCGGGACCTGCGCGGCGCTGCGCGAGACCCTGGCGCTGTGTCAGACCACGCCGGCGCCGGTCCCGGCCGCGGTCCAGGCGCGCGTGCGGGTCGCGCTCGACGCCCTGCGCCCGCCGCGCTGAGCTTGAGGCGGGTTGCTCGCCGAACCCAGGCTGGTGCAGGGGACTCCGCGTGTCTCGCCCGCACCTCGGGGGCAGCTCGGGCAAGCCGCGATCGAGCCCCCAGCCGTTACCCGCGCTTCCCGGCGCGCGCACCGGCGCAGGCGCTGAGTTCAAGCACGCGGGTCGTCGAGCTCGCGCTTCCGGCGGCGCGCGCGAACCCTTTCGGCGCCGGCCGGCTCCTACCGCGAAAGGAGACCGCCATGGCGAACGCACCTGGGACCGTGACCGTGACCGACGCAACCTTCGACCAGATCGTCGAGCACGGCATCGTGCTCATCGACTTCTGGGCCGCGTGGTGCGGCCCGTGCCGGGCGTTCGCGCCGGTGTTCGAGGCCGCCGCCGCGCGCCACCCCGACGTGGTGTTCGGCAAGGTCGACACCGAGGCTGAGCCGGGGCTCGCGCGGGAGTTCGAGATCTCCGCGATCCCGACGTTGATGGTGCTGCGCGACGGCATCATGCTGGGCGCCCAGCCCGGCGTGATGTCGGCCCGTGCCATCGACGACCTGATCCGGCAGGTGGCCGCGCTCGACATGGACGCGCTGCGCGAGACCATCGCCGCGCGCGAGGCCGCCGCCGCCGCCGCGTCCGCCGCGACCATCGCCCGCTGACCGAACCCGGGGCAGGTCGGGCGAGCGATTCTGCGAACCCTTCTGCCGCGGACTGGCTCATACCCTGCATGGACAGCTGGATCCTCCCGCTCGCGTTCTTTGCCGTCTGGACCGTGGTCCAGGTGTGGCTCCTGCCCAAGCTCGGGGTGCCCACGTGAGCGGTCCCCACGCCGCGCCGGTCGGCGCGGTCCACGGACGACGAACCGAAGCCACCAGAGGGATGCTCATGACCGCCACCACGCTGCGCAAGACGCTCGACGCCACCTACGACGAGGCCCTGATCCGGGTGCCCGAGGCCCTCAAGGCCGAGGGCTTCGGCGTCCTCACCGAGATCGACGTCGCCGCCACGCTCAAGGCCAAGCTCAACGTCGACTTCCGACGCTACAAGATCCTGGGCGCCTGCAACCCGCCGTTCGCGCACCAGGCGCTGTCGGCCGACCTCGACATCGGGCTGATGCTGCCGTGCAACGTCGTGGTCTACGAGAACGACGACGGCCGCGCCGTGGTGCTGGCGGTCGATCCGCTGCGCTCGATGGCGGC
The DNA here is from genome assembly GCA_016717005.1 of Myxococcales bacterium. Lineage (NCBI taxonomy): Bacteria > Pseudomonadati > Myxococcota > Myxococcia > Myxococcales > Myxococcales bacterium. Next base: position 1,448,962 of record JADJUF010000001.1, on the reverse strand, counting down.
CGCCGACGCGCCCGGCCTCGAGGACATCGCCGGCGCCGTCCGCGCCAAGCTCGAGCGGGTGCTGGCCCAGCTCACCTGACGTCATCGCCCCAGAGGGGGCCCACCGAGGAGTTCATCATGCGCAAGCTCATCTCGATCGCCGCGATCCTCGCCACCGCCACGTTGGTCGGCTGTACCGACGACGGCGCCGGGCCGATCGACCCCACCACCGATCCGCTCTCGGCGGCCGAGCGCACCGCGCTGACGTTCACGCGCGAGGAGGAGAAGCTCGCCCGCGACGTCTACGCCGCGCTCGCCGACAACGGCCAGCCGTTCGTCAACATCGGCGCCAGCGAGCAGCAGCACATGGACGCGATCGCGACCCTGCTCGTTCGCTACCAGCTGCCCGATCCCGCCGCGACCACCGGGCCGGGCGAGTTCGTCGACCCGACCCTCCAGGGCCTGTACGGCGACCTGACCGCCGCTGGGCAGCCTGGCGCCGTCGACGCGTACGCGGTCGGGTGTCTGATCGAGGAGCTCGACCTGCGCGACCTCGCGCTGGCCCGGCTCGACGTGACCCACGCCGACGTCGACGCGACCTACGCCAACCTGGCGCTGGGCTCGCGCAACCACCTGCGCGCGTTCCACGGCAAGCTGGTCGCCGCCGGCGGCAGCTACGTGCCCCAGTACCTCGACCAGGCGACCTTCGACGCGATCCTGGCCGGCGCCCACGAGCAGCCGTAGCCAGGCGTCACAGCGCGACCGGCAGCCGGACCGAGAAGCACGCGCCGCGGCCGAGCTCGCTCTCGACCCAGATCGCGCCGCCGTGCTGGCGGACGATCTCGCGGCACAGGTACAGGCCCAGCCCGAGGCCGCCGTGCTTGGCGGCGCCGGCGCCCTGCGTGAACTTCTCGAACAGCTGCGCGCGCAGATCGTCGCTCATGCCCGGGCCGTGGTCGCGCACGTCGAGGCGGATGACGTCGCCGAGGTCGTCGCCGGCCGCCAGCGGGATCCAGGCCCGGGCGTCGACGGGGGACAGCGGCGGCGCGGTCGGGTCGCCGACCCGGACCTGCTCGCGCCGCACGTCGATCTCGATCGTGCCGCCCGGCGGCGAGAACTTCACGGCGTTGCCGAGCAGGTTCGACAGCACCTGGGCCAGGCGGTCGGGGCTGCCGAGCGCGGGGCCGACCGGCTCGTCGATCGTGATCGCCATGATCAGGCGGCGCTCGCTGATCGCGCGGGCGAAGTCGCCGACGACCGCGCGCACGATCCGCTCGACGTCGACCGGGCCGAACGAGGCGTCGAGGCGGCCGGCCTCGTGGCGCGACAGCTCGAAGACGTTGTCGACCAGCCGGCGCAGGCGCTCGGCGTCGGCGTGGATGCGATCGAACAGCGCGCCGGCGTCGAGGTGCGCCGGCGCGAGGTCGGGCTCGCGACCCATCTCGGAGTAGCCGAGGATGCCGGCGAGCGGGTTGCGGATCTCGTGCGCCAGGATCGACATCAGCTCGGCCGAGCGGCGGGCCTCGGCCTGCAGGCGGGCGTGGTCGAGGGCGAGCGCCAGCGGCGCGACCGCGGCGTCGAGCACCTCGGGATCGAGCGGGCGGTCGTCGAGATCGGCCGCGGTCGAGTCGACGTAGACGATGCCGATCAGCCGGCCGCGGGCGCGCAGCGGCGCCGCCCACATGCGCCGCAGCCCCAGCGCCACGACGCTGGACTGCTCGCGCAGGTCGGCGTCGAGCACGGCGTCGGCCACCGCCACCGCCTGGCCGGTGGCCGCGACCTTGCGGACGATCGTGCCCGACACGTCGGCGTCGCCGCGATCGAAGCCGCGCGCGTGGGCGCCGTGGTGGCGGGCGCGGATCTGGGGCCGGCCGCTGCCGTCGAGCGTCAGCACGAAGCCGCGGTCGCAACCCGACGCCGCCAGCACGCCCCCGAGCGCCAGCGCGACCGCGCCGTCGGGGTCGCTGGCGAGCGCGGCCTGGGCCACCGCCACCGCGGCCGAGATCGGCGCGGCCGAGGCCGGGCGCGGGCCCAGGGTCCGGCGCAGGCCCCGCACCCGGTCGAGATCCCAGCGCGCGCCGAGCGTCGCGAACTCGGTCTCGGCGGCGCCGAGGTGCACGAGCGCCCTGGCGTCATCGCCGCCGGCGTGGGCGAGCTCGGCGGCCTCGACCGCGACCCGGGCCAGCTCGTAGCGCGCGCCGAGCCCGGCCAAGAGCTCGCGCGCGCGATCGACGAACCACGCGGCGCTGTCGAGATCGCCCTGGGCGCGCAGCGCCGCGGCCGCGACCCGGTGCAGGACGCCCTCCTCGAACCGCGCGCCCAGGTCCTTGGCGTCGCGCGCGGCCTCGAGCGCGCGCGCCAGGGCCTCGTCGACGCGGCCGACCGCGAGGTCGAGCTCCGACAGGCGTCGGCGGGTCTCGATCGCGTCCTCGCGCGCGCCCAGGCGCACGCACTCCGACAAGGCCCGTTCGTAGCGCTCGCGCGCGGCGCCGAGGTCGCCGGCGCGCGCGTCGACCTCGCCGCGGTTGGCGAGGATCATCGCCGCCATGTGGGCCGCGTCGAGCTGCTCGGCCAGCTCGCCGGCGCGCTCGAGCGCGGCGCGGGCGTCGGCCAGCATGCCGAGGTCGCGGTAGAGCGAGCCCAGGTTGTTGAGCGCGTGCAAGGTCTCCATGCGATCGCCCTGGCGCTCGCTCTGCTGGCGGAACTGCTGCCACAGCCGACGGGCCCGGCCCCAGTCGCCCTGGTAGTAGCAGGCCGCGCCGAGGTTGTTGGTCGAGCGCGCGCGCTGCTCCAGATCGCCCGCGGCCTCGGCCGCCGCGATCGCGCGCTCGAGCGCCTCGATCGCGCGCGGGTAGTCGCCGGCCTGGATCGCGGCGCGGCCGAGCTCGTGGGCGATGCCCGCGATCAGCCGGGGCTGATCGGCGGCGGGCGCGGGCATGGCGTCGAGCAGCGCCAGCGCGCGGCGCGGGTCGCCGACGCTGGTGGCGATCGCCGCCGCGACCCGGCCCAGCTCGATCTCGAGCGTGCGCTCGCCGACCTTGCGCGCCAGCGGCAGGCCGATCGACGCGTGGTCCGACGCCAGCGCGTAGTCGGCGCGGTGCGCGTACAGCCACGCGATCCGCAGGTGGCAGCGCGCCTCGAGCGCCGGGTCGCCGGTGCGGCGCGCGGTGACCAGCGCGCCGGCGGCCGCGAGCAGCGCCGCCTCCGCGTGGCCGCGGCGGCGCTCGAGGTCGGCGATGTCGAGCGCGATCACGACGCCGACCGCGGGGCTGGCGCCGTCGGCGGCCAGCCGGTAGTGGTGCAGCGCCAGCTCGAGCTCGCCGGCCTGGCCGGCCAGCTCGGCGACGCGCAGCAAGAGCGGCCGCTGGTCGCCGGGATCGGCCAGCGTCAGCGCGTCGGTGGCGTGGGCCACCGCGGTCGGGAGATCGCCGTCGCGCACGGCGGCGTCGGCGGCGGCCAGGCACCAGCGCGCGGCCAGCAGGCCGTCGCCGAGCGCGCGGTGGTGCCGCGCCATCGCCGCCGGGGCCACCGGCTGCTCGGCGGCCAGGCGATCGTCGAGGGCGAGCGCGGCGCGGCGGTGGTACTCGAGGCGCGCGGCCGGCGTCAGCTCGCGGCCGAGCATGTCGGCCAGCTCCTTGTGCGCGAACCGGAACTGGCCGGCCGCGGGATCGGCGGTGAGCGCGCGGGCCGCGACCGCGTCGGCCAGCGCCAGGTCGACCTCGTCGATCGTGGGATCGATCGCGACCCGGCGCGAGGCGTCGTCGTCGAGGACGATCACCTCGGCCACCGGGATGCGGGTCGACACCGAGATCAGGCCCTCGGTCAGCGGCTCGGGCACGCCGTCGGCGAACGGCGCCGACGGCGCGGCGATGCCGAGGATCGCCGCCAGGAGCTCGCGGTCGAACGGATCGCCCAGCACCGCGGCCGCGCGCAGGAACCCGCGCGCGCTGGCGGTGAGCGTCGACAGGCGCCCGAGCGCGCTCTGCCGGGCCGCGGGCAGGAGCGGCACGATCAGCTCGGGCGCGGCGGTCCAGGTCCCGCCCAGGCGCGCGAGCGTGCCGGCCTCGATCATCGCGTCGAGCGTGGCGATCGCGTGGCCGGGGTTGCCGCCCGAGACCCGGCGCAGCTCGTCGGCCAGGCGCCCGGCGATCTCGGCGCCGACCGCCGCCGCCACCAGCTGGTAGAAGCTCGACTGGCCCAGCGGCACCAGCTCGAGCCGACGGCCGCGGGCGACCGCGGTCACCGCCGCGGAGATCGGCGAGCGCGGCGGGCGCGCCGACGGCTCGGGCGAGCGCCCGGCCACCACCATCAGCGCCGGCATGTCCGGCACCGCGCGCGCCACGTACGCGAGCACGTCCTGGACCGCCGCCGCCGCCAGCTCGGCCTCGTCGACGAGGATCGCCAGCGGCCGCACCGCCGCGGCCGCCGCGACCAGCTCGACGACCGCCTCGGCCAGCACCCAGCGGCCCGGCGCCAGCGGCGCGCCGTCGTCGAACAGCGCCGCCACCTGCGGCCCCGCGGTCGAGCCCGCGCGCGCCCAGGCCGGCCCGGCCACGGTCAGGAGCGTGCGCGCCAGCGCCCGCAGCGCCGACCACGGCGCGTCGCCGGCCCGCGCCGACAGCCGGATCACCTCGCCGCCGTCGAGCTGCACGTGCAGCGCGACCTCGGCCAGGAGCCGCGACTTGCCGATGCCGGCCTCGCCGGCCAGCACGATCGGCGCGCCCTGGCCGGCCTTGGCGTCGGCCCAGGCCCGCTCGAGCTCGGCCAGCTCGCGGTCGCGCCCGATCAGCGTCGGCAGCGCCAGCGCGCGCCGCGGCGCCCGCGCGATCGGGCCGCGCCCGCTCGGCGATGTCGCGGTAGCCGAGGCCGTCGGCGATCGCCCGCCACCGGTCGAGCACCTCCTCGGCGCTCTCGGGGCGGGCGCCGGGCGCCGGATCGACGAGCGCCAGCATCAGCTCGGCCAGCGCCGGCGGCAGATCGGGGCGGAGCGTGCGCGGGTCGGCGTGCTGCCCGGCCCGCTGCGCCGCCACCACCGCGCGCGGCGTCGCGCCCACGAACGGGCGGCTGCCCAGCACCAGCTGCCACAGCACGACGCCGAACGAGTACAGATCCGAGCGAGGATCGAGGCGCCCCGACCACGCCTCGGGCGCGGCGTAGCCGATCGTGCCGCGGGCGGTGGCGCCGCCGGGATCGACCAGCTGCGTCACGAGGCCGAAGTCGGCCAGACGCGCCGAGCGCCCGGGCGCGTGCAGGAGCGACGCGCCGTCGACCAGGATGTTCGACGGCTTGAGGTCGGCGTGGACCATGCCGGCGCCGTGGACGGTGGCCAGCGCGTCGAGCACGCCGCCGAGCAGCGCCCAGATCCGGTGGGCGGTGACCGGCCCCACCGCCGCGGTCAGGCTGGGCCCGGCGATCAGCTCCATCGTGAAGTACTCGTCGCCAGCGTCGGTCAGGCCGTAGTCGAGCACCGAGACGATGTTGGGGTGGCGCAGCCGGGCCAGCGCGACGAACTCGCCGCGCAGGTTGGTGGCGCCGCGCGCGCGCGGCATGATCTTCAGCGCCACCTCGCGGCCGGTCGCGAGGTCGAGCGCGCGGTGCACGACCCCGATCGACCCCTCGCCGAGCCGCTCGATCAGTCGGTAGCGCTCGGCCGGGCGCATCTTCGACGGGGATCATGGCCGCCGGAGCGCCGCCGACGCAAGCCGCGCGGGCACCGTGTCGTCGAGCCTGGTGATCCGATCGCCGGGTGGGATCCGACGTGGACCTCCTGGAGGCCTGGCGCGTCGGCGACGCCGCGCAGGGGCGCCTGCTGGTCGCCAGCGCCGGCGGCACGCTGGGCCGCGACCAGCAACACCCGCTGGTGCGCACGCCCCGCTGAGCTCCACCGACGACGCGAGGCGCTCGCCGCGTGGACCGGTGCTCGACCGACGAGGTGACCGACCGGCGCCGCGCGCCGCGATCGGCGCCGCCCGATCAGCGCGTCGCGTGGCGCGCGATCACGTCGGCGACGCAGGCGGTCAGCCTCTTGGCCATCGGGATGTCCAGGAACTCGTTGGGGCCGTGGGCGTTCGAGCCCGGGCCGAGCACGCCGGTGATGAAGAACTGCGCCTCGGGGAAGCGCTGGCCGAGCATGCCCATGAACGGGATCGACCCGCCTTCGCCCATCGACACCGGCGGCTTGCCGAAGTGGGTGGCGCTGGCGGCCTCGAGCGCGCCCTCGAGCCACGGCGCCAGCGCCGGCGCGTTCCAGCCGCCGTTGGCGCCGCCGGCGTGGAAGGTGACCTTGGCGCCGTAGGGCGGGTTGGCCTCGAGCAGCTCCTTGACCCGGGCCAGCGCGGCGTCGGGATCGACCGTCGGCGGCACCCGCAGCGACAGCTTGAGCGAGGTCGACGGCCGCATCACGTTGCCGGCGTTGCCGATCGCCGGCAGGCCCTCGGCGCCGGTCACCGCCAGCGCCGGGCGCCAGGTGCGGTTGATGATCAGCTCGGCCGCGTCCTTCGAGATCGGCGCGACCCCGGGCTGCAGCGGGAACTTCGACCAGACCTCGTCGCCGAGCACGTCGGCGGCGCGGGCCGCCTGCTCGATCCGGTCGCGCGGGATCGTCGCGTACAGCTCGGTCGGTCGGATCGCGCCGGTGAGGTTGTCCTCGAGCCGCTCGAGCAGCTGGCGCGCGATCCGGAAGCTCGACGCCACCACGCCCGAGCCGTCGCCCGAGTGGACGCCCTCGCGCAGGAGGCTGATCTCGAGCGTGCCCAGCACCAGGCCGCGCAGCGAGGTCGTGCACCAGAGCTGCTCGTAGTTGCCGCAGCCCGAGTCGAGGCACACCACCAGGCTGGGCGTGCCGATCCGCGGCGCCAGGTGCTCGATGTACGCCGGCAGATCGAAGCTGCCCGACTCCTCGCACGCCTCGATCAGCACGCAGCAGCGCGCGAACGGCCGGCCCTGCTGCTGGAGCACGTTGAGCGCCGTCAGGCTGGCGAAGATCGCGTAGCCGTCGTCGGCGCCGCCGCGGCCGTAGAGCCGGTCGCCGCGCAAGACCGGCGTCCACGGGCCCAGGCCCTCCTCCCAGCCGGTCATCTCGGGCTGCTTGTCGAGGTGGCCGTACAGCAGCACGGTGTCGCCGGCGCGGGCCCCGGTCGGGTCGCTGCCGGGCACGTCGATGAAGATGACCGGCGTCCGGTCCTCGACCTGGACCACCTCGAGCGTCGCGCCGGCGGGCAGGTGGGCCTTGGCCCAGCCCGCCAGGAGCTCGACCGCGCGGGCCATGTGGCCGTGCTCGCGCCACTGCGGGTCGAACATCGGCGACTTGTTGGGGATGCCGATGTACTCGACCAGGGTCGGGACGATGCTGTCGGCGAAGGTCGCGTCGATCTGGGTGCGGGCGGCGCCAGCGTCGATGGTCATGGGTCGGGGTGTACCGCAAGGCATCGGTCGGCGGTAGGATGACTGGGACGAGATGACCGACGCCGAGATCCAAGCCCTCTTGGGGGAGCCGGAGACCGATCGCGTCGAGCGCAAGGAGACGTACGCGGGCGACGTCCCCGAGAAGGTCCGCCAGGCGATCTGTGCCTTCGCGAACGACTACCCAGGCTACCGGAAGCCCGGGGTCATCGTGCTCGGCCAGCGTGACAAGGACCGAGCTTTTTCGGGGTTGGTGGTGGACGACCCGTTGCTGTCCAAGCTCGGCCAGATCCCAAATGATACGAAGATCGTGCCGAGGCCGGCGATCCAGGTGTCACGACAGGTCATCGACGGCAACGCCGTCGCGGTCATCGTGGTGGAGCCCTCCTCAGCGCCGCCTGTCCGGTACGATGGCCGGACGTGGATCCGGACCGGCCCAACGCGGGCGATCGCGACGTGGGAACAAGAGCAGCGACTGGTCGAGCGGCGCGGTGGAACGCATCTCCCATTCGATATCCAGCCACTTTCGTTCGTTCCGGGGAGCGAGATCGACGTTGAGTACTTTCGGTCGTCGTATCTTCCCGGTGCGGTGGCTCCGGAGATTCTAGCCGAGAACCATCGTGACCTTCAGACGCAACTGATCGGCCATCGGATGGCCGCGCCCGATGGAACACCGACCACGCTCGGCGTCCTCATCCTCGGGATCGATCCGACCCGGTGGATCCCGGGTGCGTTCGTCCAGTTTCTGCGGTTCGCTGGCACCGAGCAGACGTCCGACCTTGTCGATCAGAAGGAGATCACGGGGAGGATTCCGGAGGTCGTGCGGCGAGTCGAGGAAGTGCTCGACAGCCATATCCGTGTGCCGCTGCGCTACGCCGATGTTGCGGTCGCGACCACGTCACCCGACTACCCGATCAACGCACTCCGGCAGTTGTTCCGCAACGCGGTGATGCATCGGGCCTACGACGGGACGCACGCGCCGATCCGCATCCACTGGTTCACCGATCGCATCGAGATTGACAACCCCGGCGGACCGTTCGGCCGTGTGACGCGCGAGAACTTCGGCACAGGCGTGACCGACTACCGAAATCGGTACCTCGCATCTGCCATGAAGGATCTCGGCCTCGTCCAGAGCTTCGGTCGTGGGTTGTTCCTTGCCAACAAGGAACTGGAGCGGAACGGGAACCCTCCGCTCAAGCCCGACCTCGATACGGCGAGGACGCTGATCACGGTCTGGAGGCGGCCATGACCCCAGTGGTGACGTTCTTCAACAACAAGGGTGGAGTCGGCAAGACATCGCTCGTCTACCATCTGGCGTGGATGTACGCGCTGCAAGGGACGCGCGTGCTCGTCGCGGACCTCGACCCCCAGGCCAACCTGACGGCCATGATGTTCGACGACGACGAGATCGAGCGGTTGTGGGAACCGGAACGAGGGCGCACCGTCTTCGATCCGATCAGACAGATGATCGACCGGGACGGCGGGCTGGGCACGCCTCACGTGGAGGCAGTCGGGCGCAACCTCTCGGCGCTCATCGGGACCCCCCGCTTGGCTGCGTTCGAGAGCGACCTCGCCGAGAACTGGCTGAAGTGCCTGGACGGCAAGCCCGGCGGGTTCAAGGTGGTGAAGGCCTTCTGGGAGCTGATGCAAGGGGCCGCAGACAAGGTCGATGCGCACGTGGTCTTGGCGGACGTCGGGCCCAGCCTGGGCGCGATCAACCGGTCGGCGCTGGTGGCGTCTGATCACGTCGTGATGCCGTTGGGGGCAGACCTGTTCTCGCTCGCCGGCATCGAGAATCTCGGGCGTTGGCTGCAGGAATCGAGGGAGGACTGGGCCAAGCGCGTGCGGGAGAGCAAGGACCCGCAGTTGGTGCTCCCGGCCGGCCGCATGGTCGCTGCGGGGTATGTGTTGAGCCAGCACGCGGTCCAAGGTGGGCGTCCAACGAGGGCGTACGACCGCTGGATGCGGCGGATCCCTGCCACCTACGCCGGAAGCGTCCTGGGGACGACCGCGGGTACCGACGATCCGTCCGAGGACGCGAACTGTCTCGGGATCGTGAAGCACTACCGCAGCCTGATGCCGTTGGCACAGGAAGCGCGCAAGCCGATCTTCTTGCTTCGCGCGGGCGATGGCGCGCTCGGCTCCCACGCCGCGGCTGCACAGCAGGCGTACCGCGACTTCGCCGAGTTGGCCGACCGCATCGCCGCCGCGACCTGGCGGACCGCGCCGCCCGTGGCGGCCACGACCCCGGGCTAGCTGGGCCAGGCTGGGCTAGCCCGGGCCGCGTGTCCACTGCCCGATCGTCCGGGTGGTCGGGGCCTGCGCTCGGGCTAGATCTTGCCGCTATAGTGATGGCCATGACGACCGCCGCGTTTGTCGCCGCCCGCACGCCCGTGCGCGCCAGCGGCGACGACAAGAAGCCGAACCGCCCCGCGCCCAAGCAGGACAGCGGGGTCGCGCTCGAGGAGCGCACCCGCACCAAGAAGCCGCCGATGTACAAGGTGCTGCTGCACAACGACGACTACACGACCAAGGAGTTCGTCGTGTTCGTGCTGCAGACGGTGTTCCAGCGCAGCGAGCCCGACGCCCTGGCCATCATGACCCACGTGCACAACCAGGGCGTCGGCGTGGCCGGCGTCTACACCTTCGAGATCGCCGAGACCAAGGTCCAGAAGACCGTCCAGCTCGCCCGCTCGAACGAGTACCCGCTGCAGCTCTCGATCGAGCCGAGCGAGTAGGGACCACCATGCTGTCACCCGATCTGTCCGCCACGCTCCAGCGCGCCGTCGCCGACACCCGTCGCCGGCGCCACGAGTACCTCACCCTCGAGCACCTGCTCCTGGCCATGCTCGAAGACCCGTCGGCGATCGACGTGGTCGGCAAGTGCGGCGGCGACGCCGACAAGCTGCGGGCCGAGCTCGAGCAGTTCCTGACCGACTCGGTCGAGCCGCTGCCCGAGGACGAGGAGTCGGGGCCCGACCAGACGCTGGCGTTCCAGCGGGTGTTCCAGCGCGCCGCGATGCACGTCCAGGGCGCCGGCCGGGCCCAGATGACCTCGGGCAACCTGCTGGTCGCGATGTACCGCGAGCGCGACAGCTTCGCGGTCTACCTGCTCGAGAAGCAGGGCGTGACCCGCTTCGACGTCATCAACTACATCAGCCACGGCGTGTCCAAGGTCGATCCCGGCGCCGGCGTCGTGCCGCGCGCCCGCGGCGTCGAGCAGGACGGCGACGCCGAGGAGGGCGCCAAGGTCAAGAACCCGCTCGAGAGCTTCTGCGTCGACCTGACCGCGCGGGCCGCCGAGGGCAAGATCGATCCGCTGATCGGGCGCGCCGCCGAGCTCGAGCGGATGATCCAGGTGCTGTGCCGCCGGCGGAAGAACAACCCGCTGCTGATCGGCGAGCCCGGCGTCGGCAAGACCGCGCTGGCCGAGGGCCTGGCGCTGCGGATCAACGACAAGCAGGTGCCGGCGGCGCTGGCCGACAACCGGGTGTTCGCGCTCGACATGACCGCGGTGCTGGCCGGGACCCGGTTCCGCGGCGACTTCGAGGAGCGCCTCAAGGCGGTCATCGAGGTCCTGTCCCAGGACCCCAAGGCGATCCTGTTCATCGACGAGATCCACACGATCGTCGGCGCCGGCGCGACCTCGGGCGGGACGATGGACGCGGCCAACATGCTCAAGCCCGCGCTCGCCAACGGCGAGCTCCGGTGCATCGGCTCGACGACGTTCAAGGACTACCGCAACTCGTTCGAGCGCGACCGCGCGCTGACCCGGCGGTTCCAGCGCATCGACGTGGGCGAGCCGAGCGTGGCCGAGGCCATCGAGATCCTGAAGGGCCTGCGGTCGCGCTACGAGGACCACCACCAGGTGAAGTTCTCCGACGCCGCGATCGCCGCGGCCGCCGAGCTGTCGGCCCGGCACATCAACGGCTCGCACCTGCCCGACAAGGCCATCGACGTGATGGACGAGGCCGGGGCCCGGGTCCGGCTGATGGCCGAGGCCGATCGCCCGGCCGAGATCCGGCCGGACCTGATCGAGGAGGTCGTGTCGAAGATGGCGCGGATCCCGCCGCGGTCGGTGTCGGTGTCGGATCGCGACAAGCTCGCCCACCTCGAGACCGATCTGCGCCGCAGCATCTTCGGCCAGGACCAGGCCATCGAGCAGATCACCACCGCGATCAAGCTGTCGCGGGCCGGCCTGGGCCACCCCGACAAGCCGACCGGCAACTTCCTGTTCGCGGGCCCCACCGGCGTCGGCAAGACCGAGCTGGCCAAGCAGCTGGCCAAGACGATGGGCGTCGAGTTCCTGCGCTTCGACATGTCGGAGTACATGGAGAAGCACACGGTGTCGCGGCTGATCGGCGCGCCGCCCGGCTACGTCGGCTTCGACCAGGGCGGCCTGCTCACCGACGCGATCAACAAGCACCCGTACTGCGTGCTCCTGCTCGACGAGATCGAGAAGGCCCACCCCGACCTGTTCAACATCCTGCTGCAGGTGATGGACCACGCGACGCTGACCGACAACAACGGCCGCAAGGCCGACTTCCGCAACGTCGTGCTGATCATGACGTCGAACGTGGGCAGCCGCGAGATGGCGGCGACCAAGCTCGGGTTCGGCGGCGGCGAGGGCGGCGATCCCAAGGCCGGCAAGGGCGCGCTCGAGCGCATGTTCACGCCCGAGTTCCGCAACCGCCTCGACGCGGTGGTGTTCTTCGAGGGCCTGCCGCCCGAGGTCATCAAGCAGGTCGCGCAGAAGTTCGTCGACGAGCTCGAGGGCCAGCTCGCGGCCAAGAAGGTCCAGCTCGACGTGACCCCGGCCGCGCTCGCGCACTTCGCCGAGAAGGGCTACGACCAGGCCATGGGCGCGCGGCCGATGGCCCGCATCATCGCCGACACGATCAAGAAGCCGCTGGCCAACGAGATCCTGTTCGGGGCGCTGGTCCACGGCGGCGTCGCCAAGATCGACTTCGTCGACGGCGCGGTCGCGATCACCTACGAGTCGGCGCCGGCGCCGGTCGACGACGCGAACTGAGGCCGTCGGGTAGGGCGCCGGTGCTGTGGCCGTTCATGATCCGGCAGCGGCGGCGGCGGGCCCTGGCCACCGCCCCGATCACCGCGATCGCCGCGCTCGAGGTCGGCGCGCGCGCACGGATCTGCGGCCGGGTGCGGCCCTACGACGGCCCCGAGCGGGCCCAGGTGGTGACGCTGCGGACGATGGCGTCGCGCGGTGACGCCGAGCAGCCGTTCCCGGCGACCTACACCGGCCGGCCGTGCGTGTTCGTCGCGGCCCAGGCCCGCGACGCCGAAGGCCGGGTGACCGAGGCGGTGACCGCGGGCGTGCGGTTCGTCGTGGTCGACGCCACCGGCGCGGCGATCGTCGACCTCGCCCACGCCGTGACCATCGACGACCTGATCGAGGTGGTGCCCCGGGCCGGCACGTTCATGCTCCACGCGCAGTGCCTCGAGTGGGCGCTGGCCGTCGACGATCGCGTGACCGTGCTCGCGACCGTGGTGGCCGGCGACGGCCTGATCACGCTGGGCGGGACGCCGACCGCCGCGGCGCTGGTGTCGACCGAGCCGGCGCTGGCCGGCGGCGGGTAGCCGGCGCTGGCCGGCGGCGGGTAGACGGCGGGTCGACGGCGGGTCGGCGGCGGGTCGACGGCGGGTCGGCGGCGGGTCGACGGCGGGTCGACGGCGGGTCGACGGCGGGTCGACGGCGGGTCGACGGCGGGGCGCGGGTGGCGCGCCGCCGCGCGCGCGGCCGGTCAGGCCGGCGGCACCAGCTCGTGCCAGCTGTGGCCGGTCCGCCCCATCAGCTCGTCGGCGGCGGCCGGGCCGGCGCTGCCGGGCTCGTAGAAGTGGACGCCGGGCGTGGCCTCCCAGACCTGCAGGAGCGGCTGGATCAGCGCCCACGCGCGATCGACCGAGTCGCGCCGGTTGAACAAGGTCGCGTCGCCGCGCATGCAGTCGAGCAGCAGCCGCTCGTAGGCCTCGGCGATCGGCCGCTTGAACGCGTCGGCGTAGGTCATCGTCATGACCACGTTGCCGACCGAGATCTGCTCGCCCGGCACCTTGGCGACGAACCGCAGCGAGATGCCCTCGTGCGGCTGGATCCGCAGCGTCAGCACCGCCGGCTGCAGCACGCTGCCGGCGGCCTCGTCCTTGAACAGCACCAGCGGCACCGACTTGAAGTGGATCGCGACCTCGGTCAGGCGCTCGGCCAGCCGCTTGCCGGCCCGCAGGTAGAACGGGACGCCCTGCCAGCGCCAGCTGTCGATCATCAGCCGCATCGCCGCGTAGGTCGGGGTCTGCGAGTCGGCCGCGACCCCGGCCTCGTCGCGGTAGCCGCGGTACTGGCCGCGCACGCAGTCGTTGGCGACCTCGGTGAGCGTCAGCGGGCGCACCGAGCGCAGCAGCTGGGCCTTCTCGTCGCGGATGTCGTCGGGCGCGAACGACGCCGGCACCTCCATCGTCACCAGCGACATCACCTGGAGCAGGTGGTTCTGGATGATGTCGCGGACCACGCCGGTGGCCTCGTAGAACGCGCCGCGGCCCTCGATGCCGATCGACTCGGCCGCGGTGATCTCGACGTAGTCGATGTGGTTGCGGTTCCACAGCGGCTCGAAGATCGAGTTGCCGAAGCGCAGCACCAGGATGTTCTGGACGGTCTCTTTGCCGAGGTAGTGATCGATCCGGTAGATCTGGCTCTCGTGCAGGTAGCCGCCGATCATCTCGTTGAGCGCGCGCGCGCTCGCGAGGTCGTGCCCGAACGGCTTCTCGACGATGACCCGGCACGACGGGCCGCCGCCGCGCTGATCCTTGCGCTCGGTCAGGCCGTGCTGGTGCAGCTTCTGCAGGACCACCGGGAACACCGACGGCGGCGTCGACAGGTAGAACACCCGGTTGCCGCGGGTGCCCTTCGCGGTCGCGGCCTCGAGCCGGGCCTTGAGCGCGACGTAGGTGGCGTCGTCGGTGAACTCGCCGCCGACGTAGTCGAGCGTCGCGGCGAACTTGTCCCACGCGGCCGGCTCGACCGGCTGGCGCGAGTGCGCCGCCATCGGGCCGGCCAGCTTGGCGGCGAGCTCGGCCGGGGTCAGCGCGCCGCGGCTCACGCCGATGATCACGGTCGGCTCGGCCAGCGCGCGATCGACCATCAGGTTGTACAGCGCGGGCGCGAGCTTGCGGCTGGCCAGGTCGCCGGTGACGCCGAAGATCACGATCGCGCACGGCTCGGGGCGGCGGCGCTTGCTGCCGCCCTCGCCGAGGATCTCCCCGACCACCGACGAGTGATCGGTGGGCGGCGGCACCGTCGACGGGCGCGACCGGGTCGGCGCGGTCACGAGGGGCGCTCCGTGTGGCCGCCGAACTGGGCCCGCATCGCCGACAGCACCTTCTCGGCGAACGACTGCGCCATGCGCGAGCGGAACCGGGTGTAGAGCGCCGCGGTGATCACGTCGGCCGGCACCGCCTCCTCGACCGCGGTCATCACGGTCCAGCGGCCCTCGCCCGAGTCGGGCACGTAGCCCTCGAACCTGGCCAGCGCGGGATCCTCGGCCAGCGCGTTCGCGGTCAGGTCGACGAGCCACGAGCTCAGCACGCTGCCGCGCCGCCAGACCTCGGCGATCTCGGCGACCGGCAGCTGGTAGCGGTGGGCCTCGGGCACGGTCGGGTTGGCCGCGCCCTTCATGATGTCGAAGCCCTCGGCCAGCGCCTGCATGATGCCGTACTCGATCCCGTTGTGGATCATCTTGACGAAGTGGCCGCTGCCGGCCGGGCCGCAGTGCAGGTAGCCCTCCTCGGCGGTGCCGGCGCTGGTGCGGTTGGGCGTGGGCTCGGCGGTGCCGCGGCCCGGCGCCAGGGTCTTGAGGATCGGATCGAGGCGCGCGACCACCGCGGGCGCGCCGCCGACCATCAGGCAGTAGCCGCGCTCGAGGCCGAACACGCCGCCGCTGGTGCCGGCGTCGACGTACTCGATCTTCTTGTCGGCCAGCGCCTGGGCCCGCCGGACGTCGTCCTTGAAGAACGAGTTGCCGCCGTCGATGATCACGTCGCCGGGATCGAGCAGCTCACCGAGCTCGGCGATCGTCGACTCGGTCGGGCCGCCCGACGGGACCATGACCCAGACCGCGCGCGGCTGGGCCAGGCCCTTGATCAACGCCGCCAGCGAGGCGGCGCCGGTGGCGCCCTCGGCGGCCATCGTCGCCACGGCGGCGGGGCTGCGGTCGTAGACCACGCACTGGTGCCCGCCGCGCATCAGCCGGCGCGCCATGTTCGCGCCCATCCGTCCGAGTCCGATCATCCCGATCTGCATGCTGTCCTCCGGGTTGCGTCTCGCGCTCGACCATCTCACCCGCGCGGCATCCAGGCACGCCTCCGGCGCGCTCAACGACCGGCGGCGGTGGTATTGCTGATCGGTGACGGCTCCACCGGCGGCAGGCCCCGACGACGATCGCGAGCGCCAGCGGGTGCACGAGCTGGTCGACGACACCAGCGGCTGGCGGCGCTGGGGGCCGTACGTCGCGGACCGCGCGTGGGGCACCGTGCGCGAGGACTACTCGGCCGCGGGCGACGCCTGGCGCCACCTGACCTACGACACCGCGCGCGCCAAGGCCTACCGCTGGGGCGAGGACGGCCTCGCCGGCATCTGCGATCGCTACCAGCTCCTGTGCTTCGCGCCGGCGTTCTGGAACGAGCGCGACCCGCACCTCAAGGAGCGCCTGTTCGGGGTCAACCCCGAGGAGGGCAACCACGGCGAGGACGTCAAGGAGTACTACTTCCACGTCGACAACACGCCGAGCCACGCGTACATGTGCCTGCTCTACAAGTACCCGCAGGCGGCGTTCCCGTACCAGCAGCTGATCGACGAGAACCAGCGCCGGGCCGGGCAGGGGCCCGAGTACGAGCTGCTCGACACCGGCGTGTTCGAGGGCGATCGCTACTTCGACATCTTCATCGAGTACGCCAAGGCCACGACCGACGATCTGGTCATCCGCATCACCGCCCACAACCGCGGCCCGGCGGCGGCGCCGCTGCACGTCCTGCCGACCCTGTGGTTCCGCAACACCTGGAGCTGGGAGGCGGCGCCGCGGCCGACGCCGACGATCACCACCGCGCCCGCGGCGCCGGGCGTGCTCGGGCTGCGCGCTGACGACGACGAGGGCGCGCACGATCGCGACATGCCGCCGGGCGCCCTGGGCACGCGCTGGCTCTACGGCCCGGCGGCCGGCGCGGCGCTGTTCACGGACAACGAGACCCACGGCGCGCGCGCGTACGGGCCGGGGCACGAGAGCCGGTCGCCGTACACCAAGGACGCGTTCCACCGGGCGCTGTGCGAGGGCGAGGCCGACGCGCTCGCGCCGACGCCGGGCGGGACCAAGGCCGCGCTGCACTACCGCCACGAGGTCCCGGCCGGCGGCAGCGTCACCGTCCGGCTGCGGTTCACCGACACCGCGACCGCCGATCCGCTGGCCGACGTCGACGCGATCATCGCGCGCCGTCAGGCCGAGGCCGACGTCTTCTACGACCGGCTGGCGCCGCCGACCGCGACGGCCGACGAGCGCCTCGTGCAGCGTCGGGCGCTGGCCGGCCTGCTCTGGACCAAGCAGAGCTACCTGTTCGACGTGGCCCGCTGGCTCGACGGCGACGACCCCGCGGCGCCGCCGCCCGCGGCCCGCCGCGCCGGCCGCAACGCCCGCTGGCGGCACCTGAACTCGATGCGGGTGATGTCGATGCCCGACAAGTGGGAGTACCCGTGGTTCGCGGCCTGGGACCTGGCGTTCCAGTGCGTCCCGTTCGCGCTGGTCGACCCGCGGTTCGCCAAGGACCAGCTGTGGCTCCTGCTGTTCGAGCAGTTCCAGCACCCGAGCGGCCAGATCCCCGCCTACGAGTGGGAGTTCAGCGATCTCAACCCGCCGGTCCACGCCTGGGCGGTGTGGCGGGTCTACAACATGGACCGGATCCGCAGCGGCGTCGCCGATCGCGAGTGGCTCGAGAAGTGCTTCCACAAGCTGCTGCTCAACTTCGCGAGCTGGGTCAACAAGGTCGACCACGACGGCAACAACGTGTTCGAGGGCGGCTTCCTCGGCCTCGACAACATCACCGTGCTCGATCGCAGCGAGGACTCGAACGACGGCTCGGTCCTCGAGCAGGCCGACGCCACCGGCTGGATGGGGATGTTCTGCCTCAACCTGATGCGGATCTCGCTCGAGCTGGCCAAGGACAACCGCGCCTACGAGGGCCTGGCGACCAAGTTCCTGCAGCACTACGTCTACGTCGCCCACGCGATGAAGCACATGGGCGGCCGCGACCACGCGCTGTTCGACGAGCGCGACGGCTTCTTCTACGACGTGCTCCGCCACCCCGACGGTCGGTTCCAGCGGTTCCGGGTGCGGTCGATGGTCGGGTTGATCCCGCTGTTCGCGGTCGAGCGGCTCGAGTCCGCGTGGATCGCGCCGTTCAAGGAGTTCACCGCGAACCTCGAGTGGTTCCTCGCCAACCGCCGCGAGCTGGTGGCCGAGGTCATCCACCCCGTCGCCGGCCCCGACGGCCAGCTCACCTACCTGCTGACGGTCGTCGACACCCGGCAGCTCGATCGCATCCTCGGCCGCGTCTACGACCCGCGCGAGTTCCTGTCGCGGTTCGGCGTCCGCTCGCTGTCGAAGGCCCACGCCGCGGCGCCGTTCGTGCTCGACGGTCGCCGCGTCGGCTACGAGCCGGCCGAGTCGTCGTCGAAGCTCAAGGGCGGCAACTCGAACTGGCGCGGACCGATCTGGTTCCCGACGACGTTCCTGGTGATCGAGTCGCTGCGCAAGCTCGCCACCGCGCTCGGGCCCGGCCACACGATCTGCGCCCCGGGCTCGGACGGCGCGCCGATCGGGCTCCAGGCGATGGCCCGGGACGTCGCCCGCCGGCTGATCGCCATCTTCCTGCTCGACGAGCACGGCCGGCGACCGGTGTTCGGCGGCGAGGCGCGGTTCGCCGACGACCCGCGCTGGCGCGATCACCTGCTGTTCTTCGAGTACTTCAACGGCGACGACGGCGCCGGCATCGGCGCCAGCCATCAGACCGGGTGGACCGCGCTGGTCGCCAACCTGATCGACGAGTGGCGCTGATCGACGGGCCGGCGCGTGCGACACTGCCGGCCATGCTCCCCGAACCGACCCGACCGCGCACGCTGGCCATCGACATCGGCGGCACCGGGCTCAAGGCCATGGTGCTCGGCCCCGACGGCGTGCCCCTGTCCGAGCGCGCCCGGGTCGACACCCCGCGGCCGGCCACCCCCGACGCGGTCGTGGCCGCGCTGGTCGCGCTGATCGCGCCGCTCGGCGAGTTCGAGCGGATCAGCGTCGGGTTCCCCGGCGTCGTCGTCGACGGCGTCGTCCGCACGGCGCCCAACCTCGACCCGGCTTGGGCCGACTTCGACCTGGCCCGGGCGCTCGCCGACCGCTGCGAGCGCCCGGCGCGCGTGCTCAACGACGCCGGCGTCCAGGGCTACGGCGTGATCGAGGGCCGCGGCGTCGAGATGGTGCTGACGTTCGGGACCGGGCTCGGCTGCGCGCTGTTCCTCGACGGGCGCTACGTGCCCAACCTCGAGCTGGCCCACCACCCGTTCGGCAAGCGCGGCACGTACGAGGACTACGTCGACGACCGCGCCCTCGACGACATCGGCAAGAAGAAGTGGAACAAGCGGGTCGGCAAGGTCGTCCGCCAGATCCTGCCGATCTGGAACCCGCGCGTGCTCTACCTCGGCGGCGGCAACGCGCGCCACATCAAGCTCGAGCTGCCCGACAACGTCCGGATCACGTCGAACCTGGCCGGCCTGACCGGCGGCATCGCGCTCTGGCGCGACGAGTGATCCGCTGATCTGCTGATCTGCTGATCCGGGGCCGCGCTGATACGCTGAGCCGCCGATCCGCGGCCGCGCTGATACGCTGAGCCGCCGATCCGCGGATCCGCCGCCGCGCTGATTCGCTGAGCCGCCGATCCGCGGATCCGCCGAACCGCGGATCCGCCGCCGCGCTGATTCGCTGACCCGCCTGATTCGCTGACCCGCCGAGCCGCTGAGCCGCCGAGCCGCGCGCCGGGCGGGTCACCCGCGCGCGAGCTGATCCATCAGGACCCGGGCCAGCCACGCGCGGAACCGCGCGCCCACCTGGGCTGGGTCGCCGAGCCCGGCGCCGCGCGCCAGCTCGTCGCCGAGCAGCGCGTCGCCGAACAGCGCCAGCAGCGCCAGCAGGATCGTGAACGCGGTGTCCTCGAGCGGCGGCACCGGCCCGGGCCCGCGCTGCTGGATCCGCCGGGCGTGGGCGGCGCCGACGATGCTCGCGAACCGCGGCTCGGGGAGCTCGGCGCCGTGGCCCGACAGCGCCAGCCACGCGAGCACCCGGCCGTGCCCGCGCGCGCGCAGGACCGTCGCGACCCGCTCGAGCAGCGCGGTCAGGGTGTCCTCGCCCGCCGGGGCCCGGGCGATCGCCTCGAGCACCTCGGCGTGCAGCGCCGCGATCACCCGCTCGACCACCGCGGCGACCAGGGCCTCGCGGCTGCCGAAGTGGTGCAGGACCGTCGGGTGCGCGACGCCGACATCGGCGGCGACGTCCTGGAGCCGGATGCCGGCCGGGCCGGCGGCGATCAGGCGCTGCTCCGCGGCGTCGAGGATCGCCCCCCGGGCCTCGTCGGCGGTCCGGCGCTTGCGGCCGCGCGGGGCGGGCGCCGTGCGCGTGCGGCGGACCGGCTTGCTGACCATGGCCGACGGTCCCACGTCCGATCACTATTGACAAGATTGTAGGCGCTATCTACATTGTTGTCAGCAATTGGGAGGTCCCGCTCATGGAATCGACGCACGCACCGCTCCAGCCCCGCCGCGCCCTCGCCGCCATCCGCGCGCTGCTCGCCGACCCCGAGGACCTGCCGCAGGTCTTCACCATCATCGACGCGCTGTCGGGGCCCGCGCCCGGGCTGCTGCACCGCCGCTTCCGGGCGTCGCCCACCGGCGCGCGGATCCTGGCCGAGCGCCCCGACATCGTCGCGGTCCTCGAGGATCGCGCGCGCCTGCGCGAGCTGCCGGCCGACAGCCTCGGGCGCGCCTACCTGGCGTTCGTCGAGTCCGAGGGCATCTCGGCCGCCGGCATCCGCGCGGCCAGCGACCGCGCCGATCGCGCCGACCGTCCCGCGCGCTCGAGCGAGCAGGCGTACCTCCAGGATCGGATGCGCGACACCCACGACCTGTGGCACGCGGTCACCGGCTACAAGGGCGACGTCGTCGGCGAGGCGGTGCTGCTCGCGTTCATCCTGGCGCAGACCTGGAACCCGGGCGTGGCGCTGATCGTCGCGGCGGCGCTGGCCAAGGCCCACGGCCAGCCCGATCGCGGCCAGCGCGCCGCGCTGTGGCGGCTGATCGTCGACGGGTTCAAGCGCGGGCGCGCCGCGGCGTGGCTGCCGGCCCAGGACTGGGAGGCGCTCGTGCCGCTGCCGCTGGCCGAGGTGCGCCGCCGCCTCGGCGTCACCGCGGCGCCCGCGTACCAGGTCGTGCGCCCGGCCGATCTGCGCGCGGTCGCCGCCGCCGCCTGACCGCGCCCCTGTGGCGATCCGGAGCTCCCCGCGACCGCGCCGGCAGAGGCATGATGCCGCCATGCCTCGCCCTCGCCTCGAGCACGTGGTCATCACCGGCGCCGCGGGCGCCATCGGCGGCGCGGTCGCCGCGCAGCTCGCGGCGCGTCACCCGGGCGTGCGGCTCGAGCTGATCGACGTCGACGACGCCGGCCTGGCGCGGGCGGCGGCGACCGTGGCTGACGCCCGGACCTGGCGCTGGGATCTGGCGCGGCCGGCCGAGCTGCCGGCGCGCTGGGACGAGCTGATCGCGGCGGGCGGTCCGGTCGATGGGCTGGTCAACTGCGCCGGCATCATGGACGTGCGCAGCGTCGCCGGCACCCCCTGGGACGTGGCGCAGCGGATCCTCGACATCGATCTGACCAGCCCGCTGCGGCTGATGAGCCTGGCGGCGCCGACGATGGCCGCGCGCGGTCGCGGCGTGCTCATCAACGTGGCGAGCATGGCCGGGCGCGTGCCGCTGCGCGGCTGCGCGTACTACGGCGGCGCCAAGGCCGGGCTGGCGATGGCGTCGGAGATCGCGCACCTCGAGCTCGCGCCGGCCGGGGTCCACGTCGTCACGGTCTACCCGGGGCCGGTCGCGTCGGCGCTCGAGCGCAACGCCCGGGCCCAGCTCAAGCCGAGCCTGATCGCCCGGCTGTTGCCGATGGGCGACGCCGCGCGCATGGCCGAGCTGATCGCGATCGCGGTCGAGCGCGGCCAGCCGCGGGTCGTCTACCCGCCGATCTACGCCGCCGCGGATCGCGCGATCGGCGTCGCGACCTGGATCACCCGGCGGTTCAGCCCGACCCCGGCGGCGTGATCTCGGCCGCGCGCCGGCCGCGGCGCGACGCGCGCTGACCGGGAGTACGATGCGCGGATGGCGACCCGCGTCCGCGCGTTCCTGGCGATGTCGCTCGACGGGTTCATCGCCGGCGAGGACGACGATCTATCGTGGTTGCCGACGCCGGACCCGGCCGAGGATCACGGCTACGGCGCGTTCATGGCGACCGTCGGCGCCCTGCTGATCGGCCGCCGCACGCTCGACGTGGTCCTCGGGTTCCCGGACCCATGGCCCTACGGCGCCCGGCCGGTGCTGGTCGCGACCCACCGGCCGCTGCCGGCGGTGCCCGCGACGGTGCGCGCGGTCGCGGGCGCGATCGGCGCGCTGGTCGAGCAGGCCCGCGCGGTCGCCGCCGGCGGTGACGTCTACCTCGACGGCGGCGAGCTGGTGCGCCAGGCCCTCGCCGCCGACGTCCTCGACGAGCTGACGGTCACGGTGGTGCCGGTCGTGCTCGGCGGCGGCCGGCCGCTGTTCGCGCGCGGCGCGCCCCGGCCGCTGCAGCTGGCGCGCAGCCAGGCCTACGCCAGCGGCCTGGTCCAGCTCTGCTACCAGACCCGCGCGGCCTGAACCCGGGCCGGACGCGCTACCATCGCGCGATGGGGGAGCGCGACGAACCGGCGTACGCCGCGACCGAGGCCACCGCGCCCGGCGGGCCGCCGTCGCCGGCCCTCGAGGCGACCCTCGCCGCCGACGGTGGTGGCGGCGCGGCGCCGGCGGCGGCGGTGGCCGACGGTGAGCGCTACCAGCTCGGCGGCAGCATCGGCGCCGGCGGCATGGGCGAGGTGCTGTCGGCCTCGGATCGGCGGATCGGTCGCGACGTGGCGATCAAGCGCACGCGCACGGTGCCGTCGCCCGAGCTGGCGGCGCGGTTCCTGCGCGAGGCCCAGATCCAGGGCCGGCTCGATCACCCCGCGATCGTCCCGGTCTACGACCTCGGCGTCGACGACGACGGGCGGCCGTACTTCGTGATGAAGCGCCTGGCCGGCACCAGCCTCGAGGCGGTGCTCGCGGCCGGGCCCGCGCGCGGCGACGGCCCGCACGCCGCGTGGAGCCGGCGCCGGCTGCTCGCGGCGCTGGTCGAGGTGTGCCTGGCGATCGAGTTCGCGCACACCCGCGGCGTGGTCCACCGCGATCTCAAGCCGGCCAACATCATGCTCGGCGACTTCGGCGAGGTCTACGTCCTCGACTGGGGCGTGGCGCGCGTGGCGCGCGATGACGGCGACGAGCGCGGCGGCGCCGAGATCGTCTCGCTCGACGGCACTGGCGCCGGGCCGACCGGGACGCACGCCGGCGCGGTCCTGGGCACGCCCGGCTTCATGGCGCCCAAGCAAGCGCGGGGCGAGCCCGTGAGCCCGCGCACCGACGTCTACGCGCTCGGCGCGACCTTGTTCGAGGTCCTCGCCGGCCAGCCGTTCGCGCGCGGACGGCTCGACGCCAGCGACGTCGACCCGGCGCCGAGCCGCCGCGGCGCCGAGGTGCCGCCCGAGCTCGACGCGATCTGCGCGCGCGCGCTGGCGCCGGCGCCGGACGATCGGTTCGGCTCGGCCCGGGCCCTCGCTGACGAGATCCAGGGGTACCTCGACGGCGATCGCGATCTCGAGCGCCGCCGGGAGCTGGCGCGCGATCACCTCGCGGCCGCGCGCGCGGCGCTGGCGCGGCCCGAGGCGTCGGACGCCCGGGCCCTGGCGATGCGCGGCGCCGGCCAGGCCCTCGCGCTCGATCCGGCGTCGGCCGAGGCCGCGGCCCTGGTGTCGCGGCTGATGCTCGAGCCGCCGGCGGTGACGCCGCCCGAGGTCGTCGCCGAGCTGCACGCGGCGGATCTCGTGGTCGTGCGGCGCGCCGCGCGGCGGTCGATGTGGAACTTCCTGGCGCTGTGCTCGATGATCCCGGTGGCGCTGTACCAGGGCATCCACCAGCCGATGGCGGCGGTGGTGTTCGTCACGATCGCTGGCGCGGCCGCGGTCAACGCCTACCGGGTCGGCCACGGCTCGGTCGCGATCTCGCGCCGCCGCCTGTACGCGTCGTTCGCGATCAACATGCTCCTGGTCGCGCTGCTCGCCCGGGCGTTCGGCCCGTTCCTGGTCGTGCCGACGGTGGCGGCGGCGGCGCTGGTGTCGTTCGCCGGCCTGCCGCTGGCCGATCGCCCGGCGCTCCTGGCGACCGTGGCCTCGACCGCGGTGGTGGGGCCGTGGCTGCTCGAGCTGACCGGCGTCACCGCCCGGTCGATCTCGTTTCACGAGGGTCACCTGATCGTGCGCTCGGCCAGCTTCGCGATGCAGGAGGTGCCGATGACGGTGATCCTGGTGGTGCACGCCGTCGTCGTGATGTTCGTCGCCGCGTACGCCGCCCACGGGCCTTCGGCCAACGGCCGCGCCGCGCGGGATCGGCTGGCGATCCAGGCGTGGCAGCTCCGGCAGATGGTGTCGGACCCGCCGTCGCCGTCCCCGGATCGTGATACCAACGAGGCATGAGCCCGACGCCGCCCGCTGGCCGCCTCCGCTGGGATCGCCTGCTCCTGACGCTGATCGTGCTCGGCGGCGGAGGCTTCGCGCTGTACTGGTTCGCGATCAAGTGACGCCGCCGCCGGCGCAGGCCCGGCCGCGCTGGCCGCGCGCCAGCGATCCGAGCGAGCGCGGCCTGCTGTACGTGCCGGACTACCTCACCGCGCCGGCGCGCGCGGCGATCGAGGCGTGGCTGGCGACGCTGACGCCGCTGTGGGAGCAGCGCTACTCGACGGTGCGACCGCCGCCGCCGGGGCGCGCGCAGCGACCGCTCCTGCGGCCGGTGTACTGGCTGGGCAACTGGCAGTTCGCGTGCCTCGGCTACTACGAGCCGCCCCGGGGCGTGCGCGATCGCTGCGTCGCCGCCGAGCCGTTCCCGGCGTGCCTGACCGCGATCGTCGCCGACGCTGAGGCGCGGGTCCGGGCGCGGCTGGCGCCGGCCGAGGTGCCGCGCGGCTGGCACCTGAACACCTGCCTGGTGAACTTCTACGGGGATCGCCGCGACGGCGATCGCTGGGTCGACGCGGCCCGGGTCGGCGAGCACCGCGACTTCGAGCCGGGCCCGGTCGTGTCGCTGTCGCTGGGCGAGCGCGCGCTGTTCCAGTTCGTCGCCCGCGGCCAGGTCGCCGACCGGCGCCCGGTCCGGGCCCAGTGGCTCGACGACGGGTCGCTGCAGGCGTTCGGCGGGCGGCGCTGGAAGGACGAGCTCCTGCACCGGGTCCAGCGCGTCGACCACAAGCGCGGGCTCGATCTGCCCCCGCGCATCGACGGCTTTCGCACCAGGAGGGTGAACTTCACCTTCCGGTTCGTGCCACCCGCCCACGTCGTCCCGCTGGCCCGGCTGGGGCCCCAGGCCCTCGCCGACGTGCGCGGCTACGTCGCAGCGCTCGCCGTCAACTCGCCGTTCTTTGCCAGGGCGTTGTCGACGATTCCCCGCTGAGGTGTCGAACCACCACCAAACGGCGCCACCGCGTGCGGGGTGGACGACAAGAGTGTCGTAGAGTTGCGCCGCCGTGGTGGCTGGTCCGGGCCTTGCTGATGGAGCAGGGCGGCCCGCGCGCCGGGCTCGAGGGACGTCATGAGAACTGTCGCGCTCATCGTAGGGATCGCGGTCGGAGGCTCCGGCTGCGCGATCGCCGCGGCCAAGGGGCCCGGCCCAGGACCCGTCATGGTCGATCATCGGCCCGACTGCAACACCGGCAAGGGCGGGGTCGTCGCCGACGGCCTCGGCGCGGCGGTCCTCGGGATCACGTCGCTGGCGCTGGTCGCCGCGGACGAGGGCGGCGGCGCCGCGATCGTCGGGCTCGCCACGGTCGGGCTGATCGGCTCGGCGATCTCGGGCAGTCGGTCGGCCGACCGGTGTCGCGAGGCCGAGACCGAGTGGGCGGGCCTGGTCATGGACCGGCGCGCCGAGGATCTCGAGCGCGATCGGGTCATCGCCCGGGCCGAGCTCGATGAGGACCTGGCGGGCGCGGTGGCGCCGCCGGTCGTGGCGCCGAGGCCGCCGGTCGTGGCGCCGAGGCCGCCGGTCGTGGCGCCGCGGCCGCCGGTCGTGGCGCCGAGGCCGCCGGTCGTGGCGCCGAGGCCGCCGGTCGCGGACGTCGGCGACGACGCCGATGACGCCGATGACGCCGATGACGCCGATGACGACGCCGACGCCGGCGACGCCGGCGATCGCTGGAGCGCGTTCTGGCGCGAGGTGACCCCATGATCGTCGCGCGCACCTGGATCGTGACGCTGGCCCTGGCCTTGACCGTCGCGCCGGCCGTGGCCGACGTGATCGTCGCCGGCCAGGTGGTGAAGACCGATCGTCGCGAGATCTACATCAACCTCGGCGAGGGCGCCGGGCTCACCAGCGGCGCGCGGATCCGGCTCAAGCGGCCGATCGCGCTGCGGCACCCGGTGACGCGCAAGCCGGTCAACGACTGGCTCCCGCTCGGCGACGGCACGGTGACCGACGTCGGCGCGCAGCTGACGCGCATCGCGCTGCCACCCGACCTCTTGCAGGTGGTCAAGGTCGGCGACATCGCCGAGATCTACGTCGAGCGCGCCGAGGCGGTGACGCCGCGGCCGCCGACGCCGACGCCGACGCTCGACGACCGGCCGCTGCCGACCGTCGATCCCGAGACCGCGCAGGTGCTCCAGGTGTGGCGGAGCACCACCGCCCAGCCGATCGAGGCGCGCATCGCCGCGTGGTCGGGCTGGCTGGCCGCGCACGGCGACTCGCCGTTCGCCGAGGCGGTCCGGGCGGATCTCGAGGTGCTGCGCGCGACCCAGCAGGCGATGACGCCGGATCTGCCCGGGCGCCCGCGCGTGGTCAACCTCCACGTCGAACACGCGATGCCGACCGAGGCCGCGGGCGGCGCGCCGGTGGCGCTGGCGTTCGTGCTGGCCGAGCCGCGCGAGGTCGTGGCGGCGTCGCTGCACGTCCGCACGGTCGGCCAGCCCACGTTCGAGCGGGTCGAGCTGACCCGCGAGCACGACATCTACCTGCGCGGCACGCTGCCGGCGGCGCTCGTGGTCGCGCCGGGCGTCGAGTACTTCGTCGAGGCGGTCGGCGCCGACGGCAACGCCGCCGCCGCCTACGCCAGCGACGCCTCGCCGGCGACGATCGCGGTCCCGGCCCCGCCGCCGATCGATCGGTTCACGGCGACGCGCCGGCGGACCCAGCTGACGATCATCGGCAGCTACCTCGACTTCGCGACGTTCGACGACCGCACCGACGGCACCGGCGCCACGCTCGATCGCAGCGACCGCTTCGCGCAGACCGAGATCGACGTGCTGTACCGCCTCGACGGCCTCGTCGGCGGCGTGCGCCTGGGGTTCGGCGCCTACGGCGGGCGCGGCGGCTTCTCGGACCGGTCCTGGACCGCCGCCAACCCGGCGCCGGTGATCGGGTTCCAGTACGGCTACGTCGAGACCGAGCTGCGGCTGCCGACCGATCGCGGCGTCACGGTCGGCGTCGCCGGGCGCTTCATCGCCGGCGTCGGGCGCGAGGGCTTCGGCGTGGGTGCGGCTGGGCGCATCCGGCTCGGCGATCCCGACGCCACCAACCTGTCGATCGGCGCCTCGGGGCTGCAGCAGGTCGGGTTCGCGTCGGACCTGCGGCTCGAGACCTGGCCGCGCGAGCTCCTGCCGGTCGGGATCTCGGTGGCGGTCACCGATCAGCCCGGCAACGGTGACCTCGGCGTGCGCCTGGCCACCGACGTCGGCTACCAGGTGCGGCCGTGGGTGCGCCCGACGGTGCGCGTGTCCTGGCAGGGCCGCACCGCCACGCACGCCGGCGTCGGTGGTGGCGCCGGCCTGGTGTTCGACTGGTGACCGCCATGCCCTCCTCCGCCTCCGCCCCCGGTCGTCCTCTGGAGTCCGCCATGATCTCCTCGCTCCTCCGCGTGTTCGTCGCGTGCGCGCTGCTGGCCCCAGGCCTGGCCGCCGCCGATGGCGTGCGCCACCTGCCGCCGGCCGAGGCCGAGGCCGGCGCGCCGCTCGAGCTGGTCGCCGAGATCACCGACGCGAGCGTTCGCAACGTGACGGTGTTCTACCGCGCGCTCGGCGCCGCGCCGTGGGCCGAGGTCGGCTTCACCCAGGCCGCCGGCGGCCGCTGGGTCGCGGCGATCCCGCTCGAGGCGGTGACGCCGCCCGGGCTCGAGTACTACCTGGCGTCGACGCCGTCGGTCGTCGCCGAGGGCGAGGCGCCGGCGCCGGTGGCCGAGTTCGCGACCGCGGACGCGCCCCACCCGGTGATCGTGCGGGTCAGCGCCCGCGACGCGCGCCGCGCGCGCGATCTGGCCCGGGCCGGCGGGCGCCGCTCGCGCGGTCACGCCGCGTTCGAGTGGGTCGACTTCGGCCAGCGGCGGAACGCCGCGGGCGTCACCGTGCCCGACCGGTACTACCGGGTCGATCTCGACTTCGCGTACCGCCTGCTGACCTACCCGCTCGAGGAGATCCGGATCGGCTACACCCGGCTCGAGGGCGTCGTGCCCAACGGCGAGCGCAGCCTGCCCGACGACTGCTCGACCGCGCCTCAGGCGCCGCTGCCGTGTCGGGTCGACGCCGGCTTCAAGGTCGGCGGCTGGTTCGAGCTGGGCCTCGGCCTGGCCGAGGGCATCCGCTTCGACGGCCGCGGCATGTTCACGGCC
Organism: Myxococcales bacterium; assembly: GCA_016717005.1. Classification (NCBI taxonomy): domain Bacteria; kingdom Pseudomonadati; phylum Myxococcota; class Myxococcia; order Myxococcales; species Myxococcales bacterium. Next base: position 1,420,514 of record JADJUF010000001.1, on the reverse strand, counting down.
ACCCAGGGCGGCTTCGCGCTCGGCGCGCGCGGCGAGCTCCGGGCCGGCGTCGCCGATGGCAACCACCTGGCGGCGGCCGTCGAGTACATGGCCGACGTCGGCACGGTCGGGTCGTTCCGGCTCGGCTGGGCCACGGTGCCGCGGGTGCCGATGGCGATGACCGTCGAGATCACCGACCTGCCGTCGAGCGAGCGCGCCACCGGCATCCGCCTGCTCTACGACGTGTTCTACCCGCTGCCCACCGGCCTGCGCCTCGGCGCGCGGGTGGGCTACTCGGCCCGCGATCAGATCATCGGCGGGCCCTCGGCCGGCGTGTCGGCCAGCTACGACTTCTTCTAGCCTGCGAGCGCGCCATGCCCCGCATCTTCACCACTCCCATCGCTCGTCGCGAGGCTCCCATGCGAACCATCCCCATCCTCGTGTGCCTGGCGCTGGCCGCGGCCGCCGCGCCCGCGGTCGCGGTCGCCGAGCCGGTCGTGCTCGGCGTCGAGGGCGACAGCGTCTTCGTCGATCTCGGCGCGCGCGACGGCGTCGGCGCCGGCACCGAGCTCGAGCTGGTGCGCGAGGTCGTCGTCACCGATCCGGTCACGCGCCGCACGCTGCGCGACGCGTTCGCGCTCGGCAGCCTGACCGTGACCCGGGCCGGCGAGCACGTGTGCCAGGCGACGATCGAGCCTGGCCTGCGCGGCCGGGTCAGCGCTGGTGATCGCATCCGGGTCAGCGGCACCGAGCGCGGGTTCGCCGACCCGTGGGCGGAGCAGGTGCTGGCCTCGAAGGCCGCCGGCGCGGATGAGGGTGGCGGCGGCGGCGGTGGCGGTGGCGGTGGCGGTGGCGGCGCGGTCGGGGCCGATCCGCGGGCGTCGGCCGAGGTCGCGCTCGCGGCCGCGACCGCGGCGTCGACGCGCTGGCGCGAGACCCTCGGGCTGGCGCCGCGCGAGCGGGCGGCGCTGTGGCAGGCGTTCCTGGGCGCGCACCCGACGACCCCGTACGCCGCCGCGATCCGGACCGAGATCGTCAGCCTCGAGCGCCAGGCCGACGCGCTCGATCGCGCGGTCGCGGCCGCCAACGCGCCCGACGCCGACGTCAAGCGTCGGCCGGCGCTGGCCGACGCGCTGGCCGAGCTGGTCGGCGCCCCGGCCGGCGCGCTGTACCCGGCGGTGCCCGAGCGCGTCAGCCCAGGCCGGCCGATCGGCGTGGCGTTCACGGTGGTGCGGCCGATCGCCGACACCGTCTGGCTGTACGTGCGCGCGCCCGGCGCCGGCTCGTACGAGCGCGTCGCCCTCGGCGCCGACGGCGACGCCTACCTGCGCGCGACCATCCCGGCCGAGGCCGCGCGCACCGGCACGCTGGCCTGGTACGTCGCCGCCGGCGACGTGCCGATCCTCGGGCGCGCCGACGCGCCGCGCACGATCGAGGTCGAGCGCGACCTGGCCGAGGCGGCGCCCGAGCGCGGCCGCACCCGGATCCACACGTCGCTCGACTACGTCGACTTCGACGGCGGGCTCGAGGCCGGCTTCGATCAGTACGCGCAGGCCGAGCTCGACTTCGCGTACGAGTTCCGCGCGCTGGTCCACACCGCCCGGGTCGGCTTCGGGACGATGTCGGGCACCGGCGGACCCAAGGACGTCATCGACGCGGATACCACCGAGCAGTGCCTCGACAGCGCCGGCACGTTCCGGTGCCGCGCGGTGACCTTCAGCTACGTCTACACCGAGCTCGAGTTCCGGCCGTACAAGCAGTTCGCGGTGATGGTCCGGCCCCAGGCCGGCCTGATCACCACCGACCGCCGGCCCGACGGCGGGCCCCGCCGCTGCAGCGACACCACCGATCTCAACGACTGCGATTTCGGCAAGGGCTACGGCCTGCGCCTGCGCGCCCGCATCGGCGACGAGGACGGCACCAACCTCGAGCTCGGCGCCGGCTTCACCGACGGCGTCGGCACGCTGTTCGAGGCGCTGTACCGGTGGGCGCCGACGCCGAAGGTGCCGATCAAGCTGGCGGTGCAGGTCACCGATCTGCCGGTGCCCGAGGACTTCGGCGTGCGCCTGCTGGCCGACGTCGGCTGGCGCGGCGTCGCCTGGGTGTACCCGTCCGTGCGGATCTCGTACCAGGCGCGCGACATCGACCACGTCGGCGTCTCGGGCGGCCTCGGGCTCAACTTCGACTGGTGAGGACGACCATGCGTATTCTACCTGCCATCCTGGTCGTGCTGATCCCGGCGGTCGCGCGCGCGCAGCCGAGCGCGCCGACGCCGCCACCGACGATCCCGTCGGGCGAGGCCCGCGCCACCGTGCTCCACGTCCCGGTCGCGACGGCCCCGGCCGACCACCGCGTCGAGCTGACCGCGGTGATCGACGCCGCGTGGGCCGAGCCGCTCTTGGTCGCGCGCTATCGCGGCCCGGGCGCGACCCGCTGGGACGAGGTCGCGTTCCGCCACTCGTCGACCGGCGGCTGGTACGCGACGATCCCGGCGTCGGCGGTCAGCGCGCCCGGCACCGAGTACTACCTGGTCGGGCGCGGGCCGGCCGGCGAGCGGATCCACTTCGCGAGCGAGCAGGCGCCGCACCTGGTGCGGGTCGAGCCCGACGAGAGCGATCGGCTCGCGGCGATCGATCACGTGCGCACCGAGGGCCGGACCGACACCGTGCGCTTCGACGTCGACGCCCACGACTTCGGCAACCGTTACGGCAACGACGACAAGTTCCTGCGCAGCGAGCTGGTCTGGACCCACCGGATCTCGCGCGCGCTGTACTCGATCGGCTTCGGCTTCGGCGCGATCCAGGGCAAGACCCCGCGCGAGGATCCCAGCATGGACTCGGTCAGCCACGCCGCGCGCTACGGCGCCGCCGAGGTGCGGCTGCGCCTGCACCGGTCGGTCTACGCCGACGCGCGGATGATCCTCGGGGTGTCGCACGCCGGGTTCATGCGCGGCGTGGGCGGCACCGTCACGTTCGGCAAGCCCTGGCGCGCCAACCTGGCGGTCTCGGGCGAGCTGCTCGACGATCTGGGCCCGTCGGTCTCGGTCCGCCTGCAGTGGGACACCGCCCCACCGATGCTGATGGGCGCGTCGATCGTGCGCACCGAGCTCCCGGGCGTGCTGATCTCGTCGTCGGGCCTGTACCTCAAGTACGACGTCACCTACCAGCTCGAGCGCGGCGTCAGCCTGCGCGGCGCGCTGTCGTACGGCTCGCGCGACGGCGCCGGCGACTTCGGCGGCGGCCTCGGCGTCGCGACCGCGTTCTGAGCGGCCCCCCGCGATCGCGGCCGCGCCCCGTCGAGGCCCGTGCGCGGTCGGTCGCGTCGACCCGGTCAGCGCGCGGGGCGATGTCCGCGCAGGGCGAACGCGCCGGCGTGGCCGTGCGCGATCGCGGCGGCGAGGAGCGCGTCGGTCATGCCTGGCAGCCCGCGCGCGCGCGCCAGCTCGCTGTGCGCGGTGCAGTCGGAGAACAGCGTGTTGTCGGTGTTGACGCAGGCGCGCACGCCGAGCGCGAGCCAGCGCGCCAGCGGGTGGTCCTCGATGCGCGCGATCGCGCCAGTGTGCAGGTTCGAGGTCAGGCACGCCTCGATCGTGATCTCGCGCCCGAGCACGAGGTCGAGCACCGCCGGATCGTCGAGCAGTGTCGTGCCGTGGCCGATGCGCTGCGCGTGGAGCAGCTCGATCGCCGCGCGGATCTCGGCAGGCGGACGGCCCTCGCCGGCGTGGACGGTGCGCCCGAGGTCGTGGTCGCGCGCACGTCGAAAGGCCGGCGCGTAGCTGGCCAGGTCCCAGCGCTGGCCGGGCGTCGGTGAGCCGGCGAGATCGACTCCGACCACGCCCGGGCGCGCCGCGCCGACCTCGACCAGCCGCTCGACCTGGTCCGGATCGTCGCCGTACAACGCGCACAGGATCAGGCCCGCGCGCCCGGCGATCCCGTCGAGGGCCGCGTCGACGACGGCCTCGATCGGATGTCCGTGCAGCTGCGGCGCGAACCGGAGTTCGAGCGTCGTCACCCCGTCCCCGGCCGCGTCCTCGCAGGCCTCGCGGGCGACCGCGCGGATCGCGTCGAGCGCTTGCAGCACCGACAGCGTCAGCTGGAAGCACGCCAGCGCCTCGGTGAGCCCCATGCCCGGCCGGAAGCGGACCGTCTGGGGCACGGTGATGCCGCGCGCCGCCGCGAGGTCGTGCAAGGTCCAGTACCGCAGCGAGCCGTCGAGGTGACGGTGCAGGTCGGCCAGCGCGACCTGCGGCTGGTACCGGACGATCTCGGAGGGGCCGTGGGGCCGGTAGCGCACGCGGGAAGGTTCGATCGTGAGATCGGGCGCGACGTGGTCGCCGCGGCCATCGAGCGTCACGGTCACCGCGTCGAACGGCCCGGCGTCGACGCCGTGGATCGCGACGTCACCGGCGGCGGTCACGCGCGCCGTGTAGCGGCCGCGGTCGTCGGCCTGGACCTCGACGTCGCCGACCGAGATCGCGCGGCCCGCGATGGTGCCGTCGACGACCTTGGTCAACCGCCCGCGGATGATCGCGCGCTCGGTGGTCGGCGGCGTGCGTACGTCGAAGGCCAGCAGCTCGTCGCACCCGGTCACCAGCACCACCGGGCCCGCGGCGACCAGTTCGGTGCGGGCCGCGGGCAGGCCGTAGCGCCAGCGCTCGACGCCGGTGACCGCGTCAAGGATGACCAGGCTGTGGCCGCGGCTCAGGGTGGCGACGAACCCGTCGCCGGCAGCGATGAACGGCTGGAACCGGCCGGTCTGACACCACCGCATTTCGTCGCTGACGGGATCGAGCGCCATCACCGCGTCGAGGCCCCGCCAGCTCCACGTGACGACGTAGACCTGATCACCAGCCACCGCGTAGGCCGGCGCGCAGCGGCGCGGGAGCGCGGTCTCGTGCGTGCGGCCGGTGCGCGGGTCGAGCACCAGCAGGCGGCTACGGTCGCCGGGAGCGGTGATCACGTAGGGTGGCAAGACCTTCGTGCGGTCGAGATCGTCCACCGGGAGGTCGCGCAGCGGGGTGGCGCGGACGGCGGCCGACGCTCCGTCGAGGGCGCGCAGGAACACGCTGGTGGTCGGCGCGGTCGAAACGATCGCGGCGTCGGCGCCGAGGATCGCGGCACGGGCGGCGCTGAGCCCGTCGGGCAGGCGCGCCGTCCACCTCACCTCGTCGCGGTCGTCGAGCGCGATGACCGCACGCGGCAGCTGGTGGTCGATCCGGAGCCTGGTCCCGGCCGCGCGCGCGATCGGCACCGGCCGACCGTCGTCGAGCGCGAACGCCGCGGCCGCGCGGCGCCGCACCGAGTAGGCGCAGCTGACCTGGACCTGATCCTCGACGACCGTGAGCTGGTACCAGTCACCGGCGCGCCTCCAGATCGGGAACGTCACCGGCGCAGCGTAGCTCCCGGCCCGCGCCGCGGACGAGCCGCTCAGGCCAGCGCCAGCGCGCCCCAGGCCAGGCCGATCGCCACGGCCAGCGCGCCGGTGCCGACGCGGACCCGGCGCCAGGCGGTCGCGCCGAGCGGCAGGCGCGCCATCGACGCGGCGGCGGCGGCGCTGATCGCGGCCATGCCGACCATCGAGCCGAGGCCGAACAAGAGCACGTACAAGGCCGCGGTCGCCGGCGACGGCATCTCGGCCAGCGCGAGCGCCGCCAGCGCGCCCGAGCCGGCGGCGCCGTGGACCAGGCCGATCAGCAGCGGGCGCAGCGCCAGCGATCGCGTCAGCACGTGGACGTGGACCGGCGGGCCGGCGTGGACGTGGGTGTGGCCGCCGTGGGCGTGGGCCCGGACCGCGCCGCGGCGGCCGTCGCGCAAGGCCAGGGCGATGCCGCGGGTGCCCAGGACGATCAGCATCGCCGCGACCACCAGCTCGAGGCCGCGCTCGAACGCCGGCGCGAGCTGCGCGCGGGCCACCACCAGCACGACGCCGATCAGCGCCAGCGCCGCGGTGTGGCCCAGGCCCCACAGCGCGCCGAGCAGCGCCGCCTGCCGCGGGCGCGGGCGCTCGCTCACCAGGGTCGACACCGCCGCCAGGTGATCGGGCTCGAACGCGTGGCGCGCGCCGAGCGCGACGCCGAGCCCGCCGGCGACGATCAGCGACCACAGGTCGGAGCTGGTGATGAGGTCGGGCATGGTCGATTGGGCAGAGCGTTGAGGAGAACGCGAGCCTGGCGACAGGCCCGCTGAAACTCAGAGCTGGTGAGATTTTCGGTCGAGCACAGGTCCACGCGCCGGGAGTCTCGCGTCTCGGAGGGGAGGCTCGTCGGGGCTGCCCCGACGAGGAGGCCGCGAAGGCCTCCTGGAAACACAGGCTTGTGAGATCTTCGGTCGAGCACAGGTCCCGCCGTCTCGCGTCTGGGAGGGGAGGCTCGTCGGGGCTTGCCCCCGACGAGGGGAGGCCTGGCGACAGGCCTCCTGGGAGCTCAGCGCAGCGCCAGCAGCGCCTCGCGCAGGCGGCCGATGCCGTTCTTGATGTTGTCCATGCTGCACGCGTACGACAGGCGGACGTGGCCGGCGGCGCCGAAGCCCGAGCCCGGCACGACCGCGACCCGGGCGTGCTCGACCAGCCAGTCGCACAGGGGTGACGTCGTCGGTGACCGGCTTGCCGTCGGCGAAGTGGGTGCCGATGAACGCGCCGAAATCCGGGAACGCGTAGAACGCGCCCTTGGGTTCGCGGCAGGCCACGCCCGGGATCGCGCGCAGGAGCTCGACCATCACCTGGCGGCGCTCGTCGAACGCGGTGCGCATGGTCTCGACGCAGGCCTGGGGCCCGGTCAGCGCCGCGAGCGCCGCGATCTGCGCCAGGTGGGTCGGGTTCGAGGTCGACTGGCCCTGGACCTTGGCCATCGCCTTGATGATCGCCGGCGGCGCGGCGGTGTAGCCGATGCGCCAGCCGGTCATGGCGTAGGTCTTGGACACGCCGTCGATCAGGATCGTGCGGGCGGCGAGCTCGGGCCCGAGCGCCGCCATCGACTGGTAGACCGCGTCGCCGTAGCAGAGCGAGCGGTAGATGTCGTCGGAGATGACCAGCAGGTTCTGCTCGACGATCACCTCGGCCAGGGCCGCGATCTGGGCGGGCGTGTAGACCGCGCCGGTCGGGTTCGACGGGTTGTTGAGCACGATCGCGCGGGTGCGCGGGGTGATCCGCGCGCGCAGGGCGTCGGGCCGGACCGTGAAGTCGTCGTCGGGGCTGGTCGGCAGGATCACCGGCGTGCCGCCGGCCATCATGACCATGTCGGGGTAGCTGACCCAGTACGGCGCCGGGATGATCACCTCGTCGCCGGGATCGAGCAGCGCGATGAACAGGTTGTACAGCGAGTGCTTGGCGCCGCACGACACCAGCACCTGATCGGCGGCGATCGACGTGGCGTGGACCCGGCTGAACTCGGCGGCGACCGCCTCGCGCAGGACCGGCAGGCCGCCGACCTCGGTGTAGCGGGCGACCGCGTTCTTCCCGAGCGCGGCGAGCGCCGCCTGCTTGATGTGCTCGGGGGTGTCGAAGTCGGGCTCGCCGGCGCCGAAGCTGATCACGTCGACGCCCTGGGCCCGGAGGCGCGCGGCCTTGGCGGTCACGGCGAGGGTGATCGACGGCTTGATGGCGTCGAGGCGCGAGGCGGTCTTGTAGTTGGGAGCGGTCACGGCGGTCTCCGAGGGCTGTGGGGGCGCGATCACGCCTTGTGCGCGTAGACGGTGGCGAGGGCCTGGGCGACGGCCGGGGGCACGAGGCCGGTGACGTCGCCGCCGAGGCTGGCGACCTCCTTGACCAGCGACGAGCTGACGTAGTGGTTCTTCTCGTCGGTCATGAAGAACACCGAGTCGATGCCCGGGGCCAGGCGCCGGTTCATGTGCGAGAACTGGAACTCGTACTCGAAGTCGGCCAGGGCCCGGAGCCCGCGGACGATCACCGTGGCGCCCTGGGCCCGGCAGAAGTCGACGAGCAGGCCGCCGAACGACTCGAAGCCGAGCCGGTGCCCGTACTCGGGCAGCGCGTCGCGGATGAAGCCGATGCGCTCGTCGACCGAGAACAGCGGCTGCTTGCGCGGGTTGACCGCGATCGTCACGACGATCCGATCGAACATCGCCAGCGCCCGGCGCAGGATGTCGAGGTGGCCGTTGGTGATCGGATCGAAGCTGCCCGGGTAGACCGCGACGAGGTGCTTGGCGGGGTCGGCCGGCGTGGGTGCGGTCATGGGGCCTCCGGGCGGTAGCGCGACAGGGCGGTGTCGCCGTAGCGGCGCAGGTCCGTTCGTATCAGAAAGCCGACGCGGTCGGGAGGTGGAGCGCGGTGGGCGTGCTCGACGGCGATCACCGCGTCGGCGGTGAGCCGGGCTCGGGGCAGGGCCGCGAGCGTGGCCTCGAACACGCCGGCGGCGTAGGGCGGATCGAGGAACACCCAGCGCCAGGTCGGGCCGGGGCCGGGCGCGGCCAGGAATCGGGCCACGTCGACGGCGACCACGGTGGCGCGATCGCCGACGGCGAGCGCCGCCAGGTTGCCGCGCAGCGCCGTCAGCGCGGCCCGGTCGCGCTCGACGAAGGTGGCCGAGGCGGCGCCGCGCGACAGCGCCTCGAGGCCGACCGCGCCCGAGCCGGCGTAGAGATCGAGCATGTGATCGTCCGGGCCGGCCGGGCCGAGCAGGTTGAACAGGGCCTCGCGGACCTTCTCGGACGTGGGGCGGGTGCGGGCGCCGTGCGGCGCGCGCAGGACCCGTCCGCCCAGGGTGCCAGCGACGATGCGCACGCGGCTGCTTACCACGGCCCCGTGGCGCGCGGCGCGGGCGCGAACCAGGTACGATCGCGCCGTGTCGTGGACCCTGATCCTCACGCTGCTGGAGCTGGTGTGGATCATCGTCGCCGGGATCGTCGTGGTGCTGCAGCGCCGCAGCGCCACCTCGACCCTGGCGTGGCTGTTCGCGCTGGCGTTCCTGCCGGTGGTCGGCTTCGTCATCTACTGGGTGATCGGCCCGCAGCGCCTGACCCGCAAGAAGCTGGCGCGCCGGGTCAGCCGGCAGGTGGTGCGGGCGGCGATGGCGGGGCTGGCCGAGGCCCGGACGTCGGCGCCCGAGCACGCGCGGCTGTCGCTGGTGCCGCTGGGCCTCGGCGAGGCGCCGCCGCTGCCGGCCGTCCACATCACGCCGTACTTCGACGGCGACAGCACCTACCGCGCGATCTGCGCCGCGATCGAGGCCGCCACCCACCACGTCCACCTCGAGTACTATATCTGGGAGCCCGACGTCATCGGCACCCGGCTGCGCGACCTGCTGATCGCCAAGGCCAAGGCCGGGGTCGAGGTGCGGATGCTGGTCGACGCCACCGGCTCGGCCGGGCTCCGGCGCGGGTGGCGCCGGCCGCTGTACCAGGCCGGCGTGCAGTTCGCGTGGTTCAACCCGATCACGTTCAAGCTGTGGCGCCGCCGCCGCGCCGACTTCCGCAGCCACCGCAAGATCGTCGTGTGCGACGGCGTCGTCGGCTTCACCGGCGGCATGAACGTCGCCGACGCCCACGCCGCCGAGTTCGGGCCGAACTACTGGCGCGACACCCACCTCCGGTTCGACGGCCCGGCGGTGGCGTCGCTGCAGCGCGCGTTCCTGCAGGACTGGTACTACGCGTCGGGCACGCTGCCGTCCCAGGCCGTGGCGTACTTCCCCGAGGTGTCGGTGCCCGACGACGAGCACGGCGACGCGGTCCAGGTGGTGGCGTCGGGCCCCGACGAGCCCGGCTACGCGGTCCACAAGACCTACTTCGCGGCGATCACCTCGGCCCGCAGCCGGCTGTGGATCACGACGCCGTACTTCATCCCCGACGACGCGATCATGACCGCGCTGGCGGTGGCCGCGCTCGGGCGGGTCGACGTGCGCGTGCTCGTGCCCAAGAAGGGCGACAGCCGCGTCGTCGATCTCGCGGCGCGCAGCTACTTCGCCGAGCTCCTGGCGGCCGGCGTGAAGATCTTCGAGTACGAGCCGCGCTTCATCCACGCGAAGACGATGGTGATCGACGACGACCTGGCGATCGTCGCCACCGCCAACCTCGACAACCGCAGCTTCCGGCTCAACTTCGAGCTGGCGGCGGTGGTCTACGGCCAGCACCTGGTCGGGCAGCTCGCGGCCGCGTTCGTCGAGGATCTGCGCTCGGCCCGGGCGATCGTCGCCGACGAGCTGGCGCGCCAGCGGTTCCGGACCCGGCTGGGCCAGGCCAGCGCCCGGCTGCTGTCGCCGCTGCTCTGACGCGCGCCGCGCTTGCGGTCGCCGGGGCGGTCGCGGACCATCGGCTGGGCCAGGCCAGCGCCCGGCTGCTGTGTCGCCGCTGCTCTGACGCGCGCCGCGCTTGCGGTCGCTCGGGCGGTCGCGGACCATCGGCCCCGATGCGGTGGTTGCTGATCGTGACGTGCTGGATCGTGCTCGCGGCGGCGGGCGCCCCGGCGGCCGTGGCCCAGCCGGCCGATGACGAGCTCGCGACCATCGACGAGGCCGAGCCGCCACCGCCGACGCCGGCGCCGGCGCGCGATCGCGCCACCGCGATGATGGTGCGCTCGAGCCTGACGCTGATCCTGCTGATCGTGGTCGGCGGCTACGTCCTGCGCCAGACCGGCGGCGGTCGCGGTGGCCTCGGCGGCATCGCCGGCAGCTACTACCTGTTCTGGCTGGTGGTGCCGGTCGTGCTGGCGATCGTCACGGCGTACCCGCTGGTGCTGATCGTCGTCGTGGTCGGCGTCGCCGCCCGGCCGTGGTTGCCCGATCCCTACCAGTACCTGCGCCACGCGCGGCGCGCGCACGGGCTCGAGGCCCAGGTGCGGCAGAACCCGGCCAACGCGGTGGCCCGGCGCGAGCTGGCGATGATGTGGATCGAGCGGCGGCGGCCGCGGCGGGCGCTGCCGCACCTCGCCGCCGCGCGCGCGCGCGAGCCCGAGGATCTCGAGCTGCGCATGCTCGAGGGCCAGGCCCTGGCGCTGGCCGGGCGCTCCGCCGACGCCGCGGCCGAGTTCCTGGCGGTGGGCGAGGCCGCGCCTCGGTTCCGGTACGGCGCGCCGTGGCTGGCCCGGGCCGACGCGCTGGCCGAGGCCGGGCGGTGGCCCGAGGCCGAGGCCGCGCTGCGCCAGTTCCAGGCGACCAACAGCTCGAGCCTCGAGGGCCACGTCAAGCTGGCGCGGGCCCGGGCCCGCCAGGGGGACGGCGCCGGCGCCGCCGCTGAGCGCCGCTCGGCGCGCGCGCTCTACGCCGAGCTGCCGCGGTTCCAGCGACGACACCAGCGCTGGTGGTACCTGCGGGCGATCGTCGGCTGGTAGCGCGCGAGGTCGCCGACGCTGGTGTAGGATGCGCGCATGGTCGAGCGCCACCACAACCTCACGGCCCGGCTCCTCGACGCCAACCTGGCGCAGGGCCGCGGCGACGAGGTCGCGCTGTGCGAGGGCGACCGCACCTGGACCTACCGCGAGCTGACCGATCAGGTCGCGCGCATGGGCGGCGCGCTGGTGAAGCTCGGGGTCGGGCGGGGCGAGCGGGTCGCGGTGCTGATGCGCGACACGCTCGAGGCCGCCGCGACGATCCTCGGCGTGCTGCGGATCGGCGCGGTCGCGGTGCCGCTGTCCGAGCTGGCGCGGCCCGACGATCTGCGCGAGTCGCTCGGCCACGCCGGCGCGGTGGTGGCGATCGTCGACGGTGAGCTCGAGCCCGCGCTCGACGCGATCAGGGGCCACCTGCCGGCGCTGCGCGACGTGCTGTGCTTCCACCCGCGCGCGGCCGGCGAGCGCGACATCCGGGCCCTGTGCGCGGCGGCCAAGCCCGCGGCCGCGGTCGCGGTCGCGACCACCGACGAGGCGCTGCTCCTGTACTCGGCGGGGTTCGCCGACGACGCGTTCGGCGTGCGCCACGATCACGCCAGCCCGCTCGCGGCCTACGAATCGTTCGCGGTCAGCTACCTCGGCCTCGTGCCGGGCCAGCGGGTGTTCGCGGTGGCGCGGATGTCGACCGCGTTCGGGCTGGGCGCCGGGCTGCTGTTCCCGCTGCTCGCCGGCGCGCGCTCGCTGCTGCTGCCGGCCCAGCCGCACTCGCGCGCGCTGCTGGCGGCGATCGCGGCGTTCGCGCCCGACTACTTCCTGGCCACCCCGTCGATCTACGGCCAGCTGGCGCGCGACGTGGCCGCGGCCGCCGCGCCGCCGCCGCTGGCCCAGGTCCGGCGCGCGATCGCCGGCGGCGAGGGCATGCCCGACAAGCTGGTGCCGCGCATCCGCGCCGCGCTCGGCGTCGCGGTCGAGGTCGGCTACGGCATCACCGAGGTGCTGCAGATCGCGCTGGCCGGGATCGTCGCCGACGACGATCGCTCGGGCGCGTGCGGGCGGCCGCTGGCCGGGATCGAGGCCCGGGTCGTCGACGACGACGGCCGCACGGTCGGGCCCGACGAGATCGGCACGCTGCAGGTGCGCGCGCCGTCGATGTGCGCCGGCTACTGGACCGGGCTGGCGACGCCGGCGGTCGACGTCGACGGCTGGCTCACCACCCGCGATCGGTTCCTGGTCGACGGCCGCGGCGTGTTCCACCACTGTGGCCGCACCGACGACCTGTTCAAGGTCGGCGGCAAGTGGGTCGCGCCGGCCGAGGTCGAGCGCGCGCTGATCTCGCACGACGCGGTGTGGGAGGCGGCGGTGGTCGGCGTCGGTGACGAGGACGGCCTGATCAAGCCGCTGGCGTTCGTCGTGGTCAACGTCGGCCACACCGCCACGCCCGAGCTCGAGACCGAGCTGCGCGAGTTCGTCAAGCAGACCCTGGCGCCGTACAAGTACCCGCGCTGGATCGAGTTCATCGACGCGCTGCCGCGCGGCCCTGGCGGGCGGCTCCTGCGCTACAAGCTGCGGCCGACCCGGCGGCGTCGACGAGCCGAGACCGGCGTGGCGTGATCGCGGCCCCCGCCCACGTGGCGGAGGCGCTGGCGATCGCGGCCGGGCGGCTCGACGCGGCGGGCGCGCTGGCCCGGCTCGGCGGCGACGACGCGCTCGCCGCGCGGGCGCTGCTCGCCCGCGGCGCGGCGCTCGATCGACCCGGGGCCGCGGCCGCGCGCCCGCGCGGCTGGCGTCAGTGCGATCGCTCCTGGCTCGACCTCGCGTGCGTCGACCTCGACGCCGCGGCCCGGGCGATCGTCCTGGGCGACCGCGCCGATCCGCTGGCGATCTGGCTGGCCCGGCGGGCGCTCGGCCGCCTGGTGCCGATGCCCGAGCCGGGCCCCGCCACCGGGCTGATCGAGCTGCCGCGGCTGTCGGCGCGGGCGCTGGCGCGGGTGCTGGTGACGATCGGTCGGCGCCAGCTCGCGCACGCGATCGCGACCGGCGCGCCGGCGGAGCACGCGGCGGTGGCGCGGCGGCTGCCGTGGGGCGGCGAGCTGGCGGGGGAGGTGGCGGCGGTCCGATCGCTCGGCGCTGGCGCACCCGCGATCCTGGGCGCGCGCCGCAGCGCCGCGGCCCGCGCGGCCGGGCTCGACTGGACCGATCCGATGGCGGCGCTCACCGCCGGCGTGCGCGCGATCGCGCCGGCGGTGCGGAGGTGCGGCGATCTCGACCGTCAGCTGGCCCAGCGGTTGCCCTACGCGCTCGGCGCGCCGGCGCTGCGCGAGCTGACCGGGCCGTTCGCCGACGACCCGCCCGACCCGGTCGGCGCCGTCGAGATCCGGCGCGCGATCGACCGTGGTAGCGTCGGCCCGTGACGGTCCGGATCCTCGACGGTCAGGTCTTCGACGCCGAGGTCGAGGCGCGCGCGGTGCGGGCGGCGGCGACCGCCGAGGCCGAGCGGACCCGGGCCGAGCTGGCGGCGGCGCGCGCCGACGCCGGCCGCGAGCTGGCCCGGGCGCGGGCCGAGGTCGAGGCCGCGCGCACCGAGGCCTCGCGCATCCGCGAGCTGGCCGGGCTGCCAGCGGCGGGCGGCCAGGTCACCGAGCTGATCGGCCTGACCGTGCGGGCGCGCTGCCCCGGCGTCACCGTCGGCGAGGTCGTGATGATCGAGCGCGCCAGCTGGACCGGCGCGCGGGCGCCGCTGCCGGCCGAGGTCGTCGGCTTCACCGACGACGCGGTCGTGCTGATGCCGCTGGGCGAGCTGCACGGCGTCGGCCCCGGCGCCGCGGTGATCGCGACCGGCGCGCCGCTGTCGTTCCCGTGCGGGCCCGCGCTGCTCGGGCGCGTGCTCGACGGGCTGGGCCGGCCGCTCGACGGCGACCCGATCGACGCGCCGCCGTGGCCGATCGAGCGCGCCGCGCCGGCGGCGGTGACCCGCCCCGCGATCACCGCGCCGCTGGTCACCGGCGTGCGGGCGATCGATGGGCTGTGCACGCTCGGCGTCGGCCAGCGGCTCGGGCTGTTCGCCGCGGCCGGGGTCGGCAAGTCGACGCTGCTGGCGCAGCTCGCCGGCGCCGCCGCGGCCGACGTGATCGTGCTGGGCCTCGTCGGCGAGCGCGGCCGCGAGCTGGGCGACTGGCTCGAGCGGCTCGGGCCGGCGCGCGCGCGCACGGTCGTCGTGTGCGCGCAGAGCGACGCGCCCAGCCTGGCCCGCGTGTGCGCGCGGCGTTCACCGCGACCGCGGTCGCCGAGTACTTCCGCGATCAGGGCCAGCGGGTGCTGCTGCTGGTCGACTCGCTGACCCGGGTCGCGCGGGCCCAGCGCGAGGTCGGGCTGTCGGTGGGCGAGCCGCCGGCCCGGCACGGGTACCCGCCGAGCGTGTTCGCGCTCTTGCCGCGGCTGTGCGAGCGGGCCGGCACCGCGCCGGTCGGCTCGATCACCGCGGTCTACACCGTGCTCGTCGCCGGCAACGATCTCGACGAGCCGATCGCCGACGAGGTGCGCGGCATCGTCGACGGGCACCTCGTGCTCGATCGCCGCCTGGCCGGGCGCGGTCACTTCCCGCCGATCGACGTGGTCGCGAGCGTGTCGCGCATGTTCACGACGCTGGCGTCGGACGATCAGCGCGCGGCCGCGGCCGCGGTGCGGCGGCTGCTGGCGATCCACGACGAGCACCGGGATCTGCTCGCGGTGGGCGCCTACAAGCCCGGCGGCGATCGGGCGCTCGATCAAGCCGTCGCGCGCATGCCGGCGATCGAGGCGTTCCTGCGCCAGGGCGGCGGGCCGGGCCCGGCGCTGGCGGCGACGATCGCCGACCTGGTGGCGCTGGCCCGCGGCGGGCGCTGACGCGGGCGCGCGGCGGGCGCTGACGCGGGCGCGCGGCGGGCGCTGACGCGGGCGCCGGGGCAAAACTCCCCGCTCGTGGTCGCGGTCGAGGCGCGCCCGTCTCAGATCGGGCCGCGCCGGCGCCGCACGGTGTCGCAAGCTGATGGATTGCGCCGGGCCGGTCGCGCGCCCGAGGCGGCACGCGCCTTGCGATGGCCCTCGGTCGATGTCCCGCCGCCGCGCCACGCTCCAGCCCTCCGCCCGGATCGCCGCCGCGGTGCCGCCCTTCGTCGGCCGTGTCGACGAGCTCGCGGCGCTGCGGGAATCGCTGACGATCGCCCCGGTCGCGGTGGTCCACGGGCCGCTGGGCGCCGGCAAGACCGTGCTGGCCCAGCGCCTCGCGGCGGCGCTCGACGTCGAGGCGACGGTGGTGCGGTGCCTCCCGGGCGAGCGGGCCGGCGCGGTGCGGGCCCGGGCCGAGCGGCGGCTGCGGTGCGCGCCGGGCGGCCTGACCGAGCTGCTCGCCAGCGAGGTGCGGCTGGTCGTGCTCGACGATCTCCACAACGTGGTCGGCGACGAGGCGGTCCGGCTGATCGTCGAGCTGACGCCGCCGCCGGGCGCGCTGGGCCGGCTGCTGGTGCTGGCGCGCGAGATGCCGCGGCTGCCGCCCGAGCTCGATCACACCGAGCTCGAGCTGGGCGGGCTCGATGACGCGAGCGCCGCGGCGCTGTGGACCGAGCTCGAGGCCCGGGGCGGCGCCGCCGGCGCGATCGGCCCGGCGATCCTGCAGACCCGGAGCCTGCCGCTGGGCCTGCGCGGCGCGTACGCGCAGGCGCGGTTCGGCGCCGACGCCGGCCACCCGGCCGCGCTGTCGCCGGGCGCCCGCGCGGCGGTCGAGGCGCTGGCGGTGCTGCGCACGCCGGTCGAGCCCGCGGCGATCGCGGCGCTGACCCCGACCGTCGACCTCGAGGCCGCGCTGGCCGAGCTGGTCGGGCGCCAGCTCGTCGACGGCGACAGCGCCGGGCGGTTCTGGCTGCACGAGGTCAACGAGCGCCAGGTGCTGGCGGCGCTCGACGACGACGCCCGCACGGCGCTCGAGCGGGCCGCGGCCGAGCTGCTGGCCCCGGGCGCCCGCGCCGGCGCCGCGGTCGGCGCGCTCGATCACGTCGATCGCGTGCGCGAGTGCGCGCTGCACTGGCTCGCCGCCGGCGACATCGCCGCGGCGGTGGCCGTGGTCGAGCGCGAGGCCGCGACCGCCGCGCGCCGCGGCGCTGGCGGGGAGATCGAGTCGGTGATCGCGGCGATCGGCGCCCACGCCGCGCCCGGCCTGGCGGCGCTCCAGGTCGAGCTGGCCGCGCGGGCCGGCCGGGTCGCCGAGGCCAACGAGCGGATCGCGGCCGGCGCGACCGGCGTGCGCCCGGTGCTGGTGGCCGAGCTCGCGCTGGCGGCGCTCGACGTCGATGGCGCGGCCGGCGTGCTCGAGGGGTTGGTCGCGGCGGCGCCGGCCCTGGTCGACGGGCAGCTCGAGCGCGCGCGGGCGCAGGCGCGGCTGATCGAGCTCGAGCTGATGCGCGGCGACGGCGCCGCGGCCCGGGCCCGGGTCGAGGACGCGCTGCACGAGCCGATCGCCGCCGAGGCCCGCGCGGCCTTGCTGGTGGCGCTGGCGGCGGTCGAGGATCACGACGCCCGGCCGACCGCGGTGCGCGCGGCGTTGACCCGCGCGGCCGGGGCGCTGGCGGCGGGCGCGGCCAGCGAGGAGCTCGCCACGGTGATCGAGGCCCGGCGCGCGATCTCGCTCGCGCACGAGGGCCGCCTGGCCGAGGCCCGGGCCGCGCTCGACGACGCGCGCGCGCGCGCGGCCAGCCTCGACAGCATCGCCGTGGCCGAGGAGGTCGCCGGCAGCCGGATCGCTCTCGACGCGCTCCGCGGCGACTGCGAGGGCGCGGTCGCGCGCGGCAACGCGATCACGCGCGCGCGCCGGGCCCGCGGCGACGAGCTGGGCGCGCTCATGGCCGAGCTCGACACCGCCGACATCGAGCTGCGGCGCGGCGACGTCGCGCGCGCCGCCGAGCTGGCCCACGCCGCGCGCGGGCCGCTGACCCGGGCGCGCCTGACCGCGCTGTCCGAGCGCGCCGAGCTGCTGCTCGCGGCGGTCGACCTGGCCGAGGTCCGGCTCGATCGCGCGCGGCCGGTGCTCGATCGCCTGGCGGTGTCGACGGCGCTGCCGGCGCGCGCGCGCGTGCGCGCGGCGCAGCTCGCGGCCGAGGCCCGGGCCGCCGCCGGCCAGCGCGCCGGCGCGATCGACGCCGCCCGCGACGCGACGCCGGCCGACGACGAGTTCGCGCGCGATCTGTGCGAGGCCCGGGTCGCGACCGTCGCCGGCGACATCGGCCGGGCGCTGGCCGCGTCGC
The DNA here is from genome assembly GCA_016717005.1 of Myxococcales bacterium. Taxonomy (NCBI): domain Bacteria; kingdom Pseudomonadati; phylum Myxococcota; class Myxococcia; order Myxococcales; species Myxococcales bacterium. The sequence goes on along the minus strand of JADJUF010000001.1, from coordinate 1,402,989 downwards.
GCCGGGTGGCGGCCGCCGCCGAGCGCGCCGGCCGCGCCGCCGATCTGGCCGAGGCGCTGGTGATCGGCTGCCGGCTCGAGCTGGCCAAGGGCGAGCGGTCCGGCGCCCGGGCCCAGGCCAGCCGCGCGGCGCGCGAGGCCGCCGCCGCCGGCCTGGTGCGGCCGCGCTGCCACGCGCTGCTGGCGCTGGCGTCGCTGGCCCGCGACGACGACGATCCGGCCGCCGCCGCGATCTACGCGCGCGACGCGCTCGACCTGGCCCAGCGCGCCGGGCTGCCGGTCGAGCGCCTGGCCGCGACGGTCTCGCTCGACAGCCTGACCGGCGCCGACCAGGACGCCGGCGCCGCCAGCGGCGCGGCCGCGGCCATGACCCCGCAGGCGATCGAGGCCGCGCAGCGCCTGCTCACCGATCTCGGCCTGACCGCGTCGCGGCCGTTCCGGGTCATCGACGCGACCGGCGCCGCCAGCGAGCTGGCCGACGCCGATCCCGAGGTGCTGCGCCTGCCGGCCCGGACGCTCGCCGTCGACGGCGTCCGCGAGTCGATCTGGCGCCGCGGCACCGAGCTGGCCGATCTGCGGCGCCGCAGCCTGCTCAAGAAGCTGCTGTTCCTGTTCGCGGCCGCGCCGGGCAAGACGTTCTCGAAGGAGGACATCGTCCAGTCGGTCTGGAACGTCGCGTACCACCCGCTGCGCCACGACGCCGCGCTGTTCACGAACATCATGCGCATCCGGCGCCTGCTCGGCGAGGACGGCGCCGAGATCATCCGCGTCACCGAGGACGGCTACCGGTTCGAGCCGCCGCCCGACTTCGTGTTCGTGCAGCGCGCGGGCTGAGCGCGCCGGTCAGTCGCCGGGCAGGCGCGCGACCAGCACGTCGCGGGTGGCCGCGGCGAGCACGCGCTCGGCGACGCTCCCGATCAGCGCGCGGCGCAGGCCGGTGCGGCCGACCGTGCCGAGCGCGAGCAGATCGCTGTTGCGCAGCCGGGCCTCGTCGAGGATCTCGGTCTCGGGGTCTCCGGACCGGATGATCAGGTTCCACCGCGCGGCGACCTCGAGCCCCGCGACGAGCTCCGTGAACTCGATCCGGGCGTGGCGCTCGTCGACGATCCCGATCGCCTGGCCTGGGTCGATCAACCCCTCGTCGCCGGTCGCCGGCCCCGCCCGCGCGATCACGTGGACGACGTCGATCTCGACCACGCTGGGATCGCACACGCGCGCCGCCAGCTCGAGCGCGAGCCGCGAGCTGGGCGATCCGTCGATCGCGACCAGCGGCCGGCGATACGCGGCGATCGCCGGCGCGGCGACCACGAGGACGGACACCGAGCCGGTGCGGATGACCCGCGCCGCCGTCGAGCCGAGCACCACGTCGCCGAGCCGGGGCGCGCCGTGGCGGCCGAGCACGATCAGCTCGGCCCGGCCGTGGTGCGCCCGATCGACGATCTGCGCGACCGCGCGGCCGTGCGCCAGCGCGACCACCAGCCGACGGTCGTCGCCCCGGGCCGCCAGCAGCTGGGCGGCGCGCGCGCGCACGTCCTCGAGCTGGCGCGCGGCCTCCTCCTCGCGGCGCGCGGCGACCGCCGGGGCGGACGGGTCGTCCAGGACGTGGCACAGCTCGAGCGTGGAGCCGCCGCCCTGCCGGAGGTGGAGCGCCCGGTCGAGCGCCGACGCGGCGTGGGGCTCGAAGTCGGTCGCGACCAGCACGGCGCCCAGCGGCGGGCGATCACGAAGATCACCCCGCGCGCGCAGCTCACCTTGGTCGATGGTCATGGTCGTCCTCGTGGCCCCGACGTCGGTCCGAACCGACTCGGAGGCGCCGCGATCAACGTAAGTCGCGCGATCCCGCGTGTCCATCCCCGGCGTTCGCCGCGGCGGCCGTGGGCGTACGCGCGCTTCCAGGACGCGCTGTGGCACGGTCGGATCCTGACCCCGGCGACGATGACGATCCTGGCCCGGCGCGGCGGCAACAGCTACGAGCTCGGGATGAACCGGGTCGTCGCTACCCGCGGCCGCTACGACGAGCACGGCGGCGGCGGCGGCAACGACGGGAGCGGCCCGTGCGGCGTGTCGAACCAGTGGATGACGTTCCCCAACGGCTACGCGACCGTGGTCATGAGCAACACCGCCAACAGCGATCAGGTCATCAACGCCGGGCTGCTCCAGCGCGCCTTCGACGCGTCGTCGACGACGCCGTGATCATGGCCTGGGACGACCGGCGCGGGGTGAACGGGATCGCTCCCCCGCGGTCGGCGTGGGCGCGGCGGTCGCCCGCGCGCGGTTGATCGGTTCGCGCCGAGCGGCCATCCTCGGTCGATGCTGCCCTGCGCCCACCTGCGCCTGCCCGACGGCGCGGTCGTCGTGGCCGCGCCGGGCGCGGTGCTGGGGCGGTCGTACACCGTCGACGTCCGCATCGACGACGGCCGGGTGTCCGAGGTGCACGGGTACGTCAGCCTGCGCGGCAGCCAGCTGGTGTTGCTCGCGCTGCGCGGCCGGATCCGCTGCGAAGGACGCGACACGCCGCGGCTCGAGCTGCGCGCCGGGCAGCAGATCGAGCTGGCGCCCGAGGTCGTGGTCGAGGTCGTGACGGTGACGCTGCCGCAGGAGGTGCTGGCGCTCGAGGCCGACGGCGTGGCCCGGCAGGTGCTCCTCGGCGTGACCTCGGTGGTGACCCGGCCCGCGCCGCACCTGGTCATCGGCTACGTGTCGGAGGCGGCGGCGCTGGTCTGGAGCGACGGCCTGGCCTGGCGCGTGCGCGTGGGCAAGGGCAGCGCGCGCCCGCTGCGGGCCGGCGCGACCGTGACCGTCGACGGCGTCGGGTTCCGGGCGATCGCGGTCGCGGCGGTCGAGGCCGCGGCGGTCGAGACCGTGCCGCTCCGCAACAGCGATCGCCTGCGCATCATCAGCGCGTTCGAGAGCGTCCAGGTCTGGCGCGAGGGCGCGCCCCAGCCGTGCGTGCTGGGCGGACGCCCGGCGCGGCTGATCGCCGAGCTGCTGGCGCTCGGCGGCCCGGTCCGCTGGGAGACGCTCGCCGCCGAGCTGTGGCACGAGGACGTCGATCCGAGCACGCTGCGCCACCGCCTCGACATCACGCTGATGAAGACCCGGCGGCTGCTCGCGAGCGCCGGGATCCGCCGCGACCTGGTCACGTCGCATCGCAACGGCTGGATCGAGCTCCTGCTGTACCCAGGAGACGTCGCCGATGACCGCGGGTGAGCCGGCGGACGGGCCGGCGCGGTTCGAGTCGGAGTGGGTGGGGCCGCGCAGCGACGGCGTGGCCGTCGCCGACGAGGCCGGCGGCGAGGACGTCGCGCTCGACGGGCCGCGCTACCGCCTCGGCGGCGAGCTCGGGGTCGGGGCCATGGGCCGGGTGCGCGTCGCCTACGATCGGCTGCTCGCGCGCGAGGTCGCGCTCAAGCAGGTCCGTCAGGACGGCGACGCGGCGGCCGAGGCCGCGCTCCTGCGCGAGGCCCGGGTCACCGCGGGGCTCGATCACCCGGGCATCGTCGCGGTGCTCGACGCCGGGATCGATCCCGACGGCGGGCGCTTCTACGCGATGCGCGTGGTCCATGGCCAGAGCCTCGCCGAGGTCGCGGCCGCGGCGTCGGCGCGGCGCAACCCGACGCCGCTGGTGCGCGCGGTGCTCCAGTGCGCGCAGGCGATCGCCTACGCCCACGCCCGCGGCGTGGTCCACCGCGATCTGTCGTCGCGCAACGTCCGCGTCGGCGCGCACGGCGAGGTGGTGGTGATGGACTGGGGGCTGGCCGCGACCGTCGTCGAGGCCGCGCGCGGCGGGGTGTGCGGGACGCCGGGTTACCGCGCGCCCGAGCTCGCGCGCGGTGAGCCGGCCGGGCCGACCGCCGACGTCTGGAGCCTCGGCGCGCTCTTGCACCTGGTGCTGGTCGGTGGGGCGCCCGACGCCGCGGCGATCCCCCGGCGGGTGCCGCGCGAGCTGCGCTCGCTCCTGGCCCGCGCGCTGGCGCCGGCGCCGGCCGAGCGCTACCCCGACGCCGCCGCGCTCGCCCGCGATCTCTCGGCGTTCCTCGACGGCACGCCGCTCGCGGCCCACCGCGATCGGCTGTGGGACCGGGGCGCGCGGCTGGCCCGCCGGCACCCGGCGGGCCTGGTGGCGGGCGCGGCCGGCCTGGTCGCGGTGACGACGGTGGCCGTGGTCCTCGGCTCGCTGGCCGAGCGCCGCGCGACCGAGGCCCGGCGATCGCGGGCCGAGGCCCGCGCCGCGCTGCGCACGATGGTGGTGGCCCGGGCCTTCGACGCGGTCGTGGCCGAGCGCCGCGACGAGGCGCTGGCGCTCGCCGCCCAGGCGCGCGAGCTGGGCGCGGCCGCCGCGGCCGCCGGGATCGAGGCGACGTTCCGCGCCGCGCCGCGGATGATCGTGCGGCGGCTGGCCGACGAGGACGGGTGCGCGACGCTCGACGTCCGTGCCGACGGCGCCCGGCTGTGCCTGGCGGCGGGCGCGATCGTGCTGCTCGATCGCGGCGCGCGCACGGTGCTCGACCTGGCGCCGGACGAGGTCACGCGCGCGCGCTTCCTCGACGCCGGCGGCGCCGTGGTGATCGCCGCGGGCTCGCGCGGCCATCACGTGGTGCGCTACGATCGCGCGTTCACGGTGGTCGGCCGGTACGAGGCCGGCGGCGGGCCGGTCACGCTCGACGCCGTCGGGCGCTGGGTGATCGCCGGCAACGCCGGGGCGTACCTGGCGATCGACCGCGACGGCCGCGCCCGCGAGGTGCAGCCGTGCGCGCCGGGCGATCCGGTGCGGCTGCTGGCCGCGCGGTCGGCGGGCGACGGCGCGCCCGGCGCCGTCGCCTGGTGCGGCGACGGGTCGCTGGCGCTCCTCGGTGATGATCGGGTCGTGCGCACGCTCGCGCCGGACCTGGTCCGGCGGATGCCGGCGGCCACCGCGGGCGTCGCGGTCGGTGACGATCTGGTGATCGGCAGCGCCGACGGTCAGGTCGCGCTGGTCGCGCTGCCGGCGGGGACGATCGTCCGCTCGGGCCCGGCGCCGGTCGGCGCCGTGGTCCGGCTCGAGGCGACGCCTGACGGCGACGTGATCGTGGTCGGCGCCGACGGCGTCGCGCTGTGGCGGCCCGGCCTCGCCACCTGGCTGCACGTGGCGGCGCGCGACCAGGCCACCGACGCCACGTTCGTCGACGGCCACGTCGTCGCGTTCGGCGCCGGGGCGCTGGTCGCCTGGGAGCCGGCGGCGGGCGGTCGGATCCATCGCGTGATCGACGACCACGGGCTGGCGTCGGTCGCGTGGTCGGGCGACGGCCGCTGGGTCGCGTTCGGCGGCACCGGCGTCCACGTGGTCGAGCCGGCGACCGGGCGACGGTGGCAGCGGGTCTTCGCCGGGCAGACGGTCAAGTCGCTCGCGTTCGCGCCCGACGACCAGCTGCTGGCCGTGGGGATCGCCGGCGACGGTGGCCTGCGGCTGGTCGAGCCGGCGACCGGCGTCGAGCGGCCCGGCCCCTGGCAGACCGCGTCGCTCCGGGTGCGCCGGCTGATCTACGCGTCCATCGATCGCGTCGTGCTGTTCGGCTACGGCCACACCGTCGAGGCGTGGGCGATCGAGGCGCAGCGGACGCACGACCTGATGGACACCGCCGAGCCGGTCCTCGACGTGGCCACGCCGCGGGTCGGCGGCCCGGGCTACCTGCTGTTCACCGACGGCGCCCTGGCGCGCTTCGACGGCGACGCCCTGCAGGCGCGGCGGCCGGCGGTCGGCGCCAGCGCGGTCGCGCTGTCCGGCGATGGCCAGGTGCTGGCGCTGATCGATCACGACGGCGCGGTCGAGCTGCGGTCGGCCGCCGACGACGGGGCGCGCGGCCGGCTGGTCACGCCCGGCGCGGCCATCCTCGACGGCGCGCTCGATCGCCGCGGCGACCGGCTGGCGCTGGCGCGCCTCGACGGCACGCTCGAGATCTGGGACGTCCGCACGCGCGCGCGGCGGTTGGTGGTGCGGGCCCACGCCGGCCGGGCCGCGGCGGTCGCGTTCGCGCCCGACGACTGCACGCTCGCGTCCGCCGGCTGGGACGGCGTCGGGCGCCTCCTCGCGCTGTGCGCCGAGCCCCGATGATCGGGATCCGCCCGGGCGAACCCTCGGCTCCGCGATCACGGCTCCGCGATCAGTTCATCCAGCGCGGCGGCTCGGGCTCGGGCGGATCGTCGAGCGGATCGGCCTCGGCCAGCGGATCGGGCTCGGCCCAGGCCGGGGCGGCGGGCGGCGCGTGCACGCGGGCCGCGTCGCTGGCGGCGTCGGCGTCGGCCCAGCGGGCCAGGGTCGCGCGGGCGCGACGCCGACGCCGCCAGTAGCCGAGGATCAACAGCAGCGCGGCGAACAGCCAGATCGCGGTCGCGAACACCGTCGCCGGGACCAGCAGGTAGCGCCGCGACAGGTCGGACTTCCACTCGTGGAACAGCTCGTCCATCGGCACGCCGAAGCCGAACACCGCGGCCTCGTCGAGCGACTTGCCCTGGCCCAGCGCGCGCAGGAACTCCTGGAACGGGTAGCGATCGCCGTCGTCGTCGCGCTCGACGTAGCGGCCGCGGTGGGCGAGGTAGCCGACGAGGTCGTAGCTCTCGGCGTAGGCGCGCGACGCCGGCGCCTCGGCCGCGGGGAAGCGCCACTCGAGCTCCTCGAGCGGGATCACCGAGCCGAACCACGCCATGCCGGCCAGGGTCTCGATCCGCGCGAAGTCGAGATCCTCGGCGTGCTGCCACGCGAAGCCTTCGTGCAGCCAGCGCGGTGCCCGGGGCACCGCGGCGCCCAGCGCGAGGTGCGCGAGCTCGTGATCGAGCGTCTTGTCGAGATCGTGGCGCGCGCCGCCGCGCCCGACCGCGAGCACCAGCACGCCCACGTCGGGGTAGGCGACGCCCGCGGCCCAGCGCGGGGCGCCGCGGCCGGGCGGGGCCGCCCCGGCGAGATCGGCGCTGTCGGCGACGATCCGGATCTCGATCGTCGTCGGGCGCGGCAGGTCGGACAGGTCATCCTGGATCTTGGCGAGCGAGCGCTCGGCGCGGTCGGCGGCCCGGGCCGCGGCCCGCTCGAGGCCGGCCTCGGCCCGCACGACGATCGGCGAGCGCTCGATCGTGATCGGCAGCCGCGGCGTCGCGCCGGCGCCGCGCGCGCCCAGCACGACGCCGAGCGCGAGCACCAGCGCGGCGATCGCGCGGGGCCACGTCATGGGAACGTCAGCTCGAAGCGCTGGTGGTCGTCGCCGGCGTCGGCGGCGTAGATCGCGACGGCCCCGGCGACGAGCGCGCCGCCGATCGCGGCGTAGACCCACCAGCGCGTGGGCTCGAGCTCGGCGCGCTTGCCGTGGTTCGGCAGCTTGGGCGGGTCGCGCAGGAGCGGCCGGTCGGGGTCGGGCGCGCGCTCGTGGGCCGCGGCGTAGGCGGCCTGCGCGGCCGCGACCACCGCGTCGACGTCGCCGGTCGCGATCGCGACGGTCGCGGTCGCCTGCCGCTGCCACAGCTCGATCCGGTCACCGTCGACGATCGCGGCGATCAGCTCGACCCTGGCCGCGGCGGCGATCGCGGCGGCCGCCCTCGCGTCGACGCCCGCGGTCCGGGCCTGGCGCACGGCCCCGGTCAGCGGCGCCAGCGTCGACGGGCGGCCCGCCCGCGCCTCGACCGCGATCGTCAGCGGCTTGCCCTGCACGGTGGCCCAGGTCGCGCCGCGCACGTCGCCGGCGGCGATCGCCACCAGGTGGCGGCCGGCGTGCGCGAACGCGGTGGCCGGCACCGGTCCGATCGATCGATCGTCGAGGGTCGCGACCGCGCCCGCGGGGCCGGTCACGGTCACGACGACGATGTCCCGATCGATCGTCGCGTCGATGTCGGGGTAGCGGGCCCAGACGTCGGCGGTGACCGCGGCGCTGCCGCCGAGCGCCCGCACGCGATCGGCGGCGTGGCGCGCGGCCGGGCGATCACCGTCGCGATCCGCGCACAGGAGCAGGTAGGTCCAGGCCCGGACCCCGCGGTCGGCGTCGTCGAGCCCGGCGGCGCGGCGGCCGGCCACCAGCGTCGCCGCGGTCTCGGCCCAGGGCCGCGCGCGGCCGCAGTCGAGCTGCCCGAACCCGTCGCTGGCCTCGGCCAGCGCGGCGTCGAGCGCGAGGTCGTCGTCGTCGCGCCCCGACAGCGCCGCGGCGACGTCGCCGGTAGGTTGCGCGAGCCCGGCCGCGGTCAGCGCCGCGGCCAGCGCCGCCGCTGGTGCCTGCCCGCCGCCGCCGCCGCGCGCGTCGACCACCGCGATCACCGGCGCGGCCACGGCCGGCGCCGCGACCGCCGCGATCGCGACGGCTACAGCGACTCGAAGTACTTGGACAGCGCCCATACGTCCTTGGGCCGCAGGCCGTCGAACTGCACCCCGACCTCGTGGTCGGTGCACCAGCGCACGACCGCGCCGATGCTGATCTCTTGATCGGGCACCGCCGGGACGCGGAAGGAGAGGTGGAGCCGATGGCCCATCGGCAGCTTGGGATGGACGATCAGCGCGCCACCCACCGACAGGTTGTTGATCCGGACCTCGGGCATCGCGCCCTCGCGCAGGGCGCAGGGGAGGTCGACCGGGTGACGGGTTGCGGTGCGACGGTTCTCGCTCACTGCGGTCGATTGTAAGTCGTCGTGGGGCCAAGACCAGTGCGCTTGGGTAGGTTCGTCCCCTGCGCGATCGGTCGGGGGCCGCGGGGACAGCGGCCCAAGCGCCGGGCGAAGGTTGGGCCGATCGAGATCGGCGTCGCTGGTGCCTGCGCCGACCGCCGCGCGCCATTGAGATCGGCCAGTTGCGTGAAGGTACGGGGCGCGTCGGAAATTATCTTGCGGGTGGTCGCAGTCACCGCTAGACAAATGCGTCGGATTTCGAGAACAACGGGGTCGGGAGGTACACGTCGTGGGTGATATCAGCCTGGAAGTATGGGACGCGACCGGCAACCGACGCTTGAACGTCGAGGTGCCCGACGATGTCGCCGTCGAGCGGATCTTGATGGTGCTGGCCGACAAGCTGCACCTGCCGAAGCACGCGCCGGATGGCCAGCTGATGAGCTACAAGTTCCACCACCGGCGCCTCGGGGTGCAGCTCCTCGACGAGCAGACCCTCGCCGGTCAGCAGGTCGCGTCCGGCGACATCGTCCGGATCCAGCCCGAGATCACGGCCGGCGCGGCCTGACGTGCGCATCTCCGCCGACGCGCTCGCCGATCAGGCGCGCAACGATCGCTACCACCGCCAGACGCTGATCACCTGGTGGGATCAGGCGCGCGTGGCGCGGACGCGCATCCTGGTGGTCGGCGCCGGCGCGCTCGGCAACGAGATCCTCAAGCTGCTGGCGCTGATCGGCAGCGGGGACACGCTGGTCTACGATCCCGATCTCATCGAGCGCTCGAACCTGTCGCGCAGCGTGCTGTTCCGCGCGGCCGACGAGGGCCAGCCCAAGGCGACGGTCGCGGTGCGGCAGATGCGCGACCTGAACCCCGACGTGCGCGCGCACGCGATCGACGCCAACGTGCTCGCGGCCGCCGGCCTCGGCGTGTTCGCGTGGGCCGACGTGGTGATCGGCGCGGTCGACAACCGCGAGGCGCGTGTCTTCATCAACAGCGCGTGCGCGCGCACCGGCACGCCCTGGGTCGACGGCGCGATCGAGGGGCTCGCCGGCGTGGTCCGGGTGTTCCGGCCCGATCAGGGCGCCTGCTACGAGTGCACGATGAACGCCACCGATCGCCGGCTGCTGGCCGAGCGGCGGTCGTGCGCGCTCCTGGCCCGCGCCGCGGTCGCGCGCGGCCACGTCCCGACCTCGGCGGTGGCCGCGTCGATCATCGGCGCGATGGAGGTCGAGGAGGCGATCAAGCTGGTCCACGACCAGCCGACCTTGACCGGCGCCGGCCTGCACATCGACGGCCTGTCGAGCGAGGTGAGCCGGGTCACGTACCCGCGCCGGCCCGACTGCCCCGGCCACGAGCACCTGGGCCCGCTGGTCCGGCTCGGGCTCGGCAGCGCCGACGTCACGCTGGCGGCGCTGCTCGATCGGGCCGAGGCGACGCTCGGCGCCGGCGCCGTGCTCGACCTGTCGCGCGACGTGATCGTGCGGCTGTCGTGCCCGAGCTGCGGGACCGCGACGCCCGGGCGCGCGGTCCTGGGCGCGGTGCGCGAGTCCGAGGCCGCGTGCCCGACCTGCCGCAGCCACCGGGTGGTCGAGATCGCGTCGTCGATCGGCCGCGACGGCGACGTCGACCTGACCCAGACCCCGGCCGAGCTGGGGTTGCCGCTGTTCGACGTGATCGTGGCCCGTCAGGGCCTCGAGCGGCAGGAGGCGTGGTTGTTCGATGGAGACGCGGCCCAGGTGCTGGGCCCGCTGGCCGGGGCCGAGCCCCAGGGGAGCGCGACATGACCTCACTCGACGTCCGGGGCATCGACACGTCCGAGCTGCGCAAGACCGCGCGGCCGCGCACCAAGCACGAGCTGCAGGTGTTCATCGCCGAGGCCGCGTTCGATCGCGCGGTCGAGCGCGGGACCAAGGACACGACCCGCGAGATCGGCGGCGTCCTGGTGGGCGAGGTGCTGCACGACGACAGCGGGCCGTACCTGAACATCGAGACCACGATCGACGCGCTCCACGCCGACGAGAAGGGCGCCGAGCTGACGTTCACGCACGCGACCTGGGATCACATCCACAAGGAGATGGACACCCGCCACCAGGGCAAGCGCGTCGTCGGCTGGTACCACACCCACCCCGGCTTCGGCGTGTTCCTGTCGGACCGCGACCAGTTCATCCACAAGAGCTTCTTCAACCTGCCGTTCCAGGTCGCGCTGGTCTACGACCCCAAGAGCAAGGAGCACGGGGTGTTCAGCTGGCGCGACAACGAGGTGTGGCGCATGCGCCGCTACGCCATCGGCGCGCGCGAGCACACCTGGGACGGCAACCGCACCGCGGCCCAACCGACCGACAAGAAGGCCAAGCCGGTCGAGCAGGCCGACGATCGCGCCGGGCGCGACGAGCCGCGCCGGCGCGGGCGCGACGAGCGCGACGACGACGACGATCGGATCGGCGCGCTCGGCACGTTCGTGATGGTCGCGGTGGTGCTGGTGCTCCTGGCCGGGTTCGTCGGCCACTGGATCGGCGCGTCGCGGGCCGGCGCCGTGGTCACCGCGGCCCAGGTCGAGGTCGCCAAGGCCCGGGCCGAGGGCACCCAGCTCGCGGTCGCGTCGCTGCAGAACGAGCTGGTCGGCGTGCTGCGCGAGACCCTGGGCGATCAGGCGGTCCAGCGGCCGGTGCGGCAGGCGATCGCCGAGGTCGACAGCGCGATCGCGGCGCTCCAGGCCACGCTCGGTCCGGCGGCGGCGGGCGGCGCGCCGGATCCCGCCGCGGCGGCGGGCGGCGCGCCGGCACCGGCCCAGGCCGTGGCGCAGCTCCAGGCCATCCGCGAGCGGCTGCTGCAGCTCGGCGCGGATCGCGGCTCGGCCGAGGCGACGCTGGCGGCGATCCAGCACGTGACCCGCCAGGGCGCCGAGCTGCGGGTCGACCTGGTGCGCGAGGTGGCCGAGCAGCGGGCGGGCGTCGGCAGCCTGTACGCCGAGCTGGCCGCCGACGTCGCCAAGGCCGGCGACGCGCAGCGCGCGCGGCGCCTGCTCGCGACCGCCGCGCACCTCGACCCCGGCAACCGCGCGCGCTACGAGGCGCAGCTGCGCACGTTCGATCCGCGCGGGACCCTGCCGCGCGCGGCCGGCGGGGAGCCGCGGCCGCGCCCGGTCGCACCGGAGGGGCCGAGCGCACCGCCGCCGAGCGCGCCCGCGCAGTTGCCGAGCGCACCGCCGCCGAGCGCGCCCGCGCTGCCCCCGAGCGCGCGCGCGGTGCCGCCGAGCGCGCCCGCACCTGTCCCCGCGCCGCCGTCGGCGCCGCCCGCTGGTCACGCCGATGGAGGTACGCGATGAGCGACGACAACCTGCGCATCGAACGCGACGAGCTGTTCACCACCGAGGTCGATCAGGCCCTGGCGCGTGAGCGCGCTGGCCGCGAGCGGATCGTCGCCGACACCCCGCCGGTCTCGCCGGTCCGGCGCCTGCTGCTCAACAGCATGTTCCACCTGCCGCTGGCCGCGGTGGTCGGCGCGCTGGTGTGCTGGCTCCTGCTCGAGCCCAAGATCGACGACATGCCGTCGTTCGGCGGCGAGGTGATCCTCGTCAACGCCGATCCCTTCGACGCGCCCGACGGCATCATCGCCATCACCGTCGGCGATCACGTCGCCTACGTCGATGTGGCCCGGGTCAAGCTCGAGCCCGGAGCCCACGGCGAGCCGGCCCTGGCCAGCGCCGAGGACATCCAGGTCGGCGACCGCATCGAGGTCACCGGCCTCGCCGAGGGCCCGGGGCTGGTCGCGGCGGCGATCCGGCCGACCAGCCGGTCAGGGTCGTTCGGGGCCGTCGACCAGCCGGTGTGGCCGCTGATCATCCTGTTCCCCCTGACCGCCGCGCTGATCGCGTTCGGCCTGCTGTTCGCCGAGGGCCTCACCACCCGCAACTGGCTGCGCATGGCCGAGCGCGCGCTGCTCGGCAGCTTCCTGGCGTCGCTGTTCGCGCTGCTCGCCTTCATCCCCGCGGGGCTGTTCATGTGGATCTCGGGGCGGATCCTCCACGGCGAGGTCACCGGCGGGTCCGACGCGCTGATCGTCACGGTGCGCGAGGTCAGCGGATCGAGCTTCTTCTTCATGACCGTGTGCCGCAGCGCTGCGTGGGCCTGCGTCGGCGCCGCCACCGGGGTCGGCATGAACCTGGTCCGCGCGACCCGGCCGCAGCTCCGCAACTCGGCCATCGGCGGCGCGCTGGGCGGCGCGCTGGGCGGCATGTTCTTCGATCCGATCGATCGGTTCGGGACCTCGTCGTTGTTCGCGGGCAGCGAGTCGGCGCGCCTGGTCGGGCTGCTCGCGGTCGGCCTGTCGGTCGGCGTCTTCGTCGCGCTGGTCGAGCGGCTCGCGCGCGACGCGTGGCTGCGGGTCCGCACCGGGCCGCTCGCGGGCAAGTCGTTCATCCTGTTCAAGACCCCGACCGTGATCGGCAACGCGCCGGCCTCGGACGTGTACCTGTACAAGGACGCCGAGATCGATCCGGCCCACGCGTCGATCCACCGGGTCGGCACGACCTACGAGATCGAGGACCTGGGTAGCCGCATGGGCACCGAGGTCGGCGGCACCAAGGTCCGGCGGCGCCGCCTGGTCTCGGGCGATCAGATCGTCGTCGGCAGTACGATCCTCGACTTCGAGGAGCGGCAGAAGCGCACGCCTCAGGGGGGCTGAGGCCGAACGACGGGGACGGATCCGCATCACGGACACGCGCAAGGAGGGACGCGACATGGACGCTGCACGCAATCTCAAGGTCAACCTGAAGCTCAACGGCGAGACCTGCCTGGCCTGCAAGACCGCGCTCGAGCTCGGCACCGACGCCTCGGTGTGCACGGCCTGCGAGGGCAACCACCACGCGCGCTGCTGGAACAGCTACGGCGGCTGCGCCACGCCTGGCTGCGCCAACGCGCCGCTCAAGCGCCTGGACGCCCCGGTGTACAACGCGCCGCCGCCGCCGCCGCCGCTGGCCGCCGGCATGATGCACTGCCCGGCCTGCCGCAACGTGATCATGATGGGCGATCCGCTGTGCCCGTACTGCCGCGCGATCACCAGCCCCGACGGCATCTACCACGGCCCCAAGGTCAACGCGCCCGGCGCCGTGCAGTCGCTGGTGTTCGGCATCATCGGCCTGCTGATCTGCGGCGTCATCTTCGGGCCGCTGGCGATCTCGCGCTCGAGCTCGGCCAAGCGCGAGATCGCGATGAACCCGACCTACGGCGGCGGCGGGCTGGCCACCGCCGGCATGGTGCTCGGCATCCTCGATCTGGTGGCGTGGGGGCTGATCCTCATGGTGCGGATGGGGTCCCGGTGATCGCGCCGCCGCGCTCGCCCGGCCGTGGCCTCGATCTGGCGGGGGCGGCGCTCGCCGCCGCCCAGCTGGGCCTGGCCGCGGTGCTGGTGCCGCGCGGCGACGTCGTGGCGTGGCCCGACGGATCGCCGCTGGGCGTCGGGTGCCTGTCGCGGGCGCTGCTCCACGCCGACTGCCCCATGTGCGGGATGACCCGCAGCTTCGTGGCGCTGGCCCACGGGCACCTGGGGGCCGCGCTCGGGTTCCACCCGGCCGGGCCGCTGCTGTTCGTCGCGATGCTGGTCTTCGTCGCCGCCGTGGTCACGACCTGGGTCCGGCAGGCGCCGCCGTTGCTGGCGCGTCGCTCGGTGCTCGCGTCCCTCGAGATCGTCGCGCTCGCGAGCGCGGCGCTGGGTATCATCAAGATGGTGAGGAGCTAGCCATGGCGCGTTGCTCGATCTGCTACACGATCCTCGCCGAGGGCGAGGCGGTCACCACCTGCACCGAGTGCCACACCGACTACCACCAGTCGTGCTGGAGCGAGATCGGCGGGTGTGGCTCGTACGGCTGCAAGCAGGCGGCGGTGGCCGAGAAGCCGCCGTTGCCGGTGCTGGTCGGCGCCGGCTGGGGCGACGCCAAGGAGTGCCCGGCCTGCAGCCGCGCGATCTCGGCCAGCCTGCTGGTGTGCTCGTGCGGCGCCCGGTTCCCCTGGGCCGATCCGATCACGCGCGATGAGTACCTGAAGATGGTCGAGCGCGACCGCGCGATCGCCGGCTCGCGCACGGCGCTCATCTGGATGTTCATCTTCTCGCTCCTGGGCGTGACCGCGCCGCTGATCGGTCCGATCGCCGGGGTCTACGCGCACCGCAAGCGCGCGCTCCTGGCCGGCACCGGCGGCACCTACCTCGCGATGGGCTACGGCAGCGCTGCGATCGGCGGCTGCTACCTGCTGCTCATCGCGACGATCGCGCTGGGTGGCTGACGTGGCGGTCGATCCGGCCGCGGCGCCCGCGGCGTCCCCGCCGACCGCGGCGCCCCCGCCGACCGCGGCGCCGCGCAGGCGCTGGTTCCGGCGCGCGGCCGCGCGCGACGTCGGGCTGACGACGACCGTGTGTCCATCGTGCCGGCAGGCCGGGCCGGCGCGCCTGGCGCCGGGCGAGGTGTGCGCGCAGTGCCGGAGCCAGGCCGCGTGGGCCGAGCTCGGCGCCGCCGGGCTGGTGATCGATCGCGCCACGATCTCTGCCGCGGTCGAGCGTCGCCGCGGCGAGGCGGCGGGCGAGGCGATCTGGCGGCGGGCGCTGCGGTGGGCGCCGGTGCTGGTGTCGCTGGCGCTTGGCGTCGCCGCGGCGCTAGCGCTGCGCGGGCTGCTCGCGCCCCGGGCGATCGGCCCGCTGACCGCGCTGATCGACGATCTGCGCGGATCGAGCCGACGCACCACCGGCCTGGGGGCGCTGGCGCTGGTCGTCGGCGTGGTCGCGCTGGTGCGGCTGCGCCGGCAGCGGCACTTTCGGCGGCTGCCGTTCGTGGTCGGCCACGTCGTGGCGATCGTCGCCGGCGGCGCCGCGCTCGCGCTCGGCGCGCTGCACTGGTGGGGCCTGTCGGGCGGCTTCGCCGGGCGCTACACGACGATGCCGCCGCGGGCCGCGCTGGCGGTGACCGCCAACGTCGAGCGGATCCTCGACGCGACGGTCGTGGTGCTGGCGCCCGATCGCGACGGCGACGCCCGCGGCCTGGCCATGGGCACCGGCGCGATCGTCGCCGCCGACGCCGGCCGCGCGTGGATCGTCACCTGCAGCCACGTGGCCATGCCGTACGCGGCGGTCGGCGCCCCGCGCCATGCCAAGGACGCCCACCCGGTCTGGGTGCAGCTGTCCGACGGGCGCGAGGGCCGCGGCACGGTGCGCTGGGCGGCGCCGCCGCCGCTCGACGTCGCCGTCGTCGAGCTGCCCATGACCGACCCGCCGGCGCCGGTGACGATCAGCCCCGACGCCAGCGGGCTCGAGCCGTCGGCGAGCGTCACGTTCGTGCCCAACCCGTACCGCGAGGGCTGGAAGGTCGTGCACGGGCGCCTGCTCCGGCGCGAGGCCCACGCCACGCCGGCCGGCACCTACGAGCTCTTGTTCACCGATCTGCCGGTGATCCCCGGCGACAGCGGCAGCGGCCTGTTCGACGCGCGCGGCCAGCTGGTCGGGCTCAACACCTGGACCCACGGCGGCCCCAGCGGCGCGGCCGAGGGCATCAGCTTGCCGTCGGAGACCATGCGCGCGCTGGTCGACGCGATCGAGCGCGGGCAGCTCGATCAGCTCGACGACCTCCAGCCCCGGGGACCGTGATCATGGACAACGTTCGCCTGCGTCGCCTGAAGGCCGACTACGAGGCGCTGCGCCGGCTGGCGCAGCTGCACCCGCGGATCACGATCGAGGGCGTGGTCGGCAACCCGCCCGAGCGCTACCGCATCCGGCTCAAGGTCAAGTCGCTGCGCGAGAAGGGCGACACGATCGAGATCGCCGACGATCACTGGCTCGAGGTCTCGATGCCGCGCGGCTACCCGCGCGACGCGCCGCTGTTCCGGATGCTGACGCCGGTGTTCCACCCGAACATCGCGCCGCACGCGGTGTGCATCGGCGACGACTGGACCGCGGGCGAGCCGATCGATCACTTGATCCAGCGGGTCGGCGAGATCCTCGCGTTCCAGAGCTACAACACCAAGAGCCCGCTCAACGGCCGCGCGGCCCAGTGGGTCGAGGAGCACCGCGCCGAGCTGCCGATCGACGCCGGCGAGTTCTTCATCGATCTTGCGGCGGCCCCGCCGGCGGCGGCCGAGGCGGCGACGCCGGCGTGCTCGAACTGCGGCTCGCACGCCCAGCCCATGGTCACCTGCGGCAAGCAGCACCGCATGTGTCCGGACTGCACGATCCCGTGCCCGACCTGCGGCGCGCTGGTGTGCCTGTCGTGCGGCATGCGCGCGTGTCCGGCGTGCGCCCCGGCGGTGGCCGCGGCGCCCGCGGTGGCGCCGGTCGCGCCGGTCACGCCGGTCACGCCGGTCGCCGCGGTGGCGGATCGCTCGCCGTTCGCGCCGCCGGCCGCGGTGGCGCCCGCGGCGGACCGCTCGTCGGTCGCGGCCGTCGCTGCGACCGCGCCGACGCGCTCGCCGTTCGCGCCGCCGGCGGCGGTGGTGCCGGTGGCGGCGTTCCCCGATGCGGTCGTGACGCGCTGCCAGAACTGCAACATCCTGCTCGGCCCGCGTACGTCGACGTGCCCGGCTGGTCACCGCCTGTGCGGCGACTGTTCGATCGTCTGTCGTGGCTGCGCCAAGGTGCTGTGCCTGGTCTGCAATACTTATCCGTGCTCGACCTGCGGGCCGGTCACGGCCGCCGGGTGAGACGCGGGCGCGCGCCGACCGGCGGCTGACAGCCGGGAGCCGGCCGGTTCCGACCCCGGCTCCGGTTCCTCGACCGGCTCCGATTCCGGCTCCGATTCCGGCTCCAGCTCCGGCTCCGGCTCCGGCTCCGGCTCCGGCTCCGGCTCCGGTTCCGGTTCGGACTCCGGTTCCGGTTCCGACGCCGGCTGCGACCCCGACTCCGATTCCGCGCCTCCCTCGATCCCGCCGCGTCCTCCGTCCCCCCCCACCTCCGTCCCCACCGTCGCGTCGCTCCGCTACAGCTTGACCTCGATGTAGGCCTTCTTGCGCAGCTCCTCGATCCACTGCGTGGTCTGCTTCTGCATCCCGCGCTGCTGCAGCTCGCCCTTGATCTGATCCTTCATCTTGTCGAAGGGCTTCATCTCGGTGCGCTTGGTCTCGGTGACGTAGAACACCTCGAGGCCGTTGGGGCCGGCGACCGGGCCGCGCACCTCCTTGGGCTCCATCGCGAACACGACCTGCTCCCAGGCGGGCTCGAGCGTGCCGCGCTCGATCCAGCCGAGCTCGCCGCCCGAGGTCTTGGAGTTGGCGTCGTCGGAGAACTCCGCGGCCAGCTTGCCGAACTCCTCGCCGGCCTTGACCCGGGTGATGATGTCGGCGGCCTTGGCGCGGGCCGCGGCGACCTCGGCGTCGGTCGCCCGGGCCGGCAGCGCCAGCTGGATGTGGGCCAGGCGCACCTGGGACACCGCCTCGGACCGGCGCACCATCTGGTCGTACTGCGCGCGGACCTCCTCGTCGGACACGTTGACCTTGGGCGCGACCAGCATCTTCATCGCGCGCAGGCGGGTGAGCTGGCGGCGCACGTTGGTCCGGTACTGCGCGAGGGTCACGCCCTGGGCCGCGAGCGCCTGCTGGAACGTCGCGTCGTCGAGCTTGTTGTCGTCCTTGGTCTCGCGGATGATCTGATCGACCTCTTTCGGGGTGATCTCCTCGAGCCGGGCCTCGGACGCGGCGCTGACGATCAGCTCCTCGGCGATCATCTCGTCGAGCACCTGCGCGCGCAGCTTGTCGCGGCGGCGGGCGCGCTCCTTGGGATCGTCGATGCCCTCGAGGTCGCCCTCGTACGGGGTCAGCTGGACGCTCAGCTCGCTGTCGAGGACGATCGCGTCGTTGATGACCGCGACCACGCGATCGACGACGTAGGTCGGCCGCGGCTTGGCCGCGCCGGTCGCGGGCGGTCGCCGGGCTGCGCGGCGGCGGGGGCGGCCAGGGCGGCCGCGAGCGGCAGGGCGAGGGCGAGGAGGCGGGTGCGCATGAGGGGGCCTGAGGTTGGACCGAGCGGGCGAGGGCGGGGTTGCCTGGGTTACTTGCCCGCCGGGGCCACCGGCGGCGGCTCGGGCATCGGCATCGGCGTGGTCGGCGGCGGCAGGGGCTGGCTGAAGTCGGGCAGCGGCGCGGCGTCGCCGTGGGGATCGCCGCCCTCGAGCGAGGTGTCGACCCGGACCTTGGCGAGGTTGTCCTCGAGGATCTCGACCTTGGCGGCGTTGCGCAGGCCCTCGACGAAGGCCTTCTGGGTCTCGAGCCGCTTGTCGCGGTAGAGCTTGTTGCGGATGGTCTGGGTGGCGTCCTCGAGCGTGCGGGTCAGCGCCTTGCGGCGGCCGGTCTGCTTGAGGACCCAGTAGGTGCCGTCGCCAGCGTCGACGACGCCCGACACGTCGCCGGTGTTGGCCAGCGCGAACGCGGCCGCGATCACCGGCTTGGGCACGTCCTTGGTCGTGGTCGACAGGTAGCGCAGGTCGCCGCCGCGCAGCTTCTGCTCGTCGTTGGTGGTGTACGTCGACACCAGATCGCGGAAGCCCTTGTTGGTCTTGCCGGCGTCGCCGGCCGCCTCCTTGGCGACGCGCTCGGCCTGGGCCTGGGTCTTGACCACGACGGCCGAGGCCCGGACCTCCTCGGGCTTGAGGAACTCGTCGGCGTGGGCGTCGTAGTAGGCCTTGATCTCGGCCTCGGTGATCGACTCGGGCGTGACCTTGGTCTCGAACTCGTCGCGCAGGAGCTTCTGGATCATCACCTGCTTCATCGTGCGGACCACTTCCGGGTCCTTGTCGAAGCCGCGCTTGGCGGCCTCGGCCGCGAGCACCTCGAACCGCACCAGGCTGTCGAGGAACTCCTTCTTCTGCTCGATCGACGTGTAGCGGGCCCGGATGTACGGCGACTGTCGGTTCAGGCGATCCTGGAACTCACCGACGGTGATCGTGGTGCCGTCGACCGTGGCCAGCACGGTCGCGAGGTCGCCGGGCGGCTGGGCCGGGGCGCCGCCGCCGCCGGCCGCGGGCGCGGCCTGGTTCGACTTCTTGCCCTTGGACTCGCAGGCTGCGAGTCCGAGCGAGAGGGAAGTGGCCAAGACGATGGCGAAGAGCCTGGCGGTGCGCATAACTGCCTTTCCTGGCTACGGATTTCGCCTGTCAGGTAGCACGCGCGCCCAGCTCCTGCAAGCGCCGACGGGCCGCCTGGGTCGGGGCCTTGGCCGCCTCGGCGTCGAAGGCGGTGTGGAGCCGGCCGTCGCGGTCGAGCCGCCAGCCCCGGGGCAGGCGCTTGGGATCGACCGGCGTCGACGGCGCCAGGCCGATCGCCAGCCGCACCCGGGTCAGCTCGATGGTCGTGGCGTCGAGCCGCCGGGCCAGGGCCTTGACGATCATCAGGTCGGCCAGGAGCAGGGTCTCGCCCGGCACCGGCCCGAACCGGTCGGCCAGCTCGTCGAGCAGCGCCCGGCACTCGTCCTCGTCCTCGATCGCCGACAGCCGCTTGTACAGGTCCAGGCGCTGGCCGGGGTCGGGCACGTAGTCGTCGGGGATGTAGCCGGGGACGTCGACGGTCAGCTCGGGGTCGACCGGGTGGTGGATCGGCTCGCCCCGGAGCTGCGCGACCGCCTCCTCGAGCATGCGGACGTACTGGTCGAAGCCGACCGCGGCGATCGAGCCCGACTGCCGGGCCCCGAGCAGCTCGCCGCCGCCGCGGATCTCGAGATCGGCCGAGGCGATCTGGAAGCCGGCGCCGAGCTCGGTGAACCGCTGGAGCGCCTCGAGCCGGCGCCGGGCCTCGTCGGTGAGCTGCTCGGGCGCGGGCACCAGCAGGTAGCAGTAGGCGCGCGCGCTCGACCGGCCGACCCGGCCGCGCAGCTGGTAGAGCTGCGACAGCCCGAACGCGTCGGCCCGGGCCACGAACAGCGTGTTGGCGCGCGGGATGTCGAGGCCGCTCTCGACGATCGTGGTCGCGACCAGCACGTCGAGCTCGCCGCCGACGAACTTGACCATGACGTCCTCGAGCGCCTCGGCGCCGAGCCCGCCGTGGGCCATGCCGACCCGGGCCCGCGGCACCAGCTGCTGCAGGAGCGCGGCCCACTGCTTGAGCGACAGGTCGGCGCGCGCGGTGGTGGCGCGCGTGGCGTCGGGCGGGCCCACGCCGTCGATGTGGCGGGTCACGAAGTAGATCTGGCCGCCGCGGGCCAGCTCGGCCTCGATCGCGCCCTTGATCAGCGCCGCGTCGACCTGGGCGACGAACGTGCGCACCGCGCGGCGATCGGCCGGCGGCGTCGCGATGATCGACAGGTCGCGCATGCCGGTCAGCGCCAGGTGCAGCGTGCGCGGGATCGGCGTCGCGGTCAGGGTCAGCACGTCGACGTGGGCCCGGAGCTTCTTGAGCCGCTCCTTGTGGGCCACGCCGAACCGCTGCTCCTCGTCGATGACCACCAGGCCCAGGTCCTGCCAGCGCACGTCGGGCGACAGCGCCCGGTGGGTGCCGACGACGACGTCGACGTGGCCGTCGGCCAGGGCCCGCAGCGTCGCGAGCTGCTCGGTCCTGGTCTGGAAGCGCGACAGCTTGCCGACTCGCACCGGCCACGACTCGAACCGCTCGCGCATCGTCCGGGCGTGCTGCTCGACCAGGATCGTCGTCGGCGCCAGCAAGAGCGCCTGCTTGCCGGCCAGCGCGCACTTCATGATCGCGCGCAGCGCCACCTCGGTCTTGCCGTAGCCGACGTCGCCGCACACCAGGCGATCCATCGCCTTGGCGCTCTCCATGTCGGCGGCGGTCGCCTCGATCGCCGCGAGCTGATCGGGCGTCTCCTCGTACGGGAACGCGGCCTCGAACTCGCGGTACATCTCGTCGGGCGGCGGGAATCGGTGGCCGGGCAGGGTCGCGCGCTGGGCGTAGACCTGCAGCAGCTCCTCGGCCAGCGCCGCGACCTGGCGCGACGCCTTGGTCTTGGCCTTGTCCCAGGTCAGGCCGCCGAGCTTGTCGAGGCGGGGGCCGTGGCCCTCGGCGCCGACGTAGCGCTGGACCTCGCCGAGCCGGAACACCGGCAGGTACAGCGTGCCGCCGTCGTACTCGAGCTGCAGGAAGTCGATCGCGGTGCCGCCGAGCGGCAGCTTGGCCAGGCCGCGGTAGCGGCCGACGCCGTGGAGCTGGTGGACCAGGAAGTCGCCGGGCGCGAGCTGCGCGAAGTCGCCGACGCCGCCGAGCAGCGCGTCCTTGGCGCGCTTGCTGGCGCTCTTGGTCCGGGGCGCGTGGCGCTTGACGCCGAACACGTCGGCGGCGGCGATCGCGACCAGGCCGTCGGCCGGGCTGGCGAAGCTCCGGGACAGCGGCGCGACGACGATCTGCACCGCCTCGGCCGCGGCCGCGCCGGCCACCCAGGCGACGCGCTCGACGCCCTCGACCCGGTCGGCGGCGACGCCGTGGCCCTCGAGCAGGCCGTGCAGGCGATCGGCGCGCTGGGCGCTGTCGGCGGCCAAGACCACGACGTTGCCGTCGGCGCGCGCGGCCGCGATCGCGCGCACCAGCGGATCGCCCAGGTGATCGTCGTGCTGGACGCGGGCGCGCTCGAGCTGGGTGCGCAGGGTCGCGAGCGGATCGATCTGGACCGCGACGACGTCGGCGCCGACGCCGCGGGGATCGTCGACGATCGCCAGCGCCGGCACCACCACCCGCCGGCGCGCGGTCGTGAGCAGGGCCACGACCTCGGCCCGCTCGACGAAGTGGGCCTCGGGCGGGAACGCCAGCTGCTTGTGGGCGCGGCGCTCGGCGTGGCCGGCGGCGGCCGCGGCCAGCTCACCGTCGATCGCCGCCAGGGTCGCGTCGGGATCCCACCACAGCCACGCGGCGTCGGGCGGCAGGTACGCGGCCACCGGCGCCAGCGCGGCGTGGAACGCCGGCGCGTAGACGTCGAGCCCGATCAGCTCGCCGGTGCCGAGCTGCTCGATCAGCCGGCGCGTCGCCGACGACGGGTGCTGGCTGTCGTCGGCGAGCTGGCGGATCGCGGCCCTCCAGTCGTGGGCCGACGACGGCACCGCGGTCCGGATCGGGTGCAGGTCGAGCGCGTCGATCTCGCGCAGCGTGCGCTGCGTGCCGGGATCGAACAGCCGGATCGAGTCGACGTCGTCGCCGTCGAGCTCGATCCGCGCCGGGTACGGCAGGCCCGGCGCGCCGACGTCGAGGACGTTGCCGCGGACCGCGAACGTGCCGACGTCGTCGACCACCGGCGCCCGGGCGAACCCGGCCTCGAGCAGGCGGGCCGCGGTGGCGTCGCGCGCGAGCGCCTGGCCGCGCCGGATCTCGACCGCGCGCGCCGCCAGCTCGGCCACCGGCAAGGTCTTGCGCACCAGCGCCGCGCCGGTCGTGACGATCGCGCGCGGGGCCGCGGCGCCGCCCTTGACCAGCGCGTACAGCACCGCCAGGCGCGTGGCCTCGGCCGCCCGGTCGGCGGCCAGCTCGGCGTAGGCGCTGCCGTCGGGCTCGGGCAGGATCGTCGCCGCGCACCCGAAAAGCGCCAGGTCGTCGACGCACGCGCGCGCGGCCGCGTCCGACGGCACGACCACGACCAGCGGCCGAGCCGCGGCCAGCCCGGCGCCGAGGTACGCGGCGTAGGCCGCGGTGGCGCCGGTGAGCAGCACCGGGCCGCGGTCGCTGGCGCGCACGAGATCGCGGACGGACGGCAAGGCGCGGCAGGGTAGCGCGGAATCGCGCGCGCGCCCGCGGCCGGACGTCGATCGGCGCCGGCGCCCGCGCGCGACCGTGTACGCTGGCGAGCTCGCCCGGCCGCCGCGCATGGACTCGACCGTCACCACCATCGCCCTCATCCGGCACGGTCGCTCGATCGCCAACGACGATCCGGCCGTCTACCAGGTCATGCCCGATCACGCGATCCCGCTGACCCGGCCCGCCGACGATCCCCACGCGCTCGCCGCCGGCGCGACCCTGGCGACGCTGGCGCTCGACCCTGCGACCTTGTGCTCGTGGCGGTCGCCGTACCTGCGGTGCGTCCAGACCGAGGCGCTGGTGATGCGCCGGGCCCTGGGCGACCGCTTCGCCGGCGTCATGCGCCGCGACTCGTTCCTGCTGCGCGAGCAGGAGTTCGGCGACTGGGACGGGCTCGACGAGGCCGGCATGGCGGCGCGGGCGCCCGAGCAGTTCGCGCGCCGGACCCGCATGAGCGATCACAACGGCCGGTTCTACTTCCGCTACCCCAGCGGCGAGAGCCGGGCCGACGTGGTCCAGCGGCTCGCGATCTTCATGGGCAAGCTGCACCGCTCGCACTTCCACCACCACGTGATCTTCCTGCACGGCGTGACCCAGCGCGCGTTCCGCATGGCCTGGTTCAATCGCTCGGTCGAGTGGTTCGAGGACGAGCCCAACCCTGGCAACGCGACCGTGCTGTTGATCGAGCGCGGCCCCGATCAGGCCTGGCGCGAGCGGTTCCTGATCGGCTGACCCGCGGGCCAGCGCGCGCCGGGGCCGGCGTCGATCGGCGCGCGCGCGTCAGCGCTTGTCAGTTCTTCGGTCGAGCACTGGTCCATGCGCCGGGGCGTCTCGCGTCTCGGAGGGGAGGGAGCTCAGAGCTTGTGAGTTCTTCGGTCGAGCACCGTCGGCGCGCCGGGAGTCTCGCGTCGTGGGTGGGGGCCCCGTCGGCTTGTCCCCGAGATGCCGACCTGGCCTGGATGAGACCGCGGACCTCCGAGCACCCCTGCACCTGGCTGGGCCTGGCGACAGGCCCTCTGAGATTCAGATCAGGTCGGTCAGCGGTCGGCCGCGCCAGCGCAGGTCGTCGCGGGCGAACGCGTCGCGCACCGCCGCGATCGACAGCGCGAACTGCACCGGGCTGCCGTGGCCGCCCTGGTGGCCGAACGAGATCACGCCGACCAGGTGGCCGTCGGCGTGCCACAGCCCGCCGCCGCTCGAGCCCGGCGAGATGCTGGTGTCGGTCTGGAGGACGCGCACCGGCAGGCCGTCGCGCGAGGTCCAGTCGCGGATCGCCGACACCGCGCCGGTCGAGTAGCTCCACGGCAGGCCCAGCGGGTTGCCGATCGCGAACACCGGCGCGCCGACCAGCGCGGCGCCGGCGCCCAGCGGCATGACCGCGAGCTGATCGGCGTCGCTGACCCGGCCCTCGATCAGCGCCAGATCGACCCCGCGCGCCGCGCGCCACACCGTCCGCAGCTCCCGGGCCTCGCCGGCCACGGTCATGGCCTCGAGCCGGCACAGCCGCGCCTGATCGTCGCTCTCGACGACGTGGCGGTTGGTCAGGATCGCGACGTGGTCACCGTCGCGGGCGATCACGATGCCCGAGGCGTTGAACCGGTCGTCGCCGTCGTGGGCGCGCACGAACACGTTGGCGCCCATCGCCGCGCGGATGGTCGGGCTGACCAGCGCGAACTCGGCCAGGGTCGGCGGGCGCGGCAGCGCCTGCTGCTCGGTCGCGACCGGGACGTTGGGCAGCCCCGGCGGGGGCGCGACCACCGCGGCGCGGCCGGCGCCGCACGCGAGGCACACGGTGCGATCGCCCTCGCGCACCCGCGGTCGCAGCGAGTCGCACGCACGGCAGCGGCCGTGGGGATGCGCGTCCTCGCGCACCAGCTCGGCGCCGTCGCGCAGGTACGCCACCCACGACGCCGGGCAGCGCAGGCCGTCGCCCGCGCGGCGCACCAGCGCCCGCGGCGGGGCGCAGCACCGGCAGCCGCCGTGCTCGGTGGCGGTCGCGACCACGGGGCGGCCGTCGGCCGCCAGCACGTGCTCGACGCCGTCGGCGCCGAGCAGGCGCTCGTCGCGCCGGGCCAGCGGCGCGCCGTCGGCGGCGAGGTAGCGCGGCGTCACGGTCGGCGGCTCGCCCGCGGTCAGCTCGACCCACGGCGACCGCCACGCCGCGATCGCGGCTTGGGCCGCGGTCCGGGCCGCGTCGAGCGGATCGCGCGCCAGCGCCACCAGCACCGTCGCGGCCGCCTCGGTCGCCAGCCGGGCGCACAGCGCCACCAGCGCGGTCGCGGCCTCGGGCGCGGGCAGGCGCTCGAGCGCGGCGCGCAGCTGCCGCGGCAGCACCTCGCCCGGCGCGGCCACGCGCGCCAGCACCCAGGTCGTCGACACCACCGTCACCGGCGGCCGGCCGCGGCCGGCGCGCAGCTCGGCGATCACCAGGTCGGCGTGGCGGCGCAGCTCGGCGCGGGCGCCGTCGCGCACGTCGGCCGCGGCGTAGGCCAAGGCCGGCCCCAGCGACGACCACATCGCCGGCCGTCGGCCCAGCGCGTCGAGCATCGCCGGCACGTGCAGCGCCACCTCGGGCGCCGGCAGGCCGCACAGCCGCGCGACCAGGGCGTCGACCTGGCCCGGCTCGAGCTCGAGCAAGCGGCGCAGCAGCGCCGGCGCGTGGCCGAGGCCGCCCAGCGCCAGCAGCGCGTCGTCGAGCGCCGCCACCGCGGCCGGCGCGTCGCGCAGCCGGCGGCGCGCTCCCTCGAGCAGCGGGATCAGCGTCGGCGGCTCGGCCACGGCCGCGGCCTGGCGGATCAACGCGCGCACGACCAGCGGCACCACATCGGCCGAGCCCTTGACCAGCGCCAGCCGCGCGGTCGCCACGACCGCGGCCGGGCCGCGCCGCTCGATCGCCTCGACGCTGGCGATCCGCTCGGCCGCGCGGGGCGCGCCGAACAGCCGCACGACCAGCTGGTCGAGCGGGGCCCGGGTCGGGCCCGAGGCGTCGGCCGGCGCCGGCGCCGCGGCCGCGGCCAGCCGCTGGGCCTGGGCCGCGACGAACGCGTCGGCGTCGCTCGACCACGCGGTCGCCGCCGCGCGCAGGTCGTCGTCGCCCGGGCGCGCCAGGTCGACCAGCGCCCGCAGCGCGAACACGCGATCGTCGCCGGCGTGGGCGCGGGCGTGGGCCAGCACCCGGGCCCGGGCGTCGCGGTGGCCGGCGCAGCGGATCACCTCGAGCACGCCCAGGCGCACGTGCGGGTGCGGGTGCGCGAGCAGGTCGAGCAGCTCGTCGACCTCGGCGGCGGTGGCGGTCGCGGCCACCTCCGCCGCCACCTGGCCGCGCTGGGCGAAGCTGGCGAACTCGAGCTGGCGGAGCAGGCGGGCGCGATCGATCACGGCGTCGACATGCTAGCGCGCCGGCACGGGCCGCGCTGCCGGTGGCCGTGTAGGCTATCGCCATGGCGTCACGCACGACCCTCGCCGCCGGCGCTGTCGTCGGTCTCTTGCTCGCGTCGCTGGCGGCCCGCGCCGACGACGATCCCACCTGGACCGCGAAGCTGGTGGCGCGCGCCGACGACATCGCGCTCAAGGTCGCGCGGGCGCGCGGCCTGCCGGTGCTGCGCACGATCGACAAGGGCGTGATGGACGACGCCGGCCTGCGCGCGCGGATCCTCTTGCGCATGGACGAGGACGCGCCGCCGGCCGAGCGCGCCGCCGACGCCGCGGTCGCCAAGCGCTGGGGCCTGGTGCCGATGGCGACCGACCTCGACGCGCTCATCGTCGACCTGCTGACCGAGCAGATCGCCGGCTTCTACGACCCGGCCGAGGCCAAGCTGTACGTGTCGGCCAAGCCCGGCAGCGACGACACCTGGGCCGACATGCTGATGGCCCACGAGATCACCCACGCGCTCCAGGATCAGCACTTCGACCTGACCAGGTGGATGAAGGCGGTCAAGGACGACAACGACGGCTCGCTGGCGCGGCAGGCCCTGGTCGAGGGCGACGGCGTCGCGCTGATGATCGAGTACAGCCTGGCCGGCCAGGGCCTGACCTCGCCGTGGGATCACGACGACGTCGTCCGGCTGCTCACCTCCAACATGGACGGCGAGGGCGGCGGCCAGCTGATCGACGCCGCGCCGGTCGCGGTCCGCGAGGCCATGCTGTTCCCGTACCGGGCCGGCATCGGCTTCGTCGCGGCGCTGCGCAAGGGCCAGCCGTGGGCCGCGGTCGACGCCGCGTTCGCGCGCCCGCCGCGCACGACCGAGCAGGTGCTGCACCCGGCGCTGTACCTCGCCGACGCGCGCGCCGACGAGATCGTCGCGCCGCCCGACCCGCTGCGGATCGACACGTCGGTCTGGGGCGAGGAGGGCTGGCGCGAGTTCCTGGTCGCGCACGGCCTCGATCCGGCGATCGCGGCCTCGGCCGCGGCCGGGTGGGGCGGCGATCGGGTGATCGTCCGCGGGCCCAAGGGCGCGGTGGCGGCGCCGTGGACCGCGCTCGGCGTGGCCGTCACCACGTGGGACACCGACGTCGACGCGCTCGAGTTCTGGGACGCCGGCGGCCGCGCGGTCGATCACCTCGCGGCCGGCACCGAGATCGAGGACGGCCCCACCCGCGCGGTCTGGCTGACCTGGCAGGGGCGCGTCACCGCGATCGAGCGGCGCGATCGCCGCATCGCGATCGTCACCGGCGCGACGCTCGCCACCTGGCGCGCGACGCTCGACGACGCCTGGCGCTGGTCGATCACGTGGGCGAAGCGGCCGTAGCGCGGCGCGCGCGCGCGCTGGCCCTGACGCCGTGGGCGTACCTGCTCGTGGTGCTGGCGCTGGCGCTGGCGCCCACGCGGCCGCTCGGCCACGACGAGGCGGTCTACGCGCTCGGCGCCCGCGACCTCGTCGATGGCGGCGGCGATGGCCTGCCGCTGCACCGCTCGATCGGCATGATGGCCGCGGCCGCGCCCGGCGTGCTCGCCGGCGGCGGCGAGCTGGCGCTGCGCCTGCCGTTCGCGCTCTACGCCCTGGCGTACGTGGGCCTGATCGCCGCGCTGACCCGGCGGACGTTCGGCGCGACCGCCGCGGTGATCGCGATCGCGGTGCAGGTGACGATCCCCGAGTTCTCGTGGCGCGCCGCCGAGGCGCTGTCGGACATCCCGGCCGCGCTGGGGCTGCTGGCGCTGGTGGCGGCGCTGGCCGGGCCGCGGCCGCGGCCGATCGTCGCCGCCGCCGCCGCCGCCGCCGCCTGCTACCTGCGCTACGCGTCGGCGCCGGTGGTCGCGGTGGTGATGGTCGCGGCGTTCGTGATCTACCCCGAGCGGCGGCGCGCGATCGTGATCGCGGCGGCGCTGGCGCTGGCGCTGCTGGTGCCGTTCTTCGTGTGGAGCCGCGCGATCACCGGATCGGTCCTCGGCGTGCTGCACGAGGGCGAGCGCCTGGCCCGGCGCGACTACCCCGGGCACGGCCTGGTGTTCTACCTGCGGGCCTGGCCGGTGCGCCTGGCCGGGCCGGTCGCGGGGCTGATCGCGGCGGCGGGCGTCGTGGTCGGGCTCGCCGCGTGGCGCCGCTCGGTCGACCCGGCCGTGCAGCTGCGGCGGCTGCTGGTGGTGGCGGCGCTGGGCCAGATCGTCCTGCTCGGCTGGCGGGTCCACGGCGAGGCGCGCTTCATCACGTTCGCCCTGACCGCGCTGATCGTCGTCGCGGCCAGCTGGCTGGCGGCGGCGCCCGCCCGGGCCCGGATCGCGCTGGCGCTGGCCGCGGTCGCGGCGGTCCCGTCGGCGGTGTGGACGCTGCGGCGGCTCGATCAGCTCGCCCGCGATCGCGCGCCGGCGGTCGTGGCGGCCCGCGCGATCGCCGCCGATCGCGCCGGGCGCCCGTGCCTGGTCTACACCACGGAGCCGCCGATGGTGGCGTGGTACAGCGGCTGCCGCGCCGCCCAGGTCGACGGCTGGGGCCTCGACGTCCGCCCCGCGATCGGCGTGGCGCCGGTGTACCTGCTCGACGCGGTCGGCCTGCGGTTCCGGATGCCGGGCGCGGTCGCGGCCGATCGGCTGGGCTGGGCGCCGCTCGCCACCGGTCACCCGCGCGCGTGGGCGTGGCGGGCGACCCGCGCGGTCAGGTCGGCGGCGCCGTGAGCGTCGCGCCCAGGGCGATCAGCCGATCGAGATCGTGGATGTCCTGGTGCGCGAGCGGCACGCGGACGATCAGCGCGTCGGGCCCGGCCGCGCCGCGCAGCCGGGTCAGGGCGTCGTCGTCGACGCCGGCCAGGAGCTCCTGCTCGGCGTGGGCGCGCTGCAGCGCCTCGGCGCTCATGCGCAGGCTGGTGCCGGAGAGCCCGAGCGCGGCGACCGCGGGCTCCTTCGCGAGCAGGCGCTCGAGCGCGGGCACGTCGGCGTCGGTCGGGCGGTGGAGGTGGACCCGGTTGACCACGAACCCGGCCAGCGGCATCTGCGATCGCACCAGGCGCTCGTGGAAGAACAGCGCCTCGCGCATCGCCATCGGCTCCGGCGACGACACCAGCACGAACCCGACCCGCGGCTGCCGCAGGAGCGCGTAGGTCTCCTCGGCCCGCTGCCGGAAGCCGCCCAGGATGTCGTGGAACTCGGTGAAGAACACGCCGAGATCGTCGAGGAACTGCGAGCCGACGAACTTCTGCAGCCGCGCCAGCACGAACGAGCCCGACCGGCCCAGGAGCGACCAGCCCGAGCGGCCGCCGCCCTGGAGCTTGCGGAACCACTCGATCGCCGGCGAGTCGATCGCCGCCGCCAGCTTGGCCGGGGCCTCGAGGAAGTCGAGCGCGTGCGTCGTCGGCGGCGTGTCGACGACGATCAGATCCCAGCGCCCGGTGGCGTCGAGGTCGTGGAGCTTGGCCATCGCCGCGTACTCCTGGCTGCCCGCCAGCGAGCCCGACACCTGGGCGTAGACCGGGTTGGCGAGGATGCGCTGCACCGCGGCCGGATCCTTGGCGTGGCCCTCGACCACCTCGTCGAAGGCGCGCTTCTGGTCGAGCATCATCGCCGACAGGCTCGCGGCGCCCGGGTGGCCGGGGCCCGCGACGACGCCGGCGCCGACCACCGCCGGGTCGACCTCCTGGACGTCGTGGCCGAGGCTGGCCAGGCCCAGCGAGCTGGCCAGGCGCTTGGCCGGATCGATCGTGATCACCAGCGTGCGCTTCCCGGCCCGGGCCGCGGCCAGCGCCAGCGCGGCCGAGGTGGTGGTCTTGCCGACGCCGCCGGAGCCGACGCACACCAAGATCTGCTTGGCGGCGAACACCTCGGCGAACGAGCGGAACGTCACGACTTGGGCGTCCTTAGCACGCGGGCCGGCGCCGCCGCAAACCGCGCCGGGCTAACGGCGGGGCAGCCCGACGGTCCCGGGCGGCGGACGGGGGTCACGCCAGGGTCATCAGGCGCTCGTTGGTCTCGACCGACTGGCCCGCGGCCTTGGCGATGTCGGCGCAGGTGCCGCCGCGCTCGGCGATGATCTCGTTCTCCATCTTCATCGCCTCGAGCACCGCCACGGCCTGGCCGGCCGCGACCTCGTCGCCGACCGCGCACAGGATCTTGACGACCTTGCCGGCGATCGGCGCCAGGATCTCCTCGCCGCGCGCCGCCGGGCCCCGGTGGGTGGCGCCGCGCAGGCGCTTGGTCTGGGCGTCCTCGACGACGAGCAGGGCCTCGGCCGCGCCGACCGAGGCCGCGACCCCGGCCCGGCGCGGATCGAGGTCGACGGTGAAGCTGGCCCCGTCGATCACCAGCGACCAGGTCCCGGGGCGGAGCTGGCGGGCGTCGACGGCGCGGGCGACGCCGTCGAGCTCCACGGTCAGCTCGCCGTCGGCGTGGCGGTCGATCGCGACCGTCGCCTCGCGGCCGCCGGTGGTGATCGCAAACTCCTTGCGCATGGCGCGCATCATGGGCGAGAGCGGGCGGCGGGTAAAGCCGCGGCGCGATCACCCGGCCAGGAAGCCGGGCAGGACCTCGCCGGCCTTGCCGAGCACGACCTGATCGAACTGGTCGGCGTTGGCCGGGCGCTCGAGCCCGACATAGACCGAGCGGACCCGCTCGCCCTGCGACCGGCGGTAGGTCAGCTCGCCGACCAGGCCCGCCGCCGGGTAGACCACGCCCGAGGTCCCGATGCACAGGAACACGCTGGCCCGCTGGATCCGGCGCTTGATCGCGTGCATCTCGAACGGCACCTCCCCGAACCAGACGATGTGCGGCCGCTGCAGCTCGCCGCACGCGCACCGGGGCAGGGCCTCGGCGAAGTCGTGGCGATCGTCGGCGAACGGCGGCCGAGCGCAGGCCGGGTCCGAGCACCGGGTCTTGCCCAGCTCCCCGTGCATGTGCAGCACGCGGGTCGAGCCAGCGGCCTCGTGCAGGGCGTCGACGTTCTGCGTGCACAGGAAGAACCGGTCGCCCAGACGCGCCTCGAGCGCGGCCAGGGCGGCGTGGCCGGGGTTGGGCCGGACGGTCGCGGCCTGGGCCCGCCGCTGGGCGTAGAACCGCCAGACCATCGCCGGCTGGGTCGCGAACCCCTCGGGCGAGGCGACGTCCTCGACCCGGTGCTGCTCCCACAGCCCGTCGGCGTCGCGGAAGGTCGCGATGCCGCTCTCGGCGCTGATGCCGGCGCCGGTCAGCACGAACACGTCGTCGTCGTCGCGCAGCTCGAGGTTCATAGGTGTACCATTAACACTAACATGGGCGGCGCGCAAGGCCCGACGCGCGGGCGGAAGCTGCCGATGGCTCGCACGGGCCGCAACTCCTGGCGGCTCACACGCCGAACCTGCCGACGGCCCGACGTGCAGCGCCGAAAACGCCGCCGGCTCACAGGGCGGGCCGAACCCGCCGACGGCTCACAGGGCGGGCCGAACCTGCCGACGGCCCGACGTGCAGGCCGAAAACGCCGACGGCCCGCGCGTGGCGGGCCGTCGTTCGGTCGGGGACCCGCAGGTCGCCGGCGGGTCGCGCTCAGAGCTTCTTCAGGCCCTTCTCGACCACCACCGACTTGTAGTAGGAGGCCGCGGAGGTGCCGCTGGCGACAGCGGCCTCGGCCTTCTTGAGCTCCTCGTCGATGATCGCCTTGAACGCGGGCAGCGGCTGCGCGCCCGAGAGGAAGCGACCGTTGATGAAGAACGCCGGGGTGGCGCCGACGCCGAACGTGCTGGCGACGCCCTGCTTCTCGCCGACCCACTTGACGCAGTCGCCCTTCATGTCGGCCGCGTACTTGTTCATGTCGAGGCCGACCTCCTTGGCGATCGCCTCGAGGTTGGCGGCGTCGAACTGCCGGGTCTTGAACGCCTTCTCCCAGATCGCGTCGCTCATCTCCTTGAACTTGCCCTGCTTGTAGCCGGCGCACGACGCCTGCTGGGGGATCGTGGCGATCTGCGGGTGGACCACGAACGGCGCGTAGACGATCCGGATCTTGTCGCCGTAGTCCTTGAACAGCTGATCCTCGGTCGGGCGCACCTTCTCGCAGAACGGGCAGGCGTACTCGTAGGCCTTGACCACGGTGATGAGCGCGCTGGGGTTGCCG
This sequence comes from Myxococcales bacterium, assembly GCA_016717005.1. Taxonomy (NCBI): domain Bacteria; kingdom Pseudomonadati; phylum Myxococcota; class Myxococcia; order Myxococcales; species Myxococcales bacterium. The sequence goes on along the minus strand of JADJUF010000001.1, from coordinate 1,370,178 downwards.
ACCGCGGGCAGATCGTCGACGGGGTAGCCGTAGACCTTGGTCGGATCGGGGCCCGGGCGCTGGGCCTGGCGCTGCTGGCCCTGGGGCGCGGCGCCGCCGACGCCGGTGGCCTGCAGCTTGTCGAGCTTCTTGGAGATCTCGTCGAGCTTCTTGACGACGTCCTTGTTGTCCTGCTGGCAGCCGGCGAGGATCATGGCGGCGCCGGCGAGGGCGGCGGGCAGTAGGCTCTTCTTCATGGATCGACTCCTCTAGTACACGTCGTGATGGCGGGGTTGAACTCGGCCGGCTGGCCGGGGACAGCTTCGGAACCGGGCGCGGAACAATTGCAGCAGAGCTGGTCGGAGGCAAGCGGCGACGCGCCGTCGATCACGCCGGCCGGCAGCGCGCGCATCGGCATGGTCGAGGCCAGCCGCTCGCGCACGTCGGCGTCGAACGGCAGCTCCGCGAACGTGGTGTTGACGTAGCGGCGACGCATCGCCAGCTGGAAGTCGCAGACCTCGGTCCGCGACAGCGCGCCGTCGCCGTCGATGTCGGCCTCGGGGTAGCTCACCAGGATCTCGGCGGCGAGCTGGGGCGTGAACACGCACACGCGCTCGCCGACGGCGCCGCGCTCGGCGCGGGCCGCGCGGGCGCCGGTCAGGCCGACCGCGGCGAACGCCAGCACGGCGACCGCGCCGGCGGCGCCGACCCCGGTCGGCCGCGGCCGCGCCAGGGCGTGGACCCGGCGCGCGAGCTGGCTGCCGCCGAGGCCCAGCGCCGCGGCCGGCGCCTGCTGGCGCGCGACGGTGATCAGCAGGCGGGCGTAGGCGGTGGCGTCGAGCGGGCCGTGGGCGATCGCGTAGGCGTCGCAGGCCTGCTCGCGGGCGAGGTCGAGGCGGCGGTTGACCCAGCGCACGACCGGCCAGAAGAAGAACAGGCACGCGGCGATCCGCTGCACCACCCGGACCGCGCCGTCGACGCGGCGGACGTGGGCCAGCTCGTGCGCCAGCGCGGCCAGGAGCCGCGGGCGATCGGTCAGGAGCGCGGCCGGCACGACGACGACCGGTCGGGTGACGCCGATGACGTAGGGGCTGGCGACGCCGCCGACCTTCACGTCGACCCGCGTGCGGGCGCCGACCTGCGGCGCCAGCGCGGCGACCTCGGCCGCGAGCCAGGCCGGCGCCGCGGTCAGCGCCTGGGCCTGGCGCCGCGCGCGGCGGTAGCGCCGGAGCTCGCGCGCGGCCAGCCCGAGGGCGATCGCGGCCCACGCGGTCATCAGCGCCAGCGCGATCGGGTGGCGCGGCGGCGGCGGCGCGGTCGGCGCGACGGCGGGGCCCGCGGTCGGCGGCGCGAACGCCAGCACCGCGGCCGGGGTCGGCTCGGCGGTGGCGCGATCGTAGAGGGACGCGAGGGAGAACCGCGCGCCCGGCCCGATCGGCAGCAGGAACTTGCACAGCACCACCAGCCACAGCGCCGCCAGCACCGCCGGCCGGGCCCGGCGCAACAGCGTCGCCGCCAGCGCCGCGGCGACGATCGCCAGGATCGTGCCGTGGATCAGCGCGGTGCCGGTCAGCGCCGCGAGCGCGCCCGCGAGCCGGTGCAGCCCGTCGATCACGACCGCCGCTCCTTCTTGCGCGGGCGGGCGCGGTCGCTCTCGAGATCCTTCTCGATCGCGCGCAGCTCGTCGAGCGACAGCGACTCGTCGGCGACCAGCCCGAGCACCATGGCCTGGGAGTCGCCGTCGAAGACGTCCGACAGGAACGAGCGCAGGCGATCGCGCAGGATCGACTCGCGCCGGAACGCCGGCGCGTAGATGAACGGCTCGCGGTCCTTGTCGACCGCGACCGCGCTCTTGGCCGCCAGCCGCCCCAGGAGCGTCATGACCGTGGTGTAGGCCAGCTCGACGCCGGTGCGGCGGTTGAGCTCGCTCCGGACCTCGGCCACCGTGCCGCGCTCGAGGTGCCAGAGCACCTTCATCACGTTGAACTCGGCCGGCGTGAGGTCGGGCGGGCGGGGCATGGTGGTCACGACAACGATCGTAGGCTTACTACGTACGTAGTTTGGACGTCAAGGCCGATCGTCACGGGCAGGAACCGACGCGTGACGACGCGCATTCCCGGGCGCGGGCCCCGGTAGAGTGTCGGCACGATGCGCCTCTACCACGACCTCCGCGCGCCCAACCCCCGCCGCGTCCGCGTCTTCCTGGCCGAGAAGGGCCTCACCGACCAGGTCGAGCTGGTCGAGGTGTCGATCGCGAACCGCGCCAACCTGTCGCCGGCGTTCCTGGCCAAGAACCCGCTCGGGCTGGTGCCGGTGCTGGAGCTGCCCGACGGGCGGGTGCTGCGCGAGTCGATGGCGATCTGTCGCTACCTCGAGGAGCTGCACCCCGAGCCGGCGCTGTTCGGGCGCGACGCCTGGCACCGGGCCGAGATCGAGCAGTGGAACCGCACCGCCGAGCTCGAGGTGCTGGGCCCGGTGGCGCAGGTGTTCCGCAACAGCCACGCCTTCTGGGAGGGCCGCCTGCGCCAGGCGCCCGAGTTCGCCGACATCATGCGCGAGGTGCTGGGCGAGCGCCTGGCGTGGCTCGACGGCGAGCTGGCCGGGCGCCGGTTCGCCGCCGGCGACGAGTTCACCGTCGCCGACATCACGCTCCTGTGCGGCATCGACTTCGGCAAGGTGTCGGGCATCCGGCTCGGCGATGACACGCCCCACCTGCTGCGCTGGCACCGCGAGGTCAGCGCGCGGCCGAGCGCGAAGGCCTAGAACACCGACCGGTTTGAAGTGCCTGCTGCGACGCGACCTTGCGGGCACCTCCGGGCGTACGTCCGATGCTCGCTCGTCACGTAGGGCCCTACGCTCCTCGCTGCGCTTCGGGCGTGCGCCCGGATCTGCCTCGCACGTCCGCGTCTCGCGACGGCGTTCAAACCGGTCGGTGCTCTAGCTTCAGCGGCCGCGGGTCAGCGGAGCTGCGCTTGCGGGAGGGCGGCGGCGGCCGCCGCCTTGCGCCGCTTCTCGAGCGCCGGCGGGATGGTCAAGAACCCGATCGCGGCGATGATCAAGAGCGCGCCGTACCACTCCTCGGTGTTGGGCCAGTGCGCGCCGTAGCCCTTGGCCAGCCACAGGCTCGCGCCCAGCACCGCCAGCACGCTCGAGACCCGGTTGACCGGCACGCAGAACGCGTTCTCGCGCTGGTCGAGGAAGATCAGCCCGCCGAAGATGCCCGTGCCCTGGGACAGCACGCCGACCGCGATGCCGAGCCACCAGTTGGGTCGCTCGAAGAAGGTCGTGAACCCGGCCCGGAGCTCGGCCCCGTGGGTGCCGCCGATCGTCAGGGTCGCGATCACCAGCACCACCAGCAGCGCGGGCGCCGAGACCATGCCCTCCTCGACGAAGTAGCGCAGGTTGGTGTCGGGGTCCGCCGACTTCGCCTTGCGGCTCATCAGCGTCAGGCGCGTGAAGTAGCACCCGAGGTACAGCGCCACGTCCACGACCGCGAGGATCGGCATGCGGGCGTCGCCGCTCGACGCGAACGCCGCGACCAGCGACGCCAGCGACAGCGCCAGCGCGATCCAGGAGAACCACCGCACCTTGCGCTTGGTGACCCGGTCGACGATCGGCGCCAGCACCAGCACGCCGCCGCGCATCAGCAGCGCCACGAACACGATGCTGACGTTGGAGAACGTGTAGGCCAGGGTCGTGGTCGCGATGATCCCCGACGAGCACAGCCCCGACAGCGCGGTCAGCCGGCCGGGCGAGGGCAGCGTCACGCCGGCGATCGTCCGGCGCCCGGCCTTGCGCCACCACCCGGTCGCCAGGAGGAACACGATCAGCGTGGCCACCGCCGCCATCACCGACGGCGGCAGCAGCTCGAGGCTCGCGACCGGCGTCGCGCCGGTGTCGATCAGCGGCTTGGAGAGGAGCTTGGAGCCGAGGCTGTACGGGACGTAACAGGCGAAGTAGCCGAAGGCCCACCACCAGATCGACACGGCTGCCCGAGCGTCGCTCACGGCGTCAGGGTCGCTCATCGTGACGGCGCTGTCACGCCCAGGTGACAGCGGGGTGACGGCCGCGCGCGGCGCCGGTCAGCCCGCGTCGAGCTTGGCCTTGAGCCGGCGCTTGATCGCCTCGAACCGCTTGCGCAGCGCCTGGTCGAGCTTGCGCACCGCCTCGTCCTCGGGCGCCGCGTCGCTGCCGCTCATGATCACCGCGATCTCGCGCCACGTCAGCTGGCGGTCGACGCGCAGGAACAAGAGCTCGCGGTCGTCGTCGGACAGGCTCGCCCGCGCCTCCGCGAGCTGGTCCTTGACCGCGGTCCGCAGGTACTCGACGGTGGCGGTCCGGACCTGGGCCACGATCTCATCGAGCTCACCCGGCATCGGGAAGCGGCGGGCCCGGCGGCCGTCGCCGCGGGCGCGGCGCGCCGCCGCGTGCCGCGCGAGCGTGTAGACCCAGGTCCGCACCGACGCGCCGAACCGGAAGCCGGGCAGGCCCCGCACCAGATCCTCGCACCACAGCGAGAAGGTCTCGGCCGCGTCGTCGGGCGTCGCCCGCACGATCGAGTCGAGGTAGGCGCCGACCTCGCCGCCGTAGCCGCGCACGATCAACGCGACCGCCGCTGCGTGATCGCCGCGATCGCAGGCGGCGCGGACGTCGCGCTCGAGGTGCTCGCGTTCGGCGGTCACCGGGCGAGCGTACCCCGAGGCGCGGTGGCGGTCAGCGGGCCCGGCTCCACCGCGTGCGATCGGCCCGCAGGTCGCGCGCGTCGCTGGACGCGGGCCCCAGCGTGCGCTCGATGATCGCCAGCGCCTGGTCGAACAGCGGGCGCGCGGCGCGGGGATCGCGGCGCCCGAGCGCGAGCGCCTGGTTCCACAGCGCGAACGCCCGCGTCGGCGAGTCGGGATGCAGGCGGGCGTCGGCGATGGCGCGCGCGCGCCCGAGCGTGACCAGGCTGGCGTCGAGCTGGCCGAGGTCGAGCTCGGCCAGCCCGACGCTGAACAGGTCGCTGATCAGCTCCGGCGCCGCCGCGCCGTACAGCTCTTCCTGGGCGTCGACCACCCGCCGCGCCACCGCCAGCGACTCGGCCAGCTGGCCGGCGTCGGCCAGGTAGATCGCCTGCGACGACCGCAGCGCCAGCGCCGCCAGGGAGCAGGCCGGCAGGTGGCAGGCGTCGGCGATCGCCAGCCCGCGGACGCTCGCGGCCAGCGCCTCGGTCACGTCGCCGCGGCCGCTGGCGACGCGCGCCGCCAGCAGCTCGAGCAGGGCCCGGTTGGCGTCGTGCAGGGTCAGCCGCCCCGCCTCCGCGCGGGCGTTGCCGAGCCACTCGGCCGCGAGCTCGGCCTTGCCGTTGCGCGCCAGCGCGTCGGTGAGCTTGCCGGCCACCTCGAACGCCTCGCTCGAGCTGGCGGCGCGCAGCGCGAAGAACGCGGCGCGCAGGTGGACCTCGGCCCCGTCGTTGTCGTCGTTGAAGAGCGCCGCGTTGCCGGCCGCCAGCTCGGTCAGCCCGCGCGCCATCTGTGACGCGTCGGCCGGCAGCGCCGCCAGCGCCGCCGCCGCCCGGGACGTCGCCACGTCGCGCCGGCCGAGCTTGACCTCCTCGATCACGGCCGCGAGGTCGCGCTCGGCCTGGGTCTCGGCGGCGGTGGGCACGCCGATCACGAGCTCGGCCGGGTCGGCGCAGGTGCTGGGGTAGTACGCGACCTGGACCCGCGCGGTCAGGGCCCCGGGCGCCTGGCCCCGCAGGCCGACCATGCGCTCGAGCTCGACCGCGCGGCTCTCGAGGCACCGGCGGCCGGCCTGCCCGAGCAGCGGCGACCACGACGACGACGCGGTCAGCTCGACGCACAGGCGTCGCCGCGCCGTGCGCCACTCGTCGGTCAGCGTGTCGAGCTGATCGGCCAGGAGCGTCGCCGCCGCCGGCGCGGCGGGGTTGCCGGCGATGAGCGCCGCGCGCGGTGCCGGCCCCCAGCTCGCGTCGAGATCGAGCGGCAGGCCGGCGCACGGCCGCGGCGGCTGCGCCATCTGCCGCGGCGCCTCGTGCGCGGTCGCGCGGCTCAGCGCGAACGTGAGCGCGAGGGCCACGCCGGCGCCGGCGGCCGCGACCGGCCATGGCCAGCGCGGCCGCGCCGCCGCGGCGAGGCGCGCCAGCAGCGGGTCGAGCGCGGGCCAGCGCGCCGACGGGGACACCGCCAGCGCGCGGGTCAGCGGCGCCAGCACCCGGCGCGGCACCGGGCGCACCGGCGCGGCGAGGTGGCCGGCCGCGATCGCGGCCATGCGCGCGTCGAGCGCCGCGGGGAACGGATCGACGCCGGCCAGGGCCTCGTACAGCGCGACCGCGAACGCGAACTGGTCGACCCGCGCATCGAGGACGCCGCCGGCGAGCTGCTCGGGCGCCATGTAGCGAGGCGTGCCGACCATCGCGCCGGTCTGGGTCAGGCGATCGCTGACGGAGGCGTCGTCGGGCGCGTCGGCGCTCGGCGGCGCGACCGGCCCGCGCGCGCGGCCGTCGACGGTGGTGGCCTCGGGGTCGGCCGGCACCGCGCCGCCCGGGCTGGTCAGGCCGACGGCGTCGCGGGCCAGGCCGAAGTCGGCGACCCGGACCCGGCCGTCGTCGCCGAGCAGCAGGTTGTCGGGCTTGACGTCGCGATGGACCAGGCCCGCGGCGTGGGCCGCCGCCAGGCCGCGGCCCGCGGCCAGGAACACGTCGAGGATGGCCCGCCACGGGCGCGGCTGCGCCGCCAGCCACGAGCGCACCGAGCCGCCGCCGCACAGCTCCATGGCCACGAACGCCGCGCCGTCGTGCGCGCCGATCTCGTGGAGCGTGACCACGTTGGGGTGGGCCAGCCGCGCCAGCGCCGTCGCCTCGCGCTGCACCCGCGCCAGGTCGGCGCCGCGCAGATCGAGCTTGAGCGCGACCCGGCGATCGAGTCGGCGATCGCGCGCGCGATAGACCACGCCCATGCCGCCCTGACCGAGCACGCCCTCGAGCTCGAAGTGCGCGCCGACGATCGTGCCCGGCGGCAGCAGCGGCCGGCGCGCGGGCGCGACCAGCGCGCGCGCGAGGTCGGCCACCGATCCGAGCTCGGCGGCGATCGAGGTGCGGAGCGGCTCGTCGGCGGCCACGGTCCGAGGCTATCGCGCCGCCGCCGCGCCGTCGCGGGCCTGGGCCGCCGCGAGCTGCCCGCACGCCGCGGCGATGTCGCTGCCGCCGGAGTAGCGGCGGTGGCTGGCCAGGCCGTGCTCGGACAGCACCGTGCGGTAGCGCGTCAGCGCGGCGTCGTCGGCGCGCGCGAACGGATCGTCGGCGCCGATCGGGTTGTAGGCCAGGACGCTGAGCCGCGGGCGCACGCCGGTCGCGGCCGCGAACGCCAGCGTCCGCGCCGCCAGCGCCGCGGCGTCGGCGGGGCTGTCGTTGACCCCGGCCAGGAGGGTCACCGCCCACATCGGCGCGAGCCCGGTCGCGCGCGCGTGATCGGCCGCGGCGTCGAGCACCGCGTCCAGATCGTGGGCGCGATCGACCGGCATCAGCGACCGACGCACCGCCGGCCGCGCGCTCGCGATCGACACGCCCAGGCGCACCTTGGGGGCCTCGCGCGCCAGCCGGCGGATCCCGACCGGGTTGCCCGACGTGCACACGGTGATCGCGCGCGCGTCGACGCCGAGCGCGCACGGCTCGCTCAGCACCGCGATCGCCTCGAGCACGCGATCGAGGTTGGCCATCGGCTCGCCCATGCCCTGGAACACGACCCCGTGGACCCGCTGGCCCGGTGTCAGGGTCGCGCGCACCAGCCGGACCTGCTCGATGATCTCCCAGGTCTCGAGGTTGCGCACCAGGCCCAGCCGACCGGTGGCGCAGAACGTACAGCCGAGCGCGCACCCGACCTGCGAGCTGACGCACACGCTGATGCGGCCGGGGCGCTCGAGCGGGATGCGCACGGTCTCGAACTGCGCGCCGTCGGGCCCAGCCACGACCAGCTTCGCGAACGGATCGAGCTGCGACGCCTCCTCGGCGCAGACCGTCAAGGTCGGCACCGCGCCGACCGCGCGCACCGCCTCGGCGGCGCTGCGCCGGACCGCGCCCGACGGCGCGACCGGCTGGCCGCGGTGGACCATCGCGATGATCTTGCGGGCCTCGGCCAGCGTGATCGCCGGCACCGCCGCGGCCAGCGCGGCCGGCGTCACCGCTTGCAGGGCCAGCATCGGCGCACCCTACGGGCGCGGCCCCGGCGGCGCAAGCGTCACGGCGCCGGCAGCTGATCGCGGTAGGGGCCGCCGACCTGCGCCGCCGGTGGCGCGTCGAGGAGGCGCTCGGAGTCGCGCCGGGCCGCGCGCCCGGTGGCGCCGCGCTGGGCCCGCGCCAGCACGCGCAGCAGCGTGAACGCGGCCGCGCGCTGCGGCGGGGTCGCGTCACCGCGCTCGATCAGATCGCCGGGCGTGCGGCCGTCCGCGACCGCGGCCCACCGGGCCTCGGCGTCGATCCGGAGCTGCTCGGCCAGGCCGCGGCGCATGCGCACCGGATCGCACGCGGTCGGCAAGGTCGCGAGCAGGAGCGAGGCCCTGCGCGCGCCCACGCCGCGGGCGGTGCGCCAGCGCCACGAGGTCACCCCGCCGCCGGCCACCGCGGCGCCGACCGCGATCGGCACGAGCGCGCCGGTCGCGACGCCGACCAGCGCCGCGATCGCGCCGCCGAGCAGGCCCCAGGTGCGCAGGTACGCGGCGGCCAGGCTCTTGCCCGACAGCCGGATCGCGTGGCCGCGTGCGTGCTCCCCGAGATCCTCGGTCACCCAGGTCGAGCCCAGGGGGATGAGCGGCATGAACCAGACGTGGAAGAACCGCGTCGCCGCGAACTGGCCACCGAACCCGTCGACCCGCCCGTACGACCGCGTCCCCCAGACCAGCAACATCTGGCGAGCATACCGCGCGCGGCGCGGGCGCGCCCCGCGATCGCCTACTTGATCGTGAACGCGACCGAGCCGAGCACGGTGCCGTCGGCCGCGACCACCTCGACGGTGTAGGCCCCGGCCTTGTTGAGCAGGCGCCGCGACGCGGTCGTCCAGCGCGTGCTCTTGACGCCCAGGTTGGCGGCCCACACCTGGGTGCCGTCCTTCTTCCACACGTGCTTGACGGTGGTGCCGTTGGCGCCGGTGATGCGCGACCAGATCCACACCTTGGTGCCGGCGGTGAACTCCGACGCGGTGCCGACCGACTCCTTGTTCTCGACGCCGGTGCCGGCCTTGACCTCGGCGGCGGCGGCCTCGGCGGCGGCGGCCGGCGGGGCCGGCTGGGCGAGCGCGACCCCCGCGCTGGAGATGGCGAGGGTGGCGACGACGACACAAGTCCAGAGACGCTTCATCTTGGTTCTCCTGAGCTTCCGAGGTTCGGACCGTACAACGTCGGGACCGGCCGCGGTGTTCCGGCGGCGGCCGGGTTGCGATTGCATCGGACCGGGGCCGGGCGTAGGGTCCGCGCCCCATGGCCTACCCCGAGGTGATGCGTGTGTTCGCGACCACGCAGGATCCTGATCACGACAGCCCCTGGCAGACCCGCTCGCCGACGTCGTCGACCGGGTCGGGCGTGGTCATCGCCGGCGGGGCGATCCTCACCGGCGCCCACGTGGTCGCCAACGCGACGTTCCTGCAGGTCCAGAAGCCGTCGCACCCCGACAAGGCGATCGCCCGGGTCCGCGCGGTCTGCCACGACGCCGACCTGGCGCTGCTCGAGGTGGTCGAGCCCGCCGACTTCCTCGCCGACGTGACCCCGGCCGAGCTCGGCGCCATGCCGCGGCTGCGCGACGAGGTCGCGGTGGTCGGCTACCCGGTCGGCGGCGAGGAGATCTCGATCACCGAGGGCGTGGTCTCGCGCATCGAGGTGCAGCGCTACAGCCACTCGCAGCGGCACCTGCTGGCCGTCACCGTCGACGCCGCGATCAACGCCGGCAACAGCGGCGGCCCGGTGTTCGGCCACGGCAAGGTCGTCGGCATCGCGTTCCAGAAGCTCAACGGCGTCGACAACATCGGCGAGATGGTGCCGCCGCCGGTCATCCGCACGTTCCTCGACGGCGTCGCCGCCGGCAAGCGCCCGCTGGTGCCGGCGATGGGCGTCGTGACCCAGAACCTCGAGAACCCGCTCCTGCGCAAGCAGCTCGGGCGTGCCGCCGGGCGCGGCCGGCGTCATGGTCTCGCAGATCGAGCACGGCAGCGGCGCCGACGGCACGCTCCAGGTCCGCGACGTGATCACGGCGGTCGACGGGCTCGCGGTCGCCAACAACGGCACGGTCGTCTACGACGCCCAGCACCGGACCCGGTTCGACGTCGTGCTCGGGCGCCACTACGTCGGCGATCGCATCGAGGTCCGGGTGCTGCGCGCCGGCGCCGCGCTCACGCTCGAGGTCGAGCTCGGCGAATGGCGGCCGCTGGTGCCGCGCACGCGCTACGACCAGGCGCCGCGCTACCTGGTGTTCGGCGGCCTGGTGTTCCAGGCGCTCACCCGCGACGTCCTGGCCACCTGGGACAAGTGGTGGAACAAGGCCCCCAAGGAGTTCCTCTACTACTACTACCTGGGCACCCGCTCGGCCGCGCGGCGCGAGGTGGTGATCCTGTCGAAGATCCTCGCCGACGAGACCAACGTCGGCTACGGCCACCTCTACAACGAGGGCGTGGCCACCGTCGACGGCGTCCAGCCCTACGACCTCGACGACTTCGCCGCGCGCCTCGACGCGGCCGTGGGCGTCGTCGAGATCACGACCACCTCGGGCGGCGTGATCATCCTCGAGACCGCCGAGGTCGCGAAGGCGATGAGCCGCATCCTCGAGCGGTATCGCATCCCGCGCGATCGCCACCTGCCGTAGCGGCGGAACCGGGGCCGGAACCGGAGCCCGATCCCGATCCCGCTCCCGCTCGAGGCTCAGTGCGCGTTCAGGTACGCGACCAGCGCTTGCCGATCGGGCGCGGCCAGCTCGCAGCCGAACTCGTGGCCGCCGCTGCCGAACGCGGGCGTCGCGTCGGTGGGGCGCGGCGTCAGGCACAGCAGCTGCTCGAGGCTGTCGAGGGCGCCGTTGTGCAGGAACCGCGACATCGCCCACAGCCCGACCAGGCGCGGCGACTTGAGCTGGTGGGTGAGCGAGTCGCCGGGCTGGAACCGCAGGCCCGTCGCCAGCTGGCCGTCGTGATCGGGGCCGTCGGCCCACCACTGCATCGCGTCGTCGGTGCCGATCTCGTCGAAGCGGTAGGTGCGCGCGCCCATGCCGCGCGGGCCGCCGTGGCAGTCCTGACAGCCGGCGTCGACGAACACCGCGCGGCCGCGCGTCACCTGGTCCGCCGGCGGCGGGGTCGCGGCCACCGGCGCGCGCAGCGACGCGATGTACTCGGCGAGCGGCGCCAGGCGCTCGCGCGGCCACGCGGCGAGCGGGCCGCCGCCGAGGTCGACGAAGCCGGCCAGGAAGTTGTGGACGCTCGAGGTGCCGCCGGTCCAGCCCAGCATCGCCGAGCCGATGTCGGCCGCGGCCAGCTCGTCGTCGTCGGGCACCGCCCACAGCGCGCTGATCTTCGAGACCGTGTGGACGCCGTCGTCGATCGGCAGCGGCTGGATGAAGAAGTCCATCGTGCCGGTGCGCCAGCGCGCGTACCAGCGCTCGTTCTCGGGCGACACCATCGGCATCGCGCCGCCGCCGCCGCTGATCAGCGGCAAGAGCGCGGTCAGGAGCGCGGTCCCGATCGCCGGATCGGCGGCCATGCGATCGCGCAGCGGCTGGATCGCCGCGATCGCGTCGGGATCGTGGCTCGCGGGATCGGCGCCGGGGATCGCCAGCGACGGCAGCACCACCATCATCAGGTTCATCCGGCCGTAGGCGTAGGCGTGGTTGGCCGCGCCCACCGCGTAGCGCCCGTCGGGCAGCTGGGCGAAGTGACAGCTCGCGCAACCGAACGAGACCGCGTCGACGGTGCCGAACGCCGGCCCCCGCGGCAGGCCCAGCGGCATGGCGTCGGGCGAGGTCGGATCGGTGATCATGCCGAGGCGGCCGAAGCCGTCGCCGACCTGGTCGGGGAAGCTGTCGACCAGCCAGGTCAGGATCGGCAGCGGCACCCCGGGCGTGTCGAACGACGCGTAGAAGAACATCGCCTTGCCGCACAGCAGGCGCAGCCGGCGATCGGTCGGGGCCGCCGCCATGTCGGCGCAGGCGGTCGCGAGCGCGCCGTGCTCGAGCACCGCGTCGAGATCGGCGCTGACGTTGGTCAGGCCCTCGCTGGTGTCGGCCTGCGGCGCGAACGGGTCGGCGCCAGGGTCGGGGATGGGGTCGGCGCCGTCGGTGCAGGCCGCGGCGGCGAGCACGAGCACCAGGGCAGGGGCGAGGGTCCTCATGGCCGCGACGCTACGGGTGGCCGGCAACTATTGAAAGTAGAACGTTCGACTTCCTGCTTTCTGTAGCTTTCACCGCCCACCTCGGCCGGCCCAGCCGGGGGCGGCCCGATCGCCCGTGTTATGTGTCCGCACCATGACTGCGTCGCCCCGCCCGGTCCGGGTCCGGATCGCTCCCTCTCCGACCGGCGACCCCCACGTCGGCACCGCGTACATCGCGCTGTTCAACTACGTCTTCGCGAAGCAGCAAGGCGGCACCTTCGTCCTGCGGATCGAGGACACCGATCAGTCGCGGGCCCGGGCCGACAGCGAGCAGATGATCTTCGACGCCCTGCGCTGGGTCGGGCTGTCCTGGGACGAGGGCCCCGACGTCGGCGGCGCCTACGGCCCGTACCGCCAGAGCGAGCGCAAGGCGATCTACGCCGAGCACGCGGCGCTCTTGGTCGCGCGCGGCAAGGCCTACCGCTGCTTCTGCACCGACGCGCGCCTGGCCGAGGTCCGCGCCGCCAAGGTTGCCGCCAAGGACAGCTTCCTCGGCTACGACCGCCACTGCCGCGGGATCGAGCCGGCCGAGGCGGCGGCGCGCGCGGCCGCCGGCGAGGCCCACGTCGTCCGGCTGTCCGTGCCCGACGGCCAGCTGGTCGTCCACGACCACATGCGCGGCGACGTCACGTTCGATCTGGCCCAGATCGACGACCAGGTGCTGCTCAAGAGCGACGGCATGCCGACCTACCACCTGGCCAACGTCGTCGACGATCACCTGATGGAGATCTCGCACGTGATCCGGGCCGAGGAGTGGATCTCGTCGACGCCCAAGCACGTGCTCTTGTACCAGGGGTTCGGCTGGGACCCACCGGCGTGGCACCACATGCCGCTCCTGCGCAACGCCGACAAGTCCAAGATCTCCAAGCGCAAGAACCCGGTCTCGATCAACTACTACCGCGACACCGGCGTCCTGCCGCACGCGCTGCTCAACTTCCTCGGGCAGATGGGGTGGTCGTTCGGCGAGGACCGCGAGAAGTTCACGCTGGCCGAGATGATCGAGGCGTTCTCGTGGGACCGGATCTCGCTGGGCGGCCCGGTGTTCGCGCTCGACAAGCTCACCTGGTTGAACGAGAAGTACATCCACGATCTCGACGACGCCCAGCTCGCCGACACGCTGATCGCTTGGCGCCTGAACCGCGACGCGCTGATCAAGCTGATGCCGCTCATGCGCCAGCGGATCAAGCGCCTCGACGACTTCATCGGGGCCACCGAGTACTTCTTCAGCGGCGATCTCGACTACACGGCGGTCGCCGCCGAGCTCGTCATCCCCGAGGTCGAGCCCGCCGACGTCGCCAAGGGCCTGCTCGACTACGTCGACCGGGTCGAGGCCAAGGACGGCTGGGTCGCCAAGGTACTCGAGGACGAGGCCCGGGCCTGGTGCGAGGCCCACGGCTGGAAGGCCAAGCACGCGTTCATGGTGCTGCGCTTGGTGATCACCGGGCGCAAGGCGTCGCCGCCGCTGTTCGAGACCATGGCGGTGCTGGGCAAGGAGCTGACCCGCCGGCGGCTGCGCCAGGCCGCCGCGCTGCTCGGCAAGAAGTAGGATGCTCGCCTTCCTCCTCCACGCGCTGCGCCTCGCGCTGTCGATCGCCGTCGGCGTCGCCGCGCTGATCTCGATCGTGGCGTGGAGCAAGCGTGGCGACGGGCGCATCTGGCGGCTGGTCCGCTACCTGACGCTGCACCAGTGGGAGCAGATCGATCGCGACGGCGGGCCCGGCGCCGCCGACGGCCCGCGCCGGTTCGATCCCAAGGTGCTGGTGATCCTCCTGACCGTGTGCGTCTCGCTGACGCTGCAGGAGTACGTCGGCCAGCGCGACACCTACGAGGCCTGGTTCCCGTACGACACCCACCACCCCGACAAGTACTGGCACCTCAAGGGCTTCGTCTGGTGGACCGGCTGGCGCGTGTTCGGCTACCTGCTCCTGCCGATGCTGGTGGTCGCGGTGCTGCCGGGCGAGCGCCTGCGCGACTACCACTGGTCGCCGCGCGGCTTCGTCAAGCACCTGTGGATCTACGTCGGCATGTTCGCGGTCATCCTGCCGGCGGTGTACGTGGCGTCGGGCACCAAGCTGTTCCTGCACACCTACCCGTTCTACCGCTACGCCAGCCGCTCGAGCTTCGACCTGTGGGCGTGGGAGGCGATGTACGCGCTGCAGTTCCTGTCGCTCGAGTTCTTCTTCCGCGGGTTCATGCTGCACGGCCTGCGGCGCGCGTTCGGCTCCGGCGCGATCGTCGTGATGATGGTGCCGTACTGCATGATCCACTACGGCAAGCCCATGCCCGAGACCTTCGGCGCGATCGGCGCCGGGCTGATCCTCGGCACGGTCGCGATGCGGACGCGCTCGATCTGGGGCGGCGTGCTGATCCACGTCGGCGTGGCGTGGACCATGGACCTGTTCGCGGTCACGCACTGCCCGACCGACGGTCGGCCGTGCAGGTAGCGGCGGCCCTGGCCTGGACCGCGTACCTGGCGGCGCTCGCGGCGCTGGCGATCTACGGGCTGCACCGGCTGAGCTTGATCGTGCGCGCGCGCCGGCCGCTGCCGCCGGTGCCGTGGTGCGATCGGGCCGAGCCGCGCGTCACCGTGCAGCTGCCGATCTTCAACGAGCAGGCGGTCGCGGCCCGCGTGATCGCCGCGGCGTGCGCGCTCGACTGGCCGCGCGACCGCCTCGAGATCCAGGTGCTCGACGACTCGACCGACGACACCCGCGCGCTGTGCGCGGCCGAGGTCGCGACCTGGCGGGCCCGCGGCGTCGACGTGGTCCACCTGCACCGCGCCGACCGGTCCGGCTGGAAGGCCGGCGCGCTCGACGCCGGCCGCGCGGTCGCCGCCGGCGAGCTGCACGCGGTGTTCGACGCCGACTTCGTGCCGACGCCGGACTTCCTGCGCGCCACCGTCGGCGCGTTCGTCGATCCCGCGGTCGGCATGGTCCAGGCCCGGTGGGATCACCTCAACCGCGACGCGGGCCTGCTGACCCAGCTGCAGGCGATGCTGCTCGACGGCCACTTCGCGGTCGAGCAGCGCGGCCGGGCCGCCGCCGGCGCGTGCTTCAACTTCAACGGCACCGCCGGGGTCTGGCGCGCGACCGCGATCGCGGCGGCCGGCGGCTGGCACGCCGACACGTTGACCGAGGACCTCGATCTCTCCTACCGCGCGGCCCTGGCCGGCTGGCGGTTCGTCTACGCCGCCGACGTGCGCGCGCCGGCCGAGCTGCCCGCCGACGTGCGCGCGTTCAAGGCCCAGCAGTTCCGGTGGGCCAAGGGCTCGGTCGAGTGCGCGCGCAAGCTGATCGCACCGACCGCGCGCGCGCGCTGGCCATGGCGCCACCGGCTCGAGGCCCTGTTCCACCTGACCCACAACCTGCCGTACCTGCTGACGCTGATCATGCTGGTCGCCGGCGGCGCCGCGCTGGCGCTGGGCTCGGCGCCGATCTGGGCGCCGCTGGTGCACGCCACCTCGGCCGCGGTCACGGTCGCGGTCATCACGGCGTTCGTCGCGGTCGCCGACGGCCCGCGCCTGCGCACGCTCGCCCGGGTGCCGGCCCTGATCGCGCTCACCGCCGGCATGGCACTGTCGCAGTCGCGCGCCATCGTGCTGGGCGCGCTCGGACGCCGCACGCCGTTCGAGCGCACGCCCAAGGACGGCGCCATCGGCCGCGACCGCGCCCCCCGCCGCTACCGCGCCGCCTCGACCGGCGTCGCCGCCGCCGAGGCCGTCCTCGCCGCCTACCTCGCCACCTGCGCCGCCCTCGCGCTCTCCCGCGGCGCCACCCTCGCCGGCGCCCTCTGCGCCTGGCTCACCCTCGGCGTCGCCGCCGTCGCCCTCGCGAGCCTCCGCGCCACCCGCGCCTGATCGGCAAGGCTCGCCCGGACCTGGACCCCGAACCGGAACCGGAGCCGGAGCCGGAGCCGGAGCCGGAGCCGGAGCCGGAACCCGACCCGGATCCCGGTCCCGATGCGGATCCCGGTCCCGATGCGGATCCCGATCCCGATGCGGATCCCGATCCCGATCCCGATGCGGATCCCGATCCCGATGCGGATCCCGTCCTGATCAATGGCGCTCGGGCACATCCCGACGTGTACGCACCCCGCGAGGCGCACGGCGCACCCCGAACGCCCCAGGCACTCCGGCTGCGGTTCACGTCACGAGGTCACGCCAACCCGTTGTCCCGACTACCCCGCCCGCGCACCACGCTCCGGACCGCTTGGTTCACGTCACGCGCTCACACACCCGCCCGTCTCAACATCCGCGCCGGCGCGCTACGCACCGGGTGCAGAGAAAAAAACGAACCTGACAGGCTCGACCGTGGGCATTTCTATCCCCTACCGATGCGGTAGGTGGGCTCCACATATCCCTTTGGGCTTCCCGACGTGCGGGCATGCACACCCAGGACAGAGGCAGATCCCTGGATAGCAGGTGTAGGAGACAGATTGTGCCCGTTTGTCGAATCGAGCCGTCAGGTTCGAGTTCAACCCTAGCGACGTCGATCACACGCGTCAACCGAAATTCTCACGACGCGTGGCGACATTCGTCGAGGGGAACTCGCAAGTGGCGGCGCCGCCTCGCACTCCCGTCGCGCAAAAAAAAAGAAACAGCGCGAGAGATCGCGCTGCGTCGATGCGATCTGCGCGGGAGCGCGCAGCCGGTGTCGATCTGCGCGTGCGCGCGCGGCTGCTACTTGCCGTCGCGCCAGTTCGCGCCGACGCCGCCCTGGGTCGCGATCGACAGCGGCGACTTGCCGACGTCCTTGGACACCGCCAGGAGCTTGTCCTTGGTCATGATCGCGGCGCCGCGCTCTTCGACCGGCTTGGCGTGGACGCCGGAGTCCATGCGGATCGCGTCGCACGGGCACGCCTCGACGCACAGCCCGCACACGACGCACCGCAGCTCGTCGATCTCGAAGATCGCCGGGCGCTTCTCGATGCCCTTGTCGTCGCTCTGCTCGGGCACGATCGTGATGCAGTTGGCCGGGCACACGGTCGGGCAGCACATGCAGGCCACGCACCGGACGTTGCCGTCGTCGCGCTGCATCAAGCGGTGCAGGCCCCGGAACCGCTCCGGGTAGACGACCTTCTCCTCGGGGTACTGGATGGTCTCGATGTCGTTCTGCAGGCCGTGGGGCGCGGTGCCCTCGTTGAGCTGCTTCACCGTCCGGCGAAAGCCGAACAGGTTCTTGGCGAAGTGCTTGAGCGTGATGCCCAGGCCGGTCTTCGTGGCGGCGAGGTAGGTGACGTCGTCGGCGCTCGGGCGCACCACCGCGATGGTGCGGACCTTGGGGCTCACCGTCGACACCGCCAGCACCTTGGGGCCAGCGGTCGTCGGCTCGTGGTCATCGTGGGCGTGGGATCCCATGGTCGCTCCTTACAGCCAGCCCAGGTACAGGGCGCACAGCTTGAACAGCGCGGTCAGCATGGTCCAGGCCAGCGCGGACGGCAGCAGCACCTTCCAGCCCAGGTTCATCAGCTGGTCGACGCGGACCCGCGGCAGGGTCCAGCGGACCATGAGCTGGAACCACGCGATCAGGATCACCTTCAGCGCGAACGCCCCGAGCTGGAGCGCGGTCACCGCCGCGTGCGGCATCTTCATCACCCAGCCACCGGTCGACACCGAGTGGCCACCGACCTCGGTGATGTAGCCGCCGAACCGGAAGCCGTCGCCGTCCAGGAACGGCACCTGCCAGCCGCCGAAGAACACGGTCGCGATGACCGCCGAGATGAAGACGATCTCGATGAACTCGGCCAGGAAGAACAGGCCCCAGCGCATGCCGGAGTACTCGACGAAGTAGCCGATGATCTCGGGCTCGCCCTCGGGCAGGTCGAACGGCGCGCGCTTGGTCTCGGCGATGGCCGCGGTCATGAACAGGATCAGCGCCGGGAACTGCCACAGCCACAGCCAGTTGAGCGGGTTCGATCCCGACATCTGGGCCGAGACGCCGTTGCCGACGATGAAGCCGGGCTCGAGGCTGCCGACCAGCACGAAGCAGCCCATCAGCGACAGGCCCATCGACACCTCGTAGCTCATCATCTGCGACGAGCTGCGCAGGCCGCCGAGCAGCGCCCACTTGTTGTAGCTGGCCCAGCCGGCGATCGTGCCGCCGTAGTTGGCGAGGCTCAGCACCGCGAAGTAGAACAGGAGCCCGTAGTCGAGCGACGCCACCTGCAGCCGGATCGAGTCGGCGAAGGTCTTGTTGTTCGGGTCGCTGGCCAGGGCCAGCACGTCGAGGCTATCGGTGTACGAGTGCGGGTAGATGGTCGGCCCGAACGGGATGATCGCGAAGGCGATCAGCACCGGGGCGATGGCCAGGATCGGCGCCAGGGCGAACAGCCCGCGGTGGACGCTGCCCGGGATGAAGTCCTCCTTGGCGATCATCTTCAGCGCGTCGGCGATGAAGTGGAGGATGCCCTTGAGCTTGATCGGGCCGATGTTGGCGCGGTTGGGTCCGAGGCGGTCCTGCATCATCGCGCTCTGGCGCCGCTCGGCCCAGGTGAGCAGCGACGCCAGCGGCATCACCATCACCATGACCAGCAACAGCCACTTGAGGGCGGGGTTGTCGAGGATCGCGTAGATGTTGTTACTGAGCCAGGTCATCGGGGTACCTGCGGTGGTTCAACGGCGAAGCAAGCGAAGCGGTGCGGACACGTCACCCGCGCGATCCAGCGAAGCGCAGGGCCAGCGGCCGGACCTCGCGGCCCCAGGGGCTGCCGGCCCACGGCTTGACCGTGGTGGTCATGTCCTTCCACACGTCGCGGGCGGTGGTCCACGCGACCTTGGCGCTGGTGGCCTGGGCCAGCCGCGCCACCGCCTCCCAGCCGGGCACCGCCTGGCCGGGCGCCGCGATGGCCGCGTGCATGCGCTGGACCCGACCGTCGGCGTTGGTGACCGAGCCGTGGGTCTCGGCCCAGGCCGCGATCGGCAGCGCGATCCCGGCGGCCTTGACCGGCCCGCGCTCGTGGGTCGCCAGCGCGACCACGCAGTCGAGCGCGCGCAGGCGGTCGAGCGCGGTCTCGGACAGCGGCAGGTCGTGACCGAGGAACACCACCGCGCGGATGGCGCCGGTGTTGACGCCGGTCTCGAGCGCCGCGAGATCGCCCGCGCTGGCGCCGGCGATGGCCGTGACCCCGGCGCGGTTCGGGTTGACGTCGGCGACCCGCAGCTTGCCGTCGGCGCGCTCGGCCTGCTCGGGCCGGGCGGTGACGAACACCTTGGCCTTCCAGGCCGCGGCCAGCTTGGCCAGCGCGAAGTTGTCCTCGTTGGAGGCCTGGGCCGACAGCACCACCGCGACCGTGCCCGCGTCCTTGAGCAGCGGCGCCAGCTTGTCGGCGGCGGCCTTGACCGCCTTGTCCCACGACGCCGGCAGCCCGCCGACGGTCGCCACCGCCAGCCGCTGCGCGCGCAGGTCGTGGTAGGTGAAGCGGCCCTCGTCGCACATCCAGTGGCCGTTGACGTCGGCGTTCGGGCGCGGCACCAGGCGCCACGCGCGATCGTTCTTGTGGTGGATCTCGACGTTGCAGCCGGTCGCGCAGCCCTGGCACACCGACGGCGTCGCGTCGAGCTCCCAGGCCCGCATCGTGAACCGGAAGTCCTTCGACGTCAGCGCGCCGACCGGGCACACGTCGACGGTGTTGAGCGAGTACGGGTTGTCGAGCTGCTGGCCCGGCGCGGTCGTGATCTGCTCGTGATCGCCGCGCTGCTTCATCTCGAGCTGGTGCTCGCCGGCGACCTCGTCGCAGACCCGGATGCACCGGGTGCACAGGATGCAGCGCTCGGCGTCGAGCACGATGTGCGGGCCGAGGTCGACGACCTTGGGCTTCTCGACCTTGGGCGTGTCGATCCGCGAGTCGGCGTTGTCGTGCTCGAAGTAGTGCTTCTGCAGCGTGCACTCGCCGGCCTTGTCACAGATCGGGCAGTCGATCGGGTGATTGACCAGCGTGAACTCGAGCATCTGCTTGCGGGCCAGGGTCGACTGGGCGTCGACGGTGTGGACCACCATGCCCTCGCCGGCGGCCTGCTGGCAGCTCGGCTGCAGCTTGGGGTTCTTCTCGACCGAGACCAGGCACTGCCGACAGCACGCCGCGATCGACAGGCCGGGGTGGTAGCAGAACGCCGAGATCTCGATGCCGACGGTCTTCGCGGCCTCGAGCACGTTGGTGCCCTTGGGCACCGTCGCGGTCTTGCCGTCGATGGTCAGCGTGACGTGCGTCGGGGGCGGCGCCGGGGGCGCCTGGGTCGTGTCGCTCACTTGTCGCACTCCCCGCCGATCATGTTGATCATGCCGAAGATCGGCACGATGTCGGCGATGAGGTGGTTCTTGAAGAGCTTCTCGGCGGTCGAGAGGTGCACGAACGACGGGCTGCGCACGTAGCACTTGTACGGGCGGCCGGTGCCGTCGCCGACGATGAAGAAGCCGAGCTCGCCGTTGCCACCCTCGACGAAGGTGTAGGCCTCGCCGGCCGGCACCTTGATGCCGTCGACGATGTGCTTGAAGTGGCGGATCATCGCCTCGATCGTGTTGTAGGCGTCCTGCTTGGGCGGCAGGGCCACGCGGCCGTCGTCGACCATGATCGGCCCGTCGGGCAGGGCGGCGGCGGCCTGGCGCACGATCCGCAGCGACTGCTTGATCTCCTCGACCCGGACCAGGAAGCGATCGAAGCAGTCGCCGGTAGTGCCGAGCGGCACGTCGAACTCGAACTCGGGGTAGACCGAGTACGGGTGGTCCTTGCGGACGTCGTAGTCGATCCCGGCGGCGCGGCCGATCGGGCCGGTCTGGCCCCAGGCGATCGCGTCGGCGCGCGAGATGGCGCCGACGCCGGCCATGCGATCCCGGAAGATCTTGTTCAGGTTGAGCATCTGCTCGGACTCGTGGAGCGCGAACTCGAGCTCCTTGAACCGGGCCTCGAGCTTCTCGAGCCAGCCGTCCGGCAGATCCTTGCTGACCCCGCCGACGCGCACGTAGCTGTGGGTCAGGCGCGCGCCCGAGACCTCCTCGAGCAGCGTGTACAGCCACTCGCGGGCCTTGAGCAGGTACAGGAGCGGGGTGAACGCGCCCAGCTCCATGGCCGTGGCGCCGACGCACGTGAGGTGGTCGGTCATGCGCGAGATCTCGCTGACGATCACGCGGATGAACTCGGCGCGGCGCGGCAGGTGCCCGGTGAGGCCGAGCATCTTCTCGACCGCCATCGCGTACCCGCAGTTGTTGATCATCGGCGAGACGTAGTTCAGCCGATCCGTGTACGGGAAGATCTGGGTGTAGGTCGCGTGCTCGGCTTCCTTCTCGAAGCAGCGGTGCAGGTAGCCGGGCTGGACGTCGCCCTTGACGATGCGCTCACCGTCGAGCGTCAGCACGATCCGGACGGTGCCGTGCATCGCCGGGTGCGACGGCCCCATGTTGATGGTCATGAGCTCGGGCGGCAGCTCGGTCTCGGTGTCGAGATCGGCGACCTCCTTGCGGCCCAGGACGAGCGTCTTCAGGTCGGCCATGGTCAGTGATCTCCGACGAGGTCGGGGCGGCGGACCAGCGGCTGGCGCTTGTCCTTGGGGTAGTCCTTGCGCAGCGGGTAGCCGATGAACTCGTCGTACAGGTAGATGCGCCGGAGGTCGGGGTGCCCCTCGAAGCGGATCCCGTACATGTCGAAGGTCTCGCGCTCCTGCCAGCCGAAGCCGGCCCACAAGAGCGACAGGGTCGGCACCTTGCAGTCGTTCTCCTTGACCTGGACCTTGAGGCGGACGCGGTGCCGGTGGGTGATCGAGCGCAGCTGGAAGCACACCTCGAACCGCAGGCCGTCGTTGTGCTCGCCGGGGTCGAACTCCGGCCGCGCGTCGGGGTCGGGCGCGCCGCGGCGACCCTGGGGCCGCCAGTCGAGCAGGTCGATCGCGGTGACGAACACCGGCACGTCGAACGCCATGGCCGGGTCGTCGCGGAGGAACGTGGCGACGGCCACGAGCTTGTCGCGCTTGACGACGATGACCTCGTCGCCGTGGGACGACTCGGTAGCGACGATCGCGTCGCCGAACTTGGCCTTGACGGCCGCTACGACCTTCTGCGCCATGACTCAGTCCTCGGCGTTGGCGGCGGCCAGCGTGATCTTCTCGCGCTTGAGCCGGAGCTGGCTGTGGCCATCGCGGCGCTGCACGCGGTCCTGCAGCAGGATCAGCGCGTCGAGCACTTGCTCCGGCCGGGGCGGGCAGCCCGGGATGTAGACGTCGACGGGGACGACCTGATCGGCGCCCGGCATCGCGTGGTAGTTCTGGTAGAAGCCGCCGGTCGACGCGCACACGCCGAACGCGATGACCCACTTGGGCTCGGTCATCTGCTCGTAGACGCGGCGCAGCGCCGGGCCCTGCTTCTCGGTGATCGTGCCGACGATCATCAGCAGGTCCGACTGCCGCGGCGAGAACCGCGGGAACTCGGCGCCGAACCGCGCGATGTCGTACTTCGGCGCCGAGACCGACATGAACTCCATGCCGCAGCACGCGGTGACGAACGGATAAGAGAACAGCGAGAACTTGCGGCCCCAGTTGGCCGCGTCCTCGAGCTTCGACGTGATGAGCTCAAGCATGGTGAGACTCCTAGCGGATCAGATGCGCGCGCCGATGACGTCGGCGCAGCATCAGTCCCAGCCGATCGCCTTCTTGCGCCACACGTACGTGAGGGCCACGACCAGGATCGCGACGAACATCATCATCTCGGCGAAGCCGAAGAAGCTGATGGCGCCACCGACGCCCAGCGACAGCCGCGTGAACAGCTGCGCCCACGGGTACATGAACGCGGTCTCGATATCGAACACCAGGAACAGGATCGCGACCTGGTAGAACTTGACCGAGTAGCGTCCGCGTGGGCTGCCGATGGGCTCGGAGCCGCACTCGAACGGCTTCAGCTTCTCAGGGTTGGAGGATTTCGGCCCGATCAAGACAGCGAGCGCGGTGAAGAGCCCGCAGAACAAGAGCGTGCAGAGGATCGCCAGTCCTGCTGGCGTGTATGCCTGGAGCTGCAAAGCGGGCCGAATAGAGCATCCTCCGCCTCGGCCCGTCAACCCGCCGGGACCGCTCGATCCCTGGCCGATTTTCGTCGCAAGATCGCCCGTCTCCGGCGCTTGACCGATCCCGCTCGGGCGCGTCTGCGGGCCCAGATCTGGACACCCGCGACCCCCGCCGGCACCCGCGCCCGCGCTCGCACATCCGCCGGGATCGCGCGCGCTCTTGCACATCCCGCGGATCGAGCGGCGCCCAGCGATCCTGCCGCGGTAGCCCGAAAATCATCAGCGATCTCGATACCCTAGGACCCAGGATCCTGTCCCTTTTTCGGCCGCGGTAGCCCGAAATTCAATAGCGATCTCAGCATGTTGAGACCCAGGAGCCTGTCCCCACCCGCGTCGGTCCCAGCGTCTGAGGTCAGACGTTTCGGGGAGGGGCCCCATTTTCGGCTCCGCCGAAAATGGGGAGGGGGCTTTGCGAAAGCCCCCTCCAAGGATGCTGCGAAAGCCCCCTTATAAATTCTGCACAGCGTTGCGCAGGGCGTCTTCGAACGTGTCGACCATGTCGGCGTCGGTGTCGACGAGGTAGATGGTCTCGGGGCAGGCGCGCTTGTGGGCGCGGATCTCCTCGACGATGGCGCGGGCGGCCTCTTCCATGGGCACATCGCCCTGGTCGGTGCCCATGCCCGAGAACGCGATCACCTTGAACTGCTTGACGTCCGCGGCGATGAGCGCGGCCCGGGCGGCCCGGCGCACGTTCTCGGCCGGGATCTTCTGCCCAGGCTCATCCATGATCGGCGCGTGGATGATGAACTTGCATGGCAGGGCGCCAGCGGCGGTGATGATCGCGGCGCCGACGGCGATCGGCGCGCGCGCCATCGCGTCTTGCTGGATCACGTCGCCGCCGATGCGGCGGATGTGCCCGCTGGTCCCTCCGCCCATGATACCCATGGAGTTACCAGGGTTCACGATGGCGTCGACGGGAACCGTGACGAGGTCCGCGGTGGCTACGTGCACCTGCATTCGGCGGTCGGACCCTAACACACGCGCCGATGCAATATCAATGCACTACGGTCGGGTTTGGCGTCAGGCGCAGGCGCCGTCGAGTTCTTCGCCGGCCTGGAGGTCGCTCCAGCGCCGCGCCAGCGCGACCTCCTTGACCATCAAGGTGCGCGCGGTCTCGAGCATCCGCCGCTCGCCGAACGACAGGTTCTTCGACGCGCGCAGGCGCATCAGATCGCGGAACACCTCGGCGACGTCGAACAGCGAGCCCGTCTTGATCTTCTCCATGAAGCCCCGGTACCGACGGTTCCAGGTCTGCTTGTCCTGGATGACGTCGGGGTCGCGGAGCACCTCGAACATCTCGTCGACGTCCTTCGAGGTCGCGACCGCACGCAGGCCGACCTGGTCGGCCTTGTCCTTGGGGACCATGATCTGCATCCCGTTCTCGAGTACACGGAGCACGTAGAACAGGAACGGCTGTCCGGCGATCTGCTTGGTGTCGACCCCGACCACCTCGACGACGCCGTGCGCTGGGTAAACCGCCTTCTGGCCGATCTGATACATCATGTAGTGCGTTCTCCTTCGTGAGGGCTGGCGGAGACAGTCAGCAAGGCTGATGCCTCCAGGGTACAGGCGATCTCGCGCATGAAGTCGAAGACCTGGATCACGAGCGCGCGTCTGACAGTGTGACACGCTGGCGCGATGGCGCACGCCCTAGCCAGTGGGGGCGTGTGGGCGGGATACCCCGGTGAGGAACGCCAGATCGGCGTGTTAGCGTGAAGCGTGTCCAGTGCTTTCGGCCGCTGGCTGCTGGAGCTCGGCGCGTTACCGGACGAACGCGCGCTGGACGACGTGCTCGCGCGCCAGAGCGAGCGCATGCCGACCGCGTCGGTGGCGTACGTGCTCGGCTACGCCGACGAGCGCACGCTGGCCGCGGTGCTCGCGGCCGCGATGGGCCGGTCGGCGATCGTGCTCGACGAGTCGGTGATCGATCTGACGCTGCTCGACGGCGTCGCCGACGAGATCTGGCTCGGCGCCCAGATGGTGCCGGTCGCGGTCGAGGGCGGCGCGGTGCTCGTCGCGGTCGCGCACCCCGATCAGCTCGACGCGGGCGTGCTGGCGGCGCTGGCCAGGCGCGGCGCGGTCGCGGTGTCGATCGCGCTGGGGGTGACGGTCGCGCGCACGGTCCGGGCCGGCCTGGCGGCGCGCCGCCGCGGCGACGCGGTCTGGGCCGGCCCGTCGACCGAGCCCGGGCCTCGGGCCGAGGTGCCGCACGCCGTCATGGTCGGCGTCGACGACGACGCGACGGTCGACGGCGGCGGGGACGGCGACGGGCCGGCCGTCGACGCCGCCGCCGCCGCGCGGGTGGTCAAGGAGGACAGCACCAAGGAGATCCACGTCCGGCAGCTGATCGAGCCCGACGAGGACGCCGCGCTCGACGACGAGCTGCCCAGCCAGATCGCGATCCTGGCGCCGCGCGGCGCCGCGTGGCCGACCGACGGGCCGTGGTCCCGGGCCGGCGCCGGTTCGGGGGTCGACAGCGATCCCGGGCTCGACGCCGCGCCGGCCGTGACCGGCGAGGACGACGTCGCGGCGCTGGTGCGCACGCTCACCGCCGGGCCGGCGGCGAGCGCCGACGGCATCGGCGGCGTGCTGATCGTCGACGACGACTACGCCACGCGCCAGCTGCTGGTGAAGGAGTTCGCGCCGCGCGGCTACCAGGTCGCGACCGCGGCCTCGGGCGACGACGCGATCGCGGCGCTGCGCGAGCTGGCGCCCGACGTGGTGATCGCCGACATCCTCTTGCCCGGCGTCGACGGCTTCCGGCTGTGCCGCGCGATCAAGCGCACCCCACGCCTGCGCGAGGTCGGCGTGATCTTGATGTCGGCGGTGATCGAGTCCGGGCGGGTCACGCCCGAGGTGCTCCTGCGCTACAGCGCCGACGGCTACGCCGCCAAGCCGCTCGACACGATCCGGCTCTTGCGGATCGTCCGTGAGCTGCTCGGCCGGCGGCGGACCGCGGCCCGGGCCGCCGCCGACGAGGTCCACCTGCGGCGCGCGCTCGATCGCTACGAGGCCGGCGACGGCGCCGGGGCGATCGCGGCGCTGCGCGCCCGGCTCGACGAGGCGCCGGCCTCGGTCCGGGTGCGGTTCGCGCTCGCCAACATGCTCCAGCGCACCGCGCACCGCGACGACGCCGTGCGCGAGTACGAGGAGGTCGTCAGCCACGCGCCCGACTACTTCCCGGCGCTGACCCGGCTGGCCTACCTCTACTACGAGCGCGGCGAGACCGGGCGCGCGGTCGAGACCTGGCGCCGGGCGCTGCCGCACTGCGAGGATCGCGACCTGCGCCGCAACATCGAGCTGTTCGTGCGCTCGCTGGCCAGCTGAGCGACGTGCGCGGGCGCGGCCGCGGTTCACCGCGATCCGCGCGGCCGGTGCGACGCGCTCGCCGCCTGACCGTCACCCCGGGCGCTCGGCGTCGGGGCTCCACGCCGCCAGCGCGGTCACGGCGAGGTGGGTGTGGCCGTGGACCGTCAGGATCAGGCCGTCGGGGCCCGCCGTCGCGTACTCGAAGTCGGTGGCCGGCGTCGTGTCCTTGGGCCGCTTCGGGCGCAGCTCGGCGACCGTGCGCAGCGGGTGGTCGGCGATGACCAGCTCGTCGATCACCGCCAGCGCCGCCAGATCGAGCAGGTACAGGCGGCCGTGGGCCGACGACCAGGTCGCGTACCCGCCCGGCAGGTACTGGAGGTCGCGGCCGGCGCGGTCGTCGGGCGCGCCGTCGTCGTCGTCGTCGGACCACGCCAGCAGGTCGAGCTCGTCATCCGACGGCCACGCGCGGTAGACGAGCCGGTCGGCGCCGGCCGACAGGTACGCGTCGCCGGCCGGCGTGAACACCGGCGCGTGGTGGTCGTCCGGACCGAGCGCGGTCGCGGTCAGGCCGTCGGCGGCGTCGGTGAGCAGGAACGCCGCACGCTCGTCCGCGCCGGCCCGCGCAGCCACGATCCGATCGGGATCCGGATGATCGGTCAGCGACAGGACGTCGTCGGCCGAGGCCGCGACCGTGAGCGCGCGCAGCGGCGCGCCGGTCGCTCGATCGCGGACGCTGATCGCGATGGTCGCGCCGAGGTGCTCGGCCACCCACAGGCGGCCGCCCCGCGCTCGGCAGGCCAGGTAGGCGCCAGCGTGGTGCCACCGGACGCGGCCGCTCGCGATCTCGACCGCGGTCAGCGCGCGGGGATCCGCGCTGATCAGCACGTCGTCCGGAGCCAGCGTCGCGTCGACGACGGCGGGGCCGCGCGCGACCTGCCCGCGGCGGCTGAGCGCCCGATCGAGCACGAGCACGAGGCCGCGCTCGGTGGCGACCAGCCAGCCGTCGCGCCAGGGGCGCGCGAACACGGCCCGGTCCGGGAGGGTCGAGGTCGCGAGGGTCGGGATGGTGCGCATCGGCCGCCGATGCTAGCGGTTCCGGGGCCGACGGACGCCGGCTCCGGGCCCGACCGGTCCGCCGCCCGGCCCCGAGGTGCCAGCTCCGGATCGGGGCGCCGGCGCTGGCGCCGGCCGCAGTTCCTGCACCGGGGCCGACCCGACCGGCGTGGCCATGCGCTACCCTCGGGCCATGGACGATCGCTTCGCCGCTGGGCGGGCCGCGGTGACCGCGGCGATCCTCGAGGGAACCGGCGCGACGCCCCGGGCCGAGCGCGAGGCGGCCTACGACGGCACGCCGGCGACCCCGGCCGCGGCGGCGCTGGTGGCGACGGTGCGGCAGCACGCGTACCGCGTGACCGACGAGCACGTCGCGGCGCTGCGGGCCGAGGGCAAGGACGACGCCGCGATCTTCGAGCTGACGGTGGCGGCGGCGGTCGGGCAGGCGACCCGGCAGATCGACCACGCGCTGGCGGTGCTGGCGGCGACCACCGCGGAGCCGAGCTGATGCGGCTGCCGTCGATCGAGCGCGGCGTGACCCTGGGCGATCGGGTCCTGTACAAGATCGTGCGCGTCGTGTCGGGGCACCCGATGCCCGACGTGGTGCGGACGCTGCGCTACCGCCCGCACCAGTTCGGGGCGCCGTTCAACGATCTGATCCAGGACGTCATGCGGGGGCCGTCGGCGTGGTCGGTCGGGGAGCGCGAGCTGTTCGCGGCGTGGGTGTCGAAGAAGAACGAGTGCGAGTTTTGAACGAACGCCCACGGCGCGGTCGCGTCGAAGGTCCTGGGCGCTGAGGTCGTCGACGCGGCGCTGGCCGGCGCCGAGGAGGACGCGCTGTCGCCGCAGTGCCGCGCGGTGCTGCCGATCCTCGCCAAGGTCACGCTCGATCACGCGGCGCTGACGCCCGACGACGTGCGCCCGGCGCTGGCCGCGGGCGTGACCCGCGCGGCGCTGGTCGAGGCCCTCAACGTCGGCTTCCTGTTCAACACGATCACCCGCCTCGCCGACACGTTCGAGTTCCACGTCGGCCCGCCGGCGGCGTTCGCGGCGTCGGCCAAGCGCCTGCTCAGCCGCGGCTACAAGTGAGCCGACGCCGCCCGGCGTCGCCCGAGCTCGTCACCGAACTACACGGAATCGCAAAGGTCTTGCGCGCGGCGCGGCGCTAGATCGGGTCGGGATCGGGACAACCGCGATGGGCGACGGAGGCCTGCGGCCCTCCAGCCCTTCCGCCCCGCGCAACCGTTCGACGCGCTGGCCGATAGGTCGGCATGGATGCCGGAGCCGGAATCGGTGAGACGGATGTTCTTCGGACCCGACCCATGCCTGGTGCGGTCGCCCGACTCCTGTGCGAGCGCGCGGTGGTCACCAACCGCGGCACCACGGCGGGCCCACGGTGTCGCCGATGACCGACGTCCGGCGCGCCCGGGACCGCCTGCGCGACGCTCCGCTGGAGTTCGCACCTCGGGTCGCGCCCGCACCCGGGAAACGAACGCTGACCGCTGGATTCCCGCCCGTCCAGCTGACCTCCGCGGCCCCTCCAGCCGCGATCGCGGATCGGACCACAACCTCGACCCCGCCGTCGGCGCTCGAAGGCCTCGACGACCCGTTCTCGCTGCACCTCCAGACGGCCGCACAGGCCAAGGGCGCGCTCGCTGGTCGAGCCGTCCCGCAGCCGCGCGAAGCGGGCGGTGCGGCGCGCAGCGGGGAGGCCTCCGAGCGTGGCGGGGCCGACGGCGGCGGCGTCCCCGTGCAGCACGCGCACCCGAGCGCGGGGCGGGTGACCGGTGACGGCGGGCTGGGCTTGCCCGCGACCGGGCAGGCGTTGCCGCACGGCGATCGGATCCGCAGGTCGTTCGGCGAGCACGCCAGCGTGCTCGATGGGGTCACGGCCCACGTCGGCGGCGAGGGCGGCGCGATCACGCGGGCGCAGGGCGCGCAGGCGCTCGCGGTCGGCGATCACGTCGCGTTCGCGGCGCCGCCGGATCTGCACCTGGCCGCGCACGAGGCCGCGCACGTCGCGCAGCAGCAACAGGGCGTGCAGTGCCACGGCGCTGGCGGGGACGGTGCGCTCGAGGCCCACGCCGACCAGGTCGCGGACCGCGTGGTCGCCGGCGTCAGCGCCGAGGATCTGCTGGCGGCCGGGCCGCCGGTGGGCGTGCGGGTGCAGCGCAAGGTCGCGACCGCCACCGACCGCGACCTGGTGCCCGAGCTCGACCCCGGGCTCGAGCGGGACCTGCTGGAGATCTTGAAGCGCCCGGTCGCCGCCGGCGATCAGGAGGAGGCCGAGCTGCGCGCGGCCGAGTTCGACGGGCTCTTGATGCCGTTCGACGTCGACGTCTACGCGTCGCTGTGGGCGCGGCTGTCGGTGCAGCCGCCACCGGCGTCCGACAAGCTGGCCACCGCGTTCCACCACGCGTTCGCGACAACGACCCGCGCGCGCATGCTCAAGCGCATCGAGCACGCGGCGCGCGCGTACAAGCCGGTGCAGGCGGTCAGCGACGCGGCCGGCGCCGACGTGTGGAAGCAGCTCGCGCCCGGCGAGACCACCAAGGCCGTGCACGAGACCGCGCGGGTGAGCGCCGAGCAGGGCCTGCACCTGCGCGCGACGCCGGCCGGCGCGAAGGGCACGCTGCTGCCGTTCGGGACCATGGTCATCGCTGACCGCGAGACCTCGAACGGCTGGTACCACGTGGTCGCGCCCGGCCTGGACGGCAGCCCGACCGGCGAGGGCTTCGTCGAGTCGCACCTGGTCGTGACCGATCCGCCCGAGCCCACCGCGGCGCTGTACCAGGTGAAGCCCGGCGACATGCTCAAGGACATCGCCGCGAAGCACTACCCAGACTTCCATTGGGGCACCGACGCGCGGCTGTACGTGCAGGCCATCTACCACGCGAACCACGGCCGCCGCGCGGTGTACCGAAAGGGCGCCGGGCAGATCGACGTCGACGACAAGGCGCTGTCGACCAAGGACAACCGCGAGGCGTTCGAGCTGTGGTCCAGGGCGCGGGTGCGCGAGGGCCACATGCTGTGGGTGCCGTCGATCGAGTTCGTCAACCAGCTGCGCGCCAGCGGCAAGATCGTCTCGGGGTCCGACAGCTACGAGGCGGTCCAGGACCTCGGCGAGATGATGCGCGACGCCTGGGACTCGACGGTCGGCGTGATCGAGCGCGCGATCGACTGGGCCCAGTACGCGGCCGGCTTCGTCGTGGGCTTGCTCGAGGGGGCGTGGGGCTCGCTGGTGGACCTGTTCAAGGGCGTCGGCGATCTGGCGTCGCTGATCTGGTCGGCGGCCAAGATGCTGGTCGGCGACTTCACCGAGATCAAGGCGTTCGCCAAGCAGCTGTCCGCGGCGTGGAAGAACCGGAAGGAGATCATGCAGGACATCGCCACCGACTTCATGGAGAAGTGGGAGGCGAAGAACGACTACGACCGCGGCAACTTCCAGGGCGAGTTCGTCGGCTACGTGATGATGCTGGCGTTCATCACGCTGGTGACGGTGGGCGAGGGTACGGTCATCGCGGGCGCCGGTCGCTTCGGCGCGTTCATCAAGGTGATCCAGGCGGCCGACGCGGCCGGCTCGATCGGCACCTACGTCGGCAAGCTGCGCAAGAGCATCAAGCTGCCGGTCAAGGCGGTGAAGGAGGCCGAGGAAGCGGTCGGCAAGA
This sequence comes from Myxococcales bacterium, assembly GCA_016717005.1. Lineage (NCBI taxonomy): Bacteria > Pseudomonadati > Myxococcota > Myxococcia > Myxococcales > Myxococcales bacterium. The sequence goes on along the minus strand of JADJUF010000001.1, from coordinate 1,338,736 downwards.
ACGCGCGCAAGGTCGTGAAGATGGGTGGCGGCGACGGGCCCGACATGCCGCACACCGGCAAGCCCCACGGTGGCGCCCCCGACGTCGACGTCGATGCGCCGCACGTCGACGCGCCCCACGTCGACAAGCCCGCGGGGCCCGATCCCGACGCGCCCCGCAAGGGCGGCCCGTACAAGGACCCCGACGATCCGCTGCGGGAGGGGCACCACCCGGTGCGGACGCTCGCCGATGACGAGCTGGCCCACGCCAAGGACTTGCACCCGACCCGCCGGGGCAAGGACCTGATGCGCCCGGGGTCGCGCGCGGTCGGCAAGGTGCTCAAGACCCGGGCGGAGGGCGAGGCGGTCCTCCACCTGCTCGCCACCGGCGACAAGAACGCGCTGGCGACGCTCGACATCGACGACATCCCGAAGCACCTGAAGGTCACCGAGCGCGAGTGGGCGCTGGTGCAGACCCGGGACGGCTTCGTGATGTACATCGGCGACGCGGAACAGGTGAGCATGCCGGCCAACGTGCGGTCGGTCGCGCACAGTCATCCGACGCACAAGAAAGGAAAGCGCATCGAACTCGATGTGCCCGACGGCAAGGGCGGCGTCGACTTCGCCGACATCGCCAAGGACCCCAGCAAGGTCCAGGGCACCGGCCTCTTGCCGTCGGCCATGGACCTGCATACCGTCGCCGATGGCACCGAGCACACGCTGCACACCCAGTTCGTCATGGACTGGGACGGCACGATCACCAACGCGGTCGACGGCGACACGCGACCGCGCGTGCAGGTCCACATCAGCAAGTCGCGCGTGGTCCGCTACAGCGAGCGCCATAAGGTCTACTATTACCAGGCGCAGATCGACGTCAGCGCCGGCGGCCAGTCGATCTGGACCGGCGACTTCTACGGGCAACGCGGCTTCCAGTTGGGCCGAGCGGGTCTCCTTCAGCCGCTTCCCTGAACTCGATCGGCCGCCGCCAGTGAGCTACGTCGACCCATGAGCCTCGTCACCTATCCTGAGTACTACACCTGCGGCGGCGGTCAGTTCCTCGTCCGCCGGCGCCTGATCCTCGGGACCGACATCTACGACGGCGTTCGTGTCGCCGACCAGCGCCCGCTCGTGATCACGAGCGTTCAGCCACATCGTCTCGACAAGCTCGTCGCCGCGATCACCTACGAAGTCCCGGGTACGACGAAGCTCCTGGGGGTCACGCGGGTCGACCCCGGCTCATGGCAGCCGCAGCCGGGTGATGACCTCGATGGTCCGTGCGTCGACACGGAGGAGGACTTGACCGAAGGCTTCGTCCTCGTCGTCGAGACGCGACCAGCAGGGCGCGCGCTGCGCGGCAGGGCGTGGCGTGCCGACCCGCTGCGTGCGGTCGGCGTTGGGGACGGGCTGCTGCGCACCGCGAGCGCCGCCGTGCAGCAGGGCGTGTTCCTCTCAGGGATCCGCCCGGAGACCGTCTACGTCGACGGAACCGCGTACACTGCGGCAGTCACCCACGCCTGTGGCCGGTCGCATGAGCCCCGTGGCGCCCCGGCGAGTTCGGTGGTGCCTTCGCCCCCGGCGGCTTCTTCGCGCCCGAGATCCTGTGGTCGGATCCGCCGACGCCGACCAGCGACGCGTTCGCGGCGGCGGCGGTGCTGTGGTGGTTCGCCACCGGCCGCGATCCGTTTGGCGGTCCGGACGACTTCCGCCCGCGGATCATCGACGGCCAGCTCGATCCGTTCCCCGGCCCGCCCGAGCTGGGCGAGATCCTGGTGCCGATGCTGGCCCGCGATCCGGCGGCGCGGCCGTCGGCGGCCGAGTCGGCCGATCGGCTCGCGGCGCTGGCGCGCCGGTGGGACGTGCCGGTCGCGCCGTTCCCGCCGCCGGGGCTCGACGCGTAGGTCATCGCCGCCGCGGTCGATCGCGGCTCAATCGAAGATGCCGCGCACGGGCTGATCGTCGTCGTCGTCCGACGAGGGGGCGTCCTTGGGCGCGAGCTGGATGTGGAGGTCGTCGATCAGCCACTCGTCGCCCTCCTTGCGCAGGACGATCCGGTAGCGCATGCCGCCCTCGTCCCAGCGCAGCTCGGCGCGGTCGGTGCCGATCTCCTCGATCGTGCCCTCGACCGTGCGCTCGAGGCCGGCCAGGAAGCCGTCGAGCTGGCGCATCAGGCCCTGGCGCCGACGCCGGGTCAGCGAGCGCAGGAAGGCGTTGAGGTCGTGGGCGCGGATCGCCTCGGCGAACATCCGCACGGCCTCGCGCGGCCGGGCGGCGCGCGTGCGCGACACCAGCGCCGCGTCGAGCCGCCACCGCCGCTGATCGCGGACCAGCGCGACGGCCTTGCCGTCGGCGAACGTGATCGTCGCGCGCTCGCCGGCGTCGGGATCGGCCAGGAGCGCCTCGCGCAGGCGCGCCACTTGCCACGCGCGCTCGGCGGCGCTCGCCTGCCACTGCAGCCGGAACTCCTCGAAGCTGACCCGGGTCCGCGCGTCCTTCGACAGGAGCGCGTAGGCCGCGGCGGGGTCGTCGCCGGCCAGCGCGTCGACGATCGCGGTCGCGCCCGAGCGGGCCGGGGCCGGGTTGCGCAGGCGGCCGGCGCAGCCCAGGCCGGCCACGCCGGCGAGCGCGAGGGCGCCCAGGGCGATCCGGATGCGCCGCGCGCGCGAGCCGATGACCATGCTCGTCGAAGATAGGCGATCCGGGTGCGGCGCGCACGCCGACCCGGTCGCCGAAAAAACAAACCGCCGAGGCGGAATGCCTCGGCGGCCCCTCGCAACGTTGTGGCCGTCCGTCAAGATAACGCTGCGAGGGTAACGCGCTCGGGTATTGCGACCGCGATGCCAGGTCGAGCGCGACGGTTGCCCGGCCTCGCGCGGTCGCGGCCTGGCCGCGGAAAGTCTTTCGATCTCATATTGTTACGATCTAGATCGGGCTGGCCGCGGGCGCCGATCCCGTGAACCGCGGTTGACTACCCTGGGTGTGAAACTGGCGGCGCCGTGGCGCGCCGGCTACGCCGCGGGGCCGTTGGTCAGCTGCAGCTCGGTGTCGCGCACGACCTCGGCCTTGGTCGGGTAGTCGACCGTGTAGTGCAGGCCGCGCGACTCCTTGCGCCGGCGCGCGCTCTCGATGATCAGGTGCGCGACCAGCGCGAGGTTGCGCAGCTCGATCATGTCGCTCGTGATCTTGAAGTTCCAGTAGTACTCGCGCAGCTCGTCGCGCAGGAGCTCGATGCGGCGGCGGGCGCGGTCGATGCGCTTGTCGGAGCGGACGATGCCGACGTACGACCACATGAACCGGCGGATCTCGTCCCAGTTGAGCGCGACGACGATCGCGTCGTTGGAGTCGGTGGCGTCGCCCGACTGCCACGGCGTGATGTGGCTGGGGCGGACCGCGACCGCGTCCTTGACGTGGGCGGCGGCGCGGCGGGCGTAGACCATGCCCTCGAGCAGCGAGTTCGACGCCAGCCGGCACGCGCCGTGGAGCCCGGTCCACGACACCTCGCCGATCGCGTACAGGTTCTTGACCGTGGTCTGGCCGACCTCGTCGACCTTGACCCCGCCGCACATGTAGTGCGCGGCCGGCACCACCGGGATCGGCTGGGTCGTGATGTCGATGCCGAGCGCCAGGCACCGCTCGGCGATGTTGGGGAAGCGGGCCCGCACGAAGTCGGGCTCGAGGTGGGTCATGTCGAGGAACACCGAGTCGGCGCCCGACTTCTTGAGCTCGTTGTCGATGGCGCGGGCGACGACGTCGCGCGGCCCCAGCTCGGCCCGCTCGTGGTAGCCGTCCATGAACCGCTCGCCGGTCGCCAGGCGCAGCTTGCCGCCCTCGCCGCGCAGCGCCTCGGAGATGAGGAAGCTCTTGGCCATCGGGTGGAACAGCACGGTCGGGTGGAACTGGACGAACTCGAGGTTCGAGACCACCGCGCCGAGCCGGTAGGCCATCGCGACGCCGTCGCCGGTCGCGACGTCGGGGTTGGACGTATAGACGTAGACCTTGCCGGCGCCGCCGGTGGCCAGGATCGTGGCGCGCGCGACGATCGTGTGGACGACGCCGGTGGCCTTCTCGAGCACGTAGGCGCCGAAGCACGCGGCGTCGCCGCCGTACTTGGCCATGCTCAGCAGGTCGACCGCGATGTGATCCTCGAGCATCGTGACGTTGGGGTGGGTGGTGACCGCGGCCAGGAGCGCGCGCTGGATCTCGCGGCCGCTGATGTCCTCGTGGTGGACCACGCGCCGGCGCGAGTGGCCGCCCTCGCGGGTCAGGTCGAGCTCGCCGGCGGCGTTGCGATCGAGCCGGGTGCCGAGCTCGAGCAGCTTGGCGACCGCGGCCGGGCCCTCGGCGATGATGCGCTCGACCGCCGCGCGGTCGCACAGGCCGTCGCCGACCGTGAGCGTGTCGGCGACGTGCTGCTCGAACGAGTCGTCGGGGGCCAGCACCGCGGCCACGCCGCCCTGGGCCCAGTTGGTGTTGGTGTCGATCGCGCTGCGCTTGGTGACGATCGTGACCCGGCCGTGTTCGGCGGCGTCGATCGCGAACGACAGCCCGGCGATGCCGGTACCGAGCACGAGGTAGTCGGTCTCCAGCTGCGCCATGTCCTGGACCATACCGAATCCGATGCGGGGCGAGGTCCGGCCGTCGCGGTTTTGTCGGGCGGCGGTCAGGCCGGCACGTGCGACACGAACTCCTCGAGCTTGCCGGCCGGGCTGCGCCCGAGCTCGGGGACCTCCTCGATCGCGATCGCGAACGGGTGCGCGAGCGCGCGCTGGAGCGCGGCGACCAGCGCGGCGCGCTCGGCGGGGGTCAGCGGGCCGGCCTCGGGGACGATCCTCAGGCGCAGGGCGTCGACGGTGTCCTGGACCAGCTGCAGCTCGCGGTAGCGCGCGGCGGCTCGACACGCGACCGTGAACACCGGCCAGGCGCGCCGGCCGTCGGGGTAGCTCACCAGGCCCCGGCGCCGCCCGACCACCCGCGTCAGCACCGGCAGGCCGCGCCCGCACGGGCACGGCGCGCCGACCTCGGCGTAGTCGCCGAGCTCGTAGCGGATGACCGGGGTCGCGAAGTTGTGGAGGTCGGTGACGACCACGCGGCCGGTCGCGCCGGGCGGGCACGGCTGACCGTCGTCGTCGAGGATCTCGACCCGCAGCCGCTCGGCGACGACGTGGTAGTGGGCGTGGTCGGGGCACTGCAGCGCGACGTAGCCGACCTCCTGCGCCGAGTAGGTGTCGACCACGGGCACGCCGAGGACCTCGGCGCACGCGGCGCGGGTGGCCGGCGCCAGCGCCTCGCTGATCGTCCGCACCTGCGCCAGCGACGGCAGGCGCTGGCCGGTCGCGGCCAGGCGCCGGACCACCGCGTCGAGCGCGCTCGGGTAGATCAGCAGGTAGGTGGGATCGGCGCGGACCAGCCACGCCACCTGCGCGTCGATCGTCGCGGCGATCGACAGGCGCGACAGCGGCGCGTCGGGCGCGAGCGGCGCGGTGGCCGGGCCCCAGCCGCGCGCGCGATCGCCGTCGGGGGGCGCGCCGCCGTCGGCGACGTGGCGGATCGCCGCGAGGTGCGCGGTCAGATCGCGCCGGTGCCAGGTGCGATCGCGCAGGGTGATCGCGTTCCAGAAGCTGGCCATCAGGTCGGTGGCGCGCAGGCGCACCGGCGCCCCGGTGGTGCGCGAGGTGAGCACGTCGTGGACCGCGCCGTGCTGGGCCGGGTAGGCGCGGCTCAGGAGCGCGTCGCCGGCCGCGACCAGCTCGGCGCGGGACGCGATCGGCACCCGCGCCCACGCGTCGGCGGTCGGCGCGGCGCCGGTGAACGCGCAGCCGGCGGCGGCGAACGTCGCCTGGTAGTGCGGCGAGGTCGCGGCGTGGCGCAGGAGCTCGGCGAGCTGCTGATCCTGGTGCGCGGCCAGGCGCGCGGGCGACCACCACTGGCTCTGGTCGAGCTGCCACGCCAGCGCCTGGACCCGCGCCGCGGCCGGGTCGGGGATGGCCGGCCACGCGACGCCGCGGAGGCTCGAGCGCGCCGGCACCGGCGTCAGAACAACGTCACCAGCGACACGTCGGTGGCGTCGCTGGCCTGATCGAGCGGGGGGCTGACCTTGCGCACGGCGCCGGGCGTGGTGACGTCGGCCAGGTACGCGTCGGAGAAGCTCGGCTGATCGTGATCGGCGCGGTACAGCACCCGGACCCCGTCGCGGGTGACGCGGTAGCCGCGGCCGATGCCCTCGTCGCTCGGCCCCAGCGCAGGGCTCAAGAGCGTCGGCGCGCCCGGCTGCGCGCCGGCCAGATCGACGTGGTACAGCGCCGGCGCGTACGCGGCCTCGGGCAGCGGCCCGAAGGTCTCCGGCTGGACGATGCCGCCCTCGGCCCCATCGGCGCCGCCGCGGAACGCCAGCGCGCGCTGGTCGGCGGTGATCGCGAAGTCGGTGGCCTCGTCGTCGGGGCCGGCCGGCGCCGGTGACAGCCCGGTCGGCGTCAGCGGGGTGGCGACCGCGACCCGGAACACCCGATCGTAGCCGGCCTCGGTCTGGCGGTAGTAGACGCGGGCGCCGTCGGCGGTGACCCGGAAGTCGGCGCGGACCGGGCCGGTGGTGCCGTCGACCAGCCGGGTCGCGTCGGCCACCGGCGCCAGCGGGGCGCGCCAGAGCGACGTCGCCAGGAACAGGTTGCCGCCGGTGAACACCACCGCGCTGCCGTCGGCGGTGAGCTGGTAGCTCTCGACCTGGCCCTCGGCGCCGTCGGCGTAGAGGATCTGCTGCGCGGCGCCGGGCGTCGTCGTCTCGACCACGTTGAGCGCGGTGCGGCCGGTGCTCGAGTCGTAGGCGCGATAGACGACGCGGCCGCCGTCGGCGCTCAGGCGCAGGTCCCAGACGCTGTCGACCGTCGACGGGTTGAGCTTGGTGCTCGCGCCCGGGGTCGCGGTCGACAGGTCGACGGTGTAGGCCTCGTTGAGCTCGTCGGTGTCCTGATCGGCGACGTAGGCGGCGCGCCCGCCGTCGGCCGAGAGCGCGAACACCGACGACACCTCGCCGCCGGCGGTCAGCGCGCCGTCGACCTTGACCGCGGCGCCCGGGCTGGCGACGGTGGCCGCGTACAGATCGATCACGTCGTCGACGTCGGCGTCGGCGCGGTAGAGCACCTTGCGGCCGTCGGCGCTGACCACGAAGCCGGGCAGCACGTCGCCGCCGGCGACCAGCGGCCCCGACAGCCGGGTCCAGGCGCCGCCGCGCGCCGATACCAGGAACAGCTCGAACACGTCCTCGGTCTGGGCCGCCAGCACCAGCACCCGACCGTCGGGCAGGATCGCGTGGTCGAGGACGCGGCCGCCGGCGAACATCGTCGTGTTCAGGCGGGTCAGCGCGAACGTGCGGTCCTGGAGCACGAACGCGTCGCGGTCGACGGTGCGGTCGAGGTAGCTGGTCTGCAGCACCGCGAGCGGCTCGGCGCAGTCACCGGTGACGCAGTCGCCGTCGGCGCTGCACGCGACGCCGCAGGCGCCGCAGTGGGCGGTCGAGGTCTGGGTGTCGACGCAGACGTCGCCGCAGGCCTGGGTCGGCGGCGTGCAGTCGAGCGTCTGGGTGCAGGTGCCGGCGACGCAGGTCTCGCCCGAGACGCAGCCGTGGCCGCAGGTCCCGCAGTTGGTCGGGTCGAGCATCAGATCGACGCAGGTCGTGCCGCACACCATCAGCGTGCAGGTCTCGTCGTTCTCGCACGCCGGGAGCAGCGCGAGCAGCGCGGGCAGGGCGATGCCCGTGGCGAAGGTAGTGCGACGCATGGCGGGGGACCTCGCGCGCAGCATATCCTGCCGGGCGGGCCATGCGCGATGAACCGCCTCGCGGAGACGATCACTGGCCGCGCCACGCCCGGCAGTGGGCGCAGGTCGGCGCGCCGCTCCGGCCGGGGCCGGACGACGTGGCGCTGGTCGAGCGCGAGGTCGCGGCGTGGCGTGGCGCGACCGCGCGCGCGCCGCGGGCGCTGGTCCTCGGCGTGACGCCCGAGCTGGTGACCGCGGCGTGGCCCGCGGGCACGACGCTGGTCGCCCTCGAGCGATCGGCGTCGGTGATCGGGTCGATCTATCCGGCGGCCACGGCGCCCGCGGGCGCGGCCGCGGCCCAGGCCGACTGGCGGGCCCTGCCGGTCGGCGGCGGCGCGATCGATCTGGTGGTCGGCGACGGCGCGCTGTCGACCCTGGCGTTCCCGGCGGACTACCGCGTGCTGGTGGCGGAGGTAGCGCGGGCGCTGGCCCCGGGCGGGCGGCTGGTCGTGCGCCTGTTCACGGCGCCCGAGCCCTGCGAGCGGTTGGCGGAGGTCGCGGCGGCGCTGGCGGGCGGCGCCATCGGCAGCTTCCACGCGCTCAAGTGGCGCGTGGCGATGGCGATCCAGCCGGCGCACCGCAACGTCGCCGTGGCCGAGATCGGCCGCGCGGTCGAGGCGCTGGTGCCCGATCGCGCGGCGCTGGCGGCGCGCACCGGCTGGCCCCGGGCGGTGATCGACGGCATCGACGCCTACCGGGGCTCGACCTTGACCTACTCGTTCCCGACCCTGGCGGAGGTGCGCGCGGTCGTGGGCGAGCGGCTCGAGCTCCTCGGCGCCCACGCCCCTGGCTACGAGCTGGGCGACCGGTGCCCGACCGTGGCCTGGGGCGCGCGGTAGGCGATTTTTGCGGCGGCGGTCGGCGGCTGCTACGATTTTTCTCCCCATGGCCCGCCGTCGTCGTCGTCGCTCCCGCCGCCCGTCGCGCCGCCTGGCCGTGGTGCTCGCGGTGGTCGCGGCGCTGATCGTCGGCACCGCCGCCGCCGACATCTACTCGTACACCGACGGCGACGGCGTCGTGCACTTCACCAACATCAAGCCGCGGGGCGGTCGCTGGAAGAAGCTCATCGACGCGACGCCCGAGCGTGGCTCGAAGGCGTCGGTCGAGCGCGGCGGCTGCGCGCGGTGCGACGCGGTGCCGGCCAGGGACCGCTCGCCCGAGCGGTTCCGTCGCTACGACGAGCACATCTACGAGGCGGCGGCGCTGTACCGCCTGCCGGTGCCGCTGGTGCGCGCGATCATCAAGGTCGAGAGCGACTACGATCCCAACGTCGTGTCGGCGGTCGGCGCCAAGGGCCTGATGCAGCTGATGCCGGCGGTCGAGGGCGACATGCGCGTCGCCAGCGTGTTCGAGGCCCGCGACAACATCATGGGCGGCACCCGGCTCCTGCGGATCCTCGCCAACAAGTTCGATGGCGATCTCGTGCTGACGATCGCGGCCTACCACGCCGGCGCTGGCGCCGTGAGCAAGTACGGCAACCAGGTGCCGCCGTACACCCGCACGCGCCAGTACGTGAAGATGGTGCTCGACCGCTACTACGAGTACAAGGCGCGCGAGGCCGCGCCGCGCTGACGCGGTCGGTCCCTGCTCACAACCCACGCGCGTGCTCGGGGCGCAGCGGCAGCTCGCCGGCCAGCGCGCGATCGATCGCGGCGGCGAGGGCGGCGCCGTCGCGCGGCAGGCGGCCGCCGACCGGCAGGTAGTTCGACGCGTGGTTGGTGCGGAACAGCGCGTCGGTCGGGCGGGCCTCGGCCACGAACGTGCGCAGCTCGCGCAAGAGGCCGTCGACCGTCGGCAGCTCGAACCGACCGCGGGTCGCGAGCGTGGCCAGCGGCGTCGTCGGCACGATCGTCAGGGTCAGCGCGGCCAGGTAGTGCGGGTCCATCGCGGTCGCGAGCGCCGCCGAGGCCGCGGCGTGCTCGGCCGAGCGCGCGACCCCGCCGGCGCCGAGCAAGAAGATCGCCGACACCTCGAGCCCGGCGGCGCGGGCGCGCTGGGCCGCGGTGACGTGCTCGGCCGCGGTGGCGCCCTTGGCGATCCGGCGCAGCGTGTCGTCGTCGCCGGACTCGGGGCCGATGTAGACCAGCGCCAGCCCGAGCCCGCGCAGCTCGGCCAGCTCGGCGTCGGTCTTGCCGGCGACGTTGCCGGCGGTGGCGTAGCAGCTGACCCGGCGCAGGCGCGGGAACAGCGCCCGGCAGGTCGCGAGGAGCGGCCGCCAGTGATCCATCGGCAGCACCAGCGCGTCGCCGTCGGCGACGAAGACCTTGTCGACCTGATCGCCGACGGCGCCCCCGGCGCCGCGCAGATCGGCCAGGGTCTCGTCGAGCGCGCGCACCGCGAACCGCGGCTTGTCGCGGTACATGTCGCAGTAGGTGCAGTGGTTCCACGAGCAGCCGATCGTGGCCTGGACGATCAGGGCGTCGGCCTCGGACGGGGGGCGGTAGACCTTGCCGACGTAGCGCACGCGTCGTGGATCGCCCCGATCCGCGGCCGACGCAAGGGCCGCGGGCGCGCCCTCAATCGGGCAGGGCCCGGACCAGGCCCCGGCGCAGGCGCTCGGTCAGCACGCCGGCCTCGCCGTCGACGCGCAGGGCCTCGCCCGCGCGCCCGCGCGCGCGCAGCCGGGCCGCGACCGCGGTCAGCCCGGCGACTGCGGCGCGCATCGCCGCCGGGTCGCACAGGATGCTCGCGTGGTTGCGATCGCCCATCGGCAGCATGAACCGCACCGCGACGTCGTCGGCCTCGGCCAGCGCGGCGAACGCCTCGAGCTCGTGCACGTTGCCGCGGAGCAGCACCATGCTGTAGGTGATCGCGACCGGGTTGCGGTGGGCGCGGTGCGCGGCGAGCAGCGCGTCGAGGTGCGCGCGCACGCGCGCCAGCGGGAGGCCGCGGTTGACCGCGGCGTAGGTCGCGGCGGTGGCGGCGTTGAGGCTGACGGTGACGTGACCGAGGCGGACGTGGCGGTAGCGCGCCAGCTCGGTCGGCGTCAGGTACGAGCCGTTGGTCGTGAGCGCGACCTCGACGTGGGGCGCGGTCGCCAGGAGCGGCCCGGCCAGGACCTCGCGCAGCACCGGCGACGCCAGCGGCTCGCCGCCGAGCACCTCGAGGCGGTTGAGCCCGGGCAAGAGCGGCGCCAGCGCGGCGTAGAACGCCGCCGGCAGCTCGTCGGCGAGCGAGCCGAGCTCGCCGTGGCTGCACATCAAGCAGTCGTAGTTGCAGTAGCTCGTCGCCGAGCACACCAGCTCGAGCGGCGTGGTCGGCGGATCGTCGTCGCCGTCGAGGATCGCGGTGACGGCGCCGATCTGGTTGGCCAGGAACGCCGGTGGGCCGCCGCGGACGATCATGCCCGCGAGCGTGTCGGAGCGCCCGACCAGGCGCGGGCAGGTCGCGCGGCAGGTCGACGGCGGCCGCGGCGCGGCCAGCGCGCGCCGGAACTCGCGCAGGTGCGGCGACCGCCACAAGGTCAGCGGATCGGCGTGGCCGAGCGCGGGCGCGGCCTGGAAGTCGGCGCAGCACGGCCCGTATTGATCGCGGCGGCCGTACTCGAGCCGGGTCCACGGCGCGACGCAGGCCCGCCGCGCCAGCGCCTCGGCGGGCAGCAGGTCGACGAGCGCGCGCGTCGCCCACGGATCGTCGCCGAGCGCGCGGATGGCGTCGGGCCAGGACGTCGGCGCGGCCGCTTCGTCGAGCACCGCGGGCCACGCCGGCGCCAGCCGGGTCGCCAGCGCCGCGCCGACCGCGGCGAACCCGGCGAACGGCAGCGCGGTCGCGCGGTAGGTCAGGGCCGGCAGCGCGGCGAACGGGCCGCGGCGTGTCACCGTCCTGGTGAGCGCGAACGCGAGCGGCTGGCCACCGGCCAGCTCGACGGTGACGATGGCCTCGCCCGCCGCGCGCGCGATCGCGACGACGCGGCCGCCGCCGACGTCGTCGCCGACCGAGATCGGACCCAGGCGCACTCCCGCAGCGTAGCGCAGGCGCGACGGGAGCGAGCCGCGCGATCAGATCCGGGCGCGCGCGTCCTGGCGAGGATCGTGGCGCGCGACCGCGGTGGCGCGCGCGACGCGCGCACGGCGGCGGCGGTCGGTCAGCGCCGGCCCGGCGCCCGCAGGCGGTCGAGCTCGAGGTTGAGCGCGGTCGCGATCGCGCGGGCGCCCGGCGTCTCGGTGAACACCGGCCGGGCCCGGTCGTCGGCGACGACCACGACCACGTCGTCGCCCGGGCCCGGGGCGAGGAACCGATCGATCGCCGCCAGCGGCAGCGCGCCCGCGGCGCCGCCGCCGGCCCAGCGCAGGCCGCGCCGGTCGAGGGTGGCGCGGCGCCGGTAGCGCTGGCCGAGGTGCAGCACCACCGCGCCGACGGCGCCGACCAGCGCGGCCTGGACGCCCGCGCCGATCGCCGCGTCCACCGGGCTGCCGAGCGCGCGCGCCAGCGCGGCCGCGCCGAGCGCGATCCCCGCGACGCCGGCGACCAGCGCGCGGCTCGATCGGCGCGGCCCCAGCGCGAGCGCGTCGTCGGGCATGCGCGTCGCGATCCAGCCGGGCGGCACCAGCGCCGTCGCGGGCTCGGCCGCGGCGAGCCGCGGCAGCGCCAGCTCCTCGGACAGGAGCCGCGCCATCGCCGCCACCGACGGCGGCGAGCCGCGGGCCAGCGCCACGCGCGCGCCGGCCACCGCGACCAGCGCCCACCGCCCGTCGGCCGCGGCCGCGCACCCCAGCGCGGTCACGTCGGCGCGCGCCACCGTCGTGAGCCCGATGAGGTCGCGGTCGGTCACCGTCACCGCGGGCCGCGGATCGGTCGCGTCGACCGCGCGGACCTCGAGCACGGTCATCGGGCGGGGCGCGCCGGCCTGGCGGAACGGACCGTCGGCGATCGGCCCGGCGCCCTCGGTGCGCCGGGTCAGCCACAGGAGCGCCGAGGGCTGCGCGGTCGGTTGCGTCGCCGGCACCTGTGCGTCCGCGCGCGCGCACGCGGGGCAGCGGCCGCGCCCGGTGGCGTCAAGATCCATCGTCGGGATCTCGCCGCCGCACACGGGGCACACGCCGGCCATGGCTACTTGCCGGCGAGGGCCCGGGCGGTGGCGGCCAGCATCGGCGCCGCCGACACCGGCGCGCCGGTCGCGCCGGTCATCCAGGTGTCGGGCAGGATCGCGCCCTGGTGGACGACGCGGGTGAACTCGGTCGCGAACGTGCGGGCGTCCTTGCCGGCGAGGTGCTCCTCGAGCTGGAACGCGATCAGGTGGCCGAGCACGTAGTTGAACAGGTACAGCGGCGACGAGATCGTGTGCGAGTAGATGCCGAGCAGCGAGGTCTCGCCGGCGCCGCCGAGCACCGGCGCGTAGTACTGGTCCCAGGTCGCGCGGGCGATGCGCACGGTGGCGTCGCGCAGCTCGGCGGCGGTGGCGTCGGGGTGGTCGTACAGCCAGTGCCAGACGTCGATCTCGACCAGCGCCGAGCCGGCGATCTCCCAGGTGTTCCAGAAGTGATCGAGCACGCGGCTGCGCTCGGCGGCGGCGTCGGGCGCGGGCTTGCCGAGGAGCTGCAGGTCGCGGGCCTGGAACAGGAACGCCAGCGCCTCGGTGAACGCGGTGTTGGGCACGCCGGCCAGGAGCGTGTGATCGATCTCGTACAGCGACAGGTACTGCTCGACGTTGTGGCCGAGCTCGTGGACCGCGATGTTGTAGCCCTTGTAGTCCATGCCGCCCTGCTCGACCCGCGTGCGCAGGTGCGGCAGATCCTGGCGCCAGCGCGCCTCCATGGCGTGGCCGGCGCCGCGCGACGGATCGACCGCGATGTGCGCGGCGATGACCTTGGCGTCGGCCGGCTTCCAGCCGAGCTTGGTCAGGATCCGCGGCAGGTCGGCCTTGAACGCCGCCGGCGTCGGGTAGCGCTTGCGGGTCTCCTGGTCGAGCGTGGCCTCGGGCACGGCCCCGCCGCCGAACTCGTACCAGAGGTCCTGGGGCCCGAGCGGGCGGCCCAGCCGGCGCTCGATCTCGGCGGCGGCCAGCGCGACGTTGGGCGACGATAGGAGCTCGACGATCAGCGCGCGGACCCGCGGCTCGGGCATCTCGGCGGCGGCGAACGCGCGCGCGAGGTGGGTCGGGGCGGTGGGCGCGTAGCGATCGATCGCGCGCTTGGCGGCGAGGTGGTTGATGACCTGCTGGAACCGGGCGTCGGGCTCGGGCGCGGTCGCCGGCGTCGACGGGCGATCGACCGGCGCGTCGGCCTCGAGCTCGGCGGCCGGCGTGGCGGTCACCTCGTTCGTGACCGGGTTCCAGTCGAGGCGCGGGTTGTCGATCACCGCCGCCGGGATGGTCTGGGTGACGATGCGCTCCATGACCGCGACGATCGTGCGCTGCTTGACCAGCGCGTCGGCGTCGGCGTAGTTGGCCTTGAGCTCGTCGCGCAGGTTCCAGTGGCTGATCAGCCGCTTGCCCTTGGGGAAGTGGCGCTGGCCGTCGTCGGAGACGACGTGGTGCATCCAGATGTTGTAGCCGGCGATGTAGGCGTCGGCGGCGGCCTCGGCGGCGCTGGCGGCGGCGGCGACGTCGCCGGGGACGCGCGCGTCGAACCGGCCGGTCAGGCGGACCTCGGCCCACTGCCGGCGGCTGTAGCCCGCGGCGTCGCGCAGGCGATCGTCGAGCGTGGTCAGCGGGAAGTTGAGCAGCGCCACGAACGCGACCTTGGTCGCGAACAGATCGTCGGTGACGTGGGCGGTGGGATCGACCGCGGCGAGGAGCTCGTCGACCGGCAGCATCGGGCCGGTGTCGACGTCGGCGTGCCAGCGCAGCGAGCGCCCGAGCTGGTTGGTCAGGCCGTCGACGTGCTCGAGGCGATCCTCGAGGCGCGCGAACAGCGCGTCGATCTCGGCCGGGCTGGCCGCGAACTGCGCGGTGACGAACTCGACGAGGTCGCCGTCGCTGGCGCGCCACAGGCTGGCGACCTGATCGACGCCGCGGTCGATGCGGGCGCCAGCGTCGGGGTGGGCGGCGCGCAGGGCCGCCTTCGCGGCCGCGACGGTGGCGGCGTCGACCGGGCGATCGACGTCGACGGTGGGCGTCGGCGTCGGCGTCGGCGTCGGCGTCGGATCCGGGAGCTCGGGCGGGGACGGCGTCGGCGTGGGCGTCGGCGCGAGCGGGGCGCGGGCCGGGCACGCGCACAGGGCCGCGAGGGCCGGGATCAGGAGTCGGGCGGTGGAGCGCAGCACCGGCGCATCCTGGCGCGCCGGCCCCAGCCGCGCAATCGCCACGACCGCGCGTGGTACAACGCGCCGTCGTGGGGCGCCCACCGTCCGAGCTGCCGCGAGGTCCATCGCCGGGCGCGTCGTCGTCGAGGCGCGGCCGCGTCGCGCCGGTCGTCGTGGCGCTCGCGGCCGCGGCGGTGGTCGGCGGCTGTCGCAAGCAGGCGCGGCCGCTGGCAGCCGCGACCTTGACCCTGCGCATCACCGACGGCCTCGGCGGCCCGCCGGTCGCGGCCCGGGTGTTGTTCTGGGACGGCGACGCGCCGCTGCCGATGGGCCGGGCCGAGCTCTACGGCGGCGTGCGCCAGGCCACGGGCAGCTGCCAGCTGGGCCCGCGCGCGATCGGCACCGTCGCCGGCGTGCTGGTGCCCGACGGGGTCGCGACCTTGCCGGTCGGCGGCGGCGACGACTGCGAGCCGTCGCCGGCGCTGCCGCTCGGGCGCTACCGCGTGACCGCGTGGCGCGACTTCGAGCACGAGCTCTGGGACGGCGAGGTCACGCTCGCGGCCGGCGCCGCGGCCCGGCTCGACATCGCGCTCGAGCGGGCGTGGCAGGTCGACGGCGCGCTGGTCGCGGACCTGCACGTCCACGCCGCGCGCTCGAACGACTCGGGCGTGCCCGACACCCTGCGGGCGATGAGCCAGGCCTGCGCCGGCATCGCGGTCACGGCGCTGTCCGATCACGCGTCGAACGGCGATCTCGACGCCGCGATCACGGCGGCCGGGCTCGACGGCGTGCTGGCGTCGATCGCGTCCAACGAGCTGGGCAGCGACGGCGTGCACCTGGGCGTGTACCCGGTGCCGGTCGCGCCCGGGCCGCGCGGCGGCAGCCCCGACGCCGCGGCCCTGGCGGCGATGGATCCGGCGGCGCTGATGGCCTGGGGCCGGGCCCAGCCGGGCCGACCGATCGTGCAGGTCAACCACCCGCGCTTCCGCATGTACGCGCTGTTCGACAACGCCGGCTGGGACGGCGTGCGCTGGCCGCCGCCGTTCCCGCTCGACTTCGACGCGGTCGAGGTGCTGGCCGGGCACACCGCGTTCAACGCGCCCGGCGATCGTCGCAGCGATCAGGGGGTGCGCGACTTCTACGCGCTGATCGCCCACGGCGCCTGGGTCACCGGCGTCGGCACCAGCGACACCCACCACCTGAACGGCGTCCTCGACGGCGTCGCGCGCACCTACGTGCTCTACGACGACCCGCGCGCGGCCACGGTCGCGCCGTTCGACGAGGCGGCGTTCGTGGCCCAGGTGCGGGCCCGCCGCGCGGTCGCGACCACCGGCCCGTGGCTCGACGTCGAGGTCGTCGACGTCGCCGGCGGCGCCAGCGCCGGGCCCGGCCAGACCGTGATCGCGGCCAGCGGCCGGGTGCGGATCGACGTCGAGCTGGCCCAGGCGCGGCACGTCCACACCGACGCGATCCGGGTGATCGTCGGCGGCGTGGTGGTGCGGACCGAGCCGGTGCCCCGCGGCGTGCGCCGCCACCGCCTGACGCTCGAGGTGCCGATCACCGGCCCGACCTGGATCGGCGTCGACGCCGGCGGCGACGAGCCGCTGCCGACCTGGCTGACCGGCACCTACCAGGTCGAGAAGCACCGCCCCGGCGTGGTGCCGTTCGCGATCATCAACCCGATCCGGGTGGCGCTGCCCGCGGCGGCCGCGCCGTGATCGAGCGCGTCGTCGCCTGGCTGGCGCGCGGCTTCGTCGCGGTGGTGGCGCTGGCGTGCGCGGTCGGGCTGGCGCTGGGCGCGCGCGGGTTGATCGGCGACGCGGTCGGCCCGGCGCTGCGCGGCGGCCGCGGGCTCGCGGTGGCGCTGGCCGTGATCGCGGGCGCGGTGGCGGCGGCGCGCGGCTGGTCGCCGGCGCGGGTGCTGGCGTGGCCGCCGCGGCGGTGGTTCGTCGGCGCCGCGGTGATCGTCGCGCTCGGCACCGGGGTGTGGGCCCACCACGCGATCGCCCGGGGCGTGCCCGACGTGCCCGACGAGCTCGGCTACCTGCACACCGCGCGGACGTTCGCGCACGGCGAGCTGATCGCGCCGTCGCCGCCGGCGACCGAGTTCTTCTACGTGTCGTGGGGCGTCCACGATCACGACCAGTGGTACGCGGTGTTCCCGCCCGGCTACGGCGCGCTGCTCGCGGTCGGTGAGGTCGCCGGCGCGCCGGGCTGGATCAACCCGATCCTGGGCGCGGCGCTGGTGCTGGTGCTGTTCCTGCTGGCCGAGGATCTGCTCGGCCGCGACGGCGTCGGCGCGCGGGTGGTGGTGCTCCTGTACCTGGCGTCGTGGTTCCGGCTGATGAACGCGGCCAGCTTCATGGCCCACCCGACCGCGGCGCTGGCGGCGGCGCTGGCGGTGCTGGGCCTCATGCGCGGCGTCGCCGGGGCGACCGAACACCGCGCGCGCTGGGCCGGCGCTGGCGGCGCGGCGCTGGCGTTCCTGGGCGCGACCCGGCAGCTCGACGCGGTGGTGATCGCCGCGGCGCTGGTGCCGGTGTTGGGGCTGGCGCTGGCGCGCGGGCGGGTGGTCGCCGCGCGGCGGCTGGCGCTGGCGATCGCGTGCGCGCTGCCGATCGCCGGCGCGTACCTGCTCTACAACCGCGCGCTCACCGGCGACGCGTTCTTGCCGCCGCAGCAGCGCTACATGCAGCTGAAGGAGCGGCGCGGCGACTGCTTCCGGATCGGCTTCGGGCCCGGCGTCGGCGAGTGCCCGATCACCCAGGGCACGAGCTTCGGGCCCAAGGGCTTCGCGCCCAAGCACGCGGTGGCCAACAGCAAGAAGCGCCTCGACGCGTGGGTGCGCTACTCGTTCGGGTGGACGCCGCTGGCGCTGTTGCCGGTGCTGGGCCTGCTGGGCGCGGCGGTGCGGGGCGGCGCCCGCGCGCGCGGCCTGGCGCTGGTCGGCGGCGTGTTCGTGGCCACCGTCGTCGGCTACGGCCTGTTCTTCTATCACGGCGTGATCTACGGGGCGCGCTTCTACTACCTGGCGTGGCCGATCGCGCTCATCGCCAGCGCCGCCGCGGTCGTCGATCTGGGCGCGCTCCTGGCGCGGGTGCCGCGGCCGCGGGTGGCGGCGGCGCTGGCCGGCGCGCTGGCGGCGGCGTTGCCGGCGGTGCTGGTCACCGGCATGATCGCCAGCTGGCCCGCGGTGCGCGCCCACGCCGGCAAGCGCCCGCGCACCGGCGGCGGCACGATGGTCGCCGCGCTCGAGGCGCCGGCCCTGCGCGACGCGCTGGTGTTCGTCGACTCGATGACCCTGCCGGCGACGGTGTTGTTCGACCCGGTCGAGCTCCGTCACAACCGGCCGCTGGTGGTCAAGGACCTGGGCGACGCCGCCGACGCCGGCTTCGCGCGCCTGTACCCCGAGCGGCGGCCGCTGCGCATGCAGGGGACGCGGTTCGTGCCGCTCGAGTTCGCGCCCGACGCGCCGATGCGCCACGAGGCCGGCGCGCTGTACCCGCTCGACGACGCCCGCGGCGGGTTCGGCGATCGCGCGCCCGGGCCGGCGGTCGGCGGCGTGACCTTGTCGGGCGGCGAGGCGCTGCGGTTCGCGATCGACCGACCGGGCGCGCGGTTCTCGCTGCCGGTGTGGGCGCTCGCGGCCGACGCCGGGCCGATGACGCTCGACCTGGCGATCGTCGACCACCCGGGCAGCCCGGCGATCGACGTCACCGTCGACGGCGTCGTCGTGGCGCGCGCGCTGGCCACCGCGGGCCCGACCTGGGCGATCACCTCGCACCCGATCGCGGTCGAGCTGACCCCGGGCCGCCACCGGATCGGCTTCCGCATGCCGACCGCGCGCAAGGGCGAGGTCCTGGCGATCGACTACGTCGAGCTGCGCCCGCGGCGGTGACGGTCACTGCCAGAACGGCGACGCGGATGACCGTCACGGCCAGCCCGGCGACGCCCTGACCGTCACTGCCAGAACGGCGACGCCCGGTCGCGGGCGCGCTGGGCCTCGAGCTCGCCCTGCATCCGGCGCAGCTCGGCCGGCGAGGTCGCGGCCCGATCGGCCAGCTCGCGCGGATCGCTGCCGAGATCGTAGAGCTCGTCCTTGCCACCGAGCGTGCGGATCAGCTTCCAGCGGCCGACCACCAGCGCCAGCCGGCCGGTGCGCATGAACCGATCGACGATCATCGCGGCGTAGGCGCGGCCCGCGGCGGGATCGGGCGCGCGGGCGCCGGTCACCAGATCGTCGAGGGGGCGGCCGTCGAACCACGGGTGCGGCAGCGGCTCGAACCCGGCCAAGGCCAGGATCGTCGGCGCGAGATCGAGCAGGCTGACGGCCTCGTCGACCCGCCGGACCGCGACGCCGGGGCCGGCGATGATCAGCGGCACCTGCACCTGCGAGTTGTAGAGATCGCTCGAGTGGAACGGCTGGCCGTGATCGCCGAGGGCCTCGCTGTGGTCGCCGGTGACGATCACGATCGGCTGGCGCTCGGGCGGCAGCGCGGCGATCGCCTCGGCCAGCCGCCCGACCGAGGCGTCGACCCGGCCGAGCGCGTCGTCGTAGAGCCGCCGGTGCTCGGGCCGCATGTCGGGATCGCCGCCGGCCCACTCGTGCAGCTCGATGAAGTGCAGCCACGCGAACAGCGGCGGATCGTCGGCCGGCCGCGCGGCCAGGCGCTGCGCCAGCGCCGCCACCAGCGCGTCGGCGTCGTGCTCGATGACCAGCTCGCCGAAACCGCCCTCGAGGCCGGTCGGGCGGGTCGCGCTCCAGAACCCCTCGCAGCAGAACAGCCCGACCGTGCGGTAGCCGCCGGCGCGCAGCCGCTCGGCGATCGTGATGTGGCGCGGGTCGAGGCGCAGCGCCCAGCCGGCGACCCGGCCGCGCACGCGGGTCGCGGCGACGCCGGTCGCCAGCGCCGGCAGCGATCGGCGCGTGACGTTGGACGGCGCCAGCGCCAGATCGAAGATCGTGCCGCGCGCGGCCAGCCCGGCCAAGGCCGGCGTCGACACCGGCCCGCCGTAGGCGGCGAGGCGATCGGGCCGGAACGTGTCGATCGTGAGCAGGATGATGTCGCGCCGCGGCGCGCCCGGGCGCGGGGTCGGGCGCAGCGCCGCCGCCGGCACCGCCGCGCGGACCTTGCGGATGTTGACGACGACGTCGATCGCCAGCGCGCCGAAGCCGTCGTTGCCCCACAGCCCGAGCAAGAGCGTCGGGCGCGCCAGCCGGGCCCAGGTCGCGCTGGCGCCGAGGCCCAGCGCCAGCACCAGCGCGGTCGCGGTCACCGCGGCCTGGCCCGGGCGCGGCAGCCGGCCCCAGCTCAGGTGCACGGCCGCGAGCACCGCCAGCGCGACGACCACGAACCCGGCGCCGTCGAGCGCGAGCGTCCGGATCAGCGGCCGCACCACGATCAGCCAGGCCGCGGCGGCGGCGGCGGCCAGCACCAGCGCGGTGCCGAGCAGGACCACGGTCGGCGTCAGCGTCGGTCGGCCCCGGCGACGGGCCCGCCAGGCCTCGAGCGCGGCCAGGGCGCGGCCCAGCCCGGCCGCGATCGGCACGGTCGCGATCGCGATGATCGCGACCGCCGCGACCATCACCAGCGGGAACAGCACGCTGATCGTGCGCGGCTTCCACGCGGTCGCGCGCGCCAGCACGATCACCGTCTGGTGGGTCGCGACCGCCACCAGCGCCAGCCCGAGCCCGCCGCCGAGCAGCCACCCGGCCAGGCGCGGCGCCGCGCCGTCGGCGTCGGTCAGCCGGGCGATCAGCGCCCGCGGCCGCCAGGTCGCGACCGCGGCGCGCACCGCCAGCGCCAGCGCCAGCAGCACCGGCGCGGCGAGGGCGACCGCGAAGCCGGCGGTGACCGCGATCCGGGTCGGGCCATCGGCGTAGGTCGCGGCGTCGATCAGCCCGGCGATCGCCGCGGCGGCCAGGGTCGCGATCAGCGACGGCGCCAGCCAGCGCAGGATCCGACGAGCCCGGCTCTCGGCGCCGGCACGAGACGACATCGCCCGCATACTACGCGACCGCGCGGCCCGGCGCCT
Organism: Myxococcales bacterium; assembly: GCA_016717005.1. NCBI lineage: Bacteria > Pseudomonadati > Myxococcota > Myxococcia > Myxococcales > Myxococcales bacterium. The sequence goes on along the minus strand of JADJUF010000001.1, from coordinate 1,317,734 downwards.
GCGCCGCTGGAGTAGGATGCGCGCGTGACCGCGCTGGTGCCCCCGCGACGATCGCGCGCGCGCCGGGCTGCGTGCTGGCTCACCGGCCTCGGCGTCGGCCTGGGCCGCGGGCCGCGCGCGCTGGTGGCCGCCGCGTTCCTCCTGATCGCGCTGATGTACGGCTGCAACAAGGACATGGGCGGCGATCCCAAGACCCCGCGCGGCGACGGCGTGTACCGCCCGGTGCTGGCCCGCGGCGACGGCCACCTGATGTTCCTGATGGCGCGGTCGCTGGCCTACGACGGCGACCTCCGGTTCGAGAACGACCTGGGCCGGTTCGGCGATCCCTTCCGTCCGCCCGAGGGCTGGACCTCGCGTCCGACGATCCCGCACCCGATCGGCCCGCCGCTGGTGTGGGTCCCGCTCTTGTGGACCGCCCAGGGCACGGCGGTGGTCGCCAACCAGCTCGGCGCCGGCATCGAGCTCCACGGCTACACGCTCTGGCACCAGCGCATCGTGTTCGCGTCGAGCGCGCTGGCGGCGATGATCGCGATCGGCCTCGGCGTGCTGCTGGCGCGCCGGCTGCTCGGCGGCCGCTGGGGGCCCGCCTACGCGGGCGCCGCGATCCTGCTGGGCACGTCGATCACGTACTACGCGACGTTCATGCCCAGCTACAGCCACGCCCTCGACGCCGCCGGCGCCGCCGGGTTCCTGACGGCGTGGGCGCTGACGCTGGGGCGCTGGGACCGCCGGCGGGTGCTGCTGCTCGGCGGGCTGCTCGGCGTCGCCGCGCTGATGCGCACGCAGGAGCTGGGGCTGGGCGTCGTCGTCGCGTTCGAGGTCGCGCTGACGCTGCTGGCGGCGCCGCCCGAGGGCGCGCCGCCGTGGCAGTGGCGCGCGCGGGTCGTCGGGAGCGCGGCGCTGATGGCGCTGGTCGCGCTGATCGTGCTGATCCCGCAGGCCGCGGCCTGGAACGACATGTTCGGCAAGTGGACCTCGCTGCCCCAGGGCGCGACCTTCACCCGCCCCGGGCACCCGATGGTGCTCGAGCTGCTGTTCGCGTCGCGCAACGGCTGGCTCTCGACCCACCCGCTGGCCTACGCCGGCGCGCTCGGGCTGGTGGTGCTGGCGTGGCGCGGGCCGCGCGTCCACGCCCAGGCGCGCGTGGTCGCGCTCGGGCTGCTCGCGGCGCTGGCGCTGCAGGTGTACCTGAACTCGATCATCCTCGACTGGTGGGCCCAGGCCAGCTTCGGCCAGCGGCGGCTGTGCTCGATGACGATGCCGCTCGTGGTCGGGCTCGCGACCTGGCTGCACCTCGGCGCGACCCTGGTGCGGCGGCTGCGGTGGCCGCGCGCGCTCGCCCACGGCGCGGTCGTCGTCGGGGTCGGCTGGTTCGTGTGGTGGAACCTGGCGCTGGTGTGGCCGCTGCACGGCGGCCGTCCGGCGCAGTACGGGACCGGCCCGTCGTGTTGCCGGCGGGTCCCGCGGCCGCTGCGCACGATCGCGACGCCGGTCTACCGCGCGGTCGGCAACCCGTTCGCGCTGCCGGCGACGGCGTGGTTCGCGTGGCGCCACGACGTACCGCTCCAGACCTGGGATCGCGTCGTCGGCGCCTACCCGTGGGTGCCGGGCCTCGAGTACACGCGCGCCACGCTGCACGGCCAGGCGGAGACCTGGCGGATCGGCAGCCCGCGCCAGGACGAGTTCGCGATCCACGGCTTCGCGCCCGGACAGGCGGCGTTCGGCGGCGTCCGCTGGACGATCGCTCCGCGCGCCACGTTCCTGGTCCCCAACATCATCCCCGAGCCGCTGGTGGTGTCGCTGTGGCTCAAGCCCAACCTCGCCCCGGGCGCGGCGACCAAGGCGGTGATCGTGCGGTGGAACGGCCGGGTCGTCGCCGACCGCTCGCTCGAGCAGGCCACGAACCTGACCTGGACCATCGCCGGCGACGTCGGCATCAACGAGCTGACCATCGAGGCCGCGATCGATCCGCCGAGCGCCGAGGCCACCGCCTACGCCGCGACCGGGCCGGTCGGCGTGGCGGTCGGCGAGCTGCGGTTCACCGGCGAGTGACGCGACGCGCGCGGACCAGATCGGCGGCGGCGGTCACGTTCGGGACCGCCGCGGCGACGTCGGCGCGGGGCCCGCGCGCGCTGGCGCTGGGGTGCCTGCTGGTGGCCGGCTGCGAGTCGTTCACCCCGCCGCCGCTGGCGCCGCACGTCGACGACACGGTGCCGCTGCCGCGCGGCACGGTCATGGTCGAGCTGGTCTACACCGAGGCCACGGCCGGGCGGGCCATCGAGCTGCGGCCCACCTGGCAGGCGACGCCGGACGTCCGCGGCGGCGTGGGCCTGACGCTGGCCGTGGCCCACGCGGAAAGCGAGGACAGCCAGTGGCAGTTCGTCGGCATGCACCTGCGCGCTGCCCGCGGGTTCGCGACCTGGAACCCGGCCGGCATCCGCTGGGGCACGGTCACGGGCGGGGTCGGCTACGGCGCCGCCGACACCGGCCTTCGCTACCTGACGGTCGACGGTGGCGTGGCGGCGGCGTCGGGCACGCGCCCGATCGCCGGCGGCGGCGCGGTGTGGTTCGGCGCGTCGATGCCGGTGGTCGCGGGCGAGGGCTGGTTCGCCAACCATCCGCGGCCGCCCCAGCCGCACGAGCACACCGACTTCCCGTTGTTCAGCTGGGATCTCACCGAGCCCGCGCCGAAGCACCCGGCGCCTGATCGCACGACCCGCTGGTTCGGCGTCGAGCTGGTCGGCGTCGCCGAATGGGGCGCCCAGCCCCAACGGCTGGGGCTCGCGCTCGGGTTGCTGGGCGGCGACGGCGACGCCGGTTACCTGCAGGCCGCGCTCGGGTACGGGTACGGGATCTCGCCGTAGTCACCGGCGACGGCGACGCCGCAAGAGCGCGGCCACCACGAGCAGCCCCGCGCCGGCGCTGACCGGGCCGTCGCGATCGCCGGTCGAGCAGCAGCCGCCGGCCTCGCTCGGGAGCGGCGCCTCGCACGGCGCCAGCGTCGTCGGCACCGCCGCCGCGCCGCTGGCGAGCGCGTGGACGCTGCCGTCGTAGGTGGCGACGACGAGGTAGCCGCCGGCCGCGGCGATCGCGCTGGCGATCGGCGCGCCGAGGTCGACCGAGAAGCGCTCGCGGCCGTCGGCGGCGTCGAGCGCGACCAGCGCGCCGTCGGGCCGGCCGAGCCACACGCGATCGCCGGTGACGACCGGGCTGGCGACGAAGCCGGCCTGGCTCGAGCGGTAGTGGGCGAAGTTGAGCGGGCCCGGCGGCGTCGCGTAACGCCACAGCACCGCGCCGGTCGTCGCGTCGAGCGCGACCAGATCGTCCCACTGCGTCGGCACGAACACCTTGCCGTCGGCCACCGCCGGCGCCGCGGTCACGCTGTAGCCCCAGTCGAAGCCGCCGTCGGTCGTGCTCGTGGTCCACAGCACCTGGCCCGTCGCCAGCTCGGCGGCCGAGGCCTCGCCGCGGGCGTTGACCATGTACACCGTGGCGCCGTCGATGACCGGCGTGGCGTTGATCGCGACGGTGGCGCCGCCGGTGTTGGCCCACAGCGGTGCGCCGGTGGTCGCGCGCCAGCCGGTCAGGCCGTCGTCGCGGTTGAACGCGACCAGCGCGGTGTCGTCGGCGACCGCGATCGCCGCGAGCGTGCCGAGCCAGGGGTAGCCGGGCGCGCGATCGCGGTTCCACAGCTCGGCGCCGGTGGCGAGCTCGATCGCCGCCAGCTTGCCCTGGACCGCGACGTAGACCGTGCCGTCGCTGATCGTCGGCGCGGCCCACAGGGCCGACTCGAGCATCGGCAGGCCCTCGGCGACGTCGAAGGTCCAGCGCGGGGCGCCGTCGGCCAGCGCGACCGCGTGGACCTCGCCGTTGCCGAGGCCGACCACGACCGTGCCGTCGGCGATCGCCGGCGCGTTCGAGGGCGGGTACGGGGTCTGGTAGCGCCAGCGGACGGCGCCGGTCACGAGGTCGAGCGCGACCAGGCCGCCGCGCTCGCCGCTGGCGCGGTCCGCGACGCTGACCACGACCGTGCCGTCGGCGACCACGGGCGAGCCCAGCGCGATGCTGCCGCCGACCGCGGTGGTCCAGCGCGCGACCACCGGCGGGGCGATGGCCTGCTGCTGCCGCCCGAGGTGGGTCGGGCCGCCGCCGAGCTGCGGCCACGCGCCCACGATCGGGGTCGGATCGGCCGGCGCGCAGACGTCGAAGCGGACCTGCTTGTCGACGGTGCGGCCCGCCGGCGTGGTGGCGGTGAGCGCGAGCGCGTGGGTGCCCGGCGCCAGCGCGCCGACGGTGGCGCGGTAGGTCCAGCCGCCGACCGGCGTCAGCGTCAGCGTCGGCCCGCAGTCGATCGACGCGGTCACCTCGGCGACGCTGGCGTCGAGCGCGGCGGCCGCCAGCAGCTCGAAGCCGTCGGCGGGCGCGCACGAGCCGGGGCTGGGCGCGACCAGGCCGAGGTGTGGCTCGATCAGGCGCTCGCGGTGGACGACCGTCGGCGTGTCGCCCTCGAAGGTGACGACCCGGTAGCCGGCCGGCGACGAGTCGATGCCGCCCATCACCAGGGTCTGCGTGCCCCACTCGACCAGGCCGGTGCGCTCGACCTTGCGGTTGGCGTGCCAGTGGCCGGTGAACAGGTAGTCGACGCCGAGCGCGGCGAGCTGATCGGCGACCTCGTCCTTGGGCGAGCCGTGGCCCAGGCCGATCACGATCATCGCCGGATCGACCAGCGCGAGATCAGCGGCGAAGAACGCCACCTGGGTCGGCTCGGACAGGTTGGCGTCCCAGACCACGACGTGCAGGTTGCCGACGTCGAAGCTGTAGTTGTCGGGGCCGAAGTACCGGCGGTAGGTGCCGCCGCCGTCGTACCAGTCGTGGTTGCCGGCCACCGGCACCCACGGCACCGTCACGCCGGCCAGCGCCGCCTGGACCCGCTCGAACTGATCGGGCGCGTTGCCCTGGGTGATGTCGCCGACGATCGTGAAGAACCGCGGCGGCGTCGGCAGCGAGATCGCCTGGTCGATCGCGTCGGCGAGGTCGCCGCCGTCCCAGGGATCGGTCGCGGCGATCGTGTTGGTGTGCGAGTCGGCCGCGACCACGAAGGTCAGCGGCGCCGCGGCCTCGGCCGCCGTCAGCGGGATCAGCGGCAGGTCCAGGTCGGGGCCGTCGGCCGCCCGCCACACCGGCCCGGGCCGGAAGCCGTCGGGCACACGCACCCACACGAAGCCGGTCGCGGCGGCGACGTCGAGGCGATAGCTGCCGTCCGCGTCGGTGGTCGTGAACACGCCGCGCTCGAGCGCGACCACGGCCCCGGCCACGCCGGGCTCGTCGGGCTGGCGCTCGTGGTCGCCGTTGGTGTCGACGTAGACCTTGCCGGTCAGCGTGGCGGCGCACGCGGCGCCCGACAGCGCCGACAGCGTGGCTATCGTCAGGACGGCGCGTCGCATCTCCCCCCAGTGTGGGACAATTCCAGCGAGCTGTCGCGGGGGATGTCGGCCGGACGTGCCGCGTCCTGCCATCAAGTCCCAGGCAACCGTTCGCGCGACCGGCCGATACTCCCGCCATGACCGACCCCAGCCCCCGGGCGATCCGGATCACCGTCACCATCGGCTCGGCGCCCATGCGCATGCTCGAGCTGGCGTCGCCGGTGCTGTGCGGGTCGGGCCGGGCCGCCGACGTCCGGGTCACCGACCCGTCCGTGGCGCCGGTCCAGCTGCGGCTGGCGCGCGACGGTGACGGGGTCGTGGCGATCGCGGTGGCGCCGGGCGTCCAGGTCGACGGGGTCGCCCTGGCGGTCGACCAGCCGGTGGTGGTGACCGGGCGCGCGATCAAGGTCGGTCCGGCCCGGCTGGTGGCGGCCGCCTGGACCGACGCGCCGGCGACCGATCCCGCGCGCACCGACTCGCTGGCGCGCGAGCTGATGCGCGATCTGCTGGGTGAACAGGCGGTGCCGCCGCCCGAGCTGGTGGTCGAGTCCGGGCCGGCCGCGGGCCAGCGCCTGGCGCTGCCCGGCGTCGGCACGCGGGTCGTGATCGGCCGCGGCGACAGCGGCTGGGTCGTGCTCGACCCCGACCTGTCGCGCAACCACGCGGTGGTCGAGCATCGCCCTGACGGGGCCTGGCTCTACGATCTCGAGTCCAAGAACGGCACGCGCATCAACGGCGCGCCGGCGCCGAGCGAGGCGCCCGGCGCGATCCTCGCCGACGGCGCGATCATCGCGATGGGCAAGACCACGATCCGCTACCGCGATCCGGCGGCGGCCGCGCTCGGCGGCGCCGCCGCGATGCTGATCGCCGACACCCACACGCGGACCGGGATCGCGATCCCGGTCGAGGTGCCGCCGCGCTGGCCGATCGCCGTGGCGGCGGTGGTCGCGGCCGCGGCGTTCGCCACCGTCATCTTGCTGCTGGTCAGCGGCGGCTGACGCCGGCCGCGCCAGGGCCGCGGACGTGGCGCCGGCCTCGCGGTCGCCGCGACGGCGCACGCGGTCGCCGCGACGGCGCACGCGCGCCGACCCAGCGACGCGCACCGTCGCGACTCAGGGCGCGGTCTGGATCGCCAGCGAGCCGGCCGGGATCACCGTCGGGTCGAGCGCGTCCCACGCCAGCGTCGTGCCGGCCGCGGCGATGTGGAAGCCGTCGAGGGTCCGGCCGGTGGCCAGCGGCGTCGGCGTCCAGGTCGCCCCAGTCTTGCGCGCGATCACGAGGTCGGCGGTGGCCGCGTCCTGGTAGGCGATCGCCGGCGCGCCGCCGCTGAGGAACACCGTGGCGCCAGCGCCGACCGAGTGCGTGCGATCGCCGGCCCGGGTGCCGTCGTCGACCAGCTCGCTGGCCCCGGCGGTGCCGGTCCACGCCAGGTAGTGCACGGTGTCGGTCCGGGCGTCCTGGTAGGCGATGTGGAGCGTGCCGTCGGGGCCGACCACCGCGCTGGCCCACATGCCGCGATCGCCGGTGGCGTCGAGGACGGTCTCGCTGAACACGCTCGAGCCGGCGCCGTTCTCGACCAGCAGCACCAGCGCGGTCCGGCTGCGATCGTAGTGGACGATCGCCAGGCGGCCGTCCTGCAGGAGCACCAGGCTGGCGAACAGGCCGGTGCCCTGGGGCAGATCGCCCGCCGTCGGCGTCGGGACCGCCTCGCGGCACGTGCCGGCGACGCACGCCTGGTTGTCGGCGCACGCGGTCGCGCAGTCGCTGGTGGGCGCGGCGCAGACCTCGGGATCGCCGGCGGTGACCGGGACCAGGCACGCGTTGCCGGTGCCGCACAGCCCGGCGCACGACACCGTCGCCGTCGCGATCGTCGAGAACCGCCAGTCGTTGAGCCCGGCCGGGGCCGCGGCCTGGGCCCGCGCCAGGCGCAGCTGGGTCTCGCGGGCGCCGCCGGCGCCGGCGACGTTCTGCGCCAGGTACGCGATCACCGGCGCGCCGGTGCCGTCGAGCGCCAGGCTCGCGAACCCGCCGACGTCGCTGTCGTCGTCCTGGAGCGCGTAGCTGGTGTACTCGCCGGCCTTGGTCTCGATCGCGACCTTGAGCGCGGCGTGGTCGCGGTCCTGGTAGGCGATCCGCGCCAGCCCGCCGGCCAGCGCCACCGAGGTGTACGTGCCGACGTCGGGGCCGGCCGCGGTGACGCCGCCGCGGTAGGTCGACGGCTCGTAGGTCGGCGTCTCGTCCGGGACGCCGTCGACCGCGGTGAAGCTGCGGGTGCCGTCGGCGGCGACGTCGACCAGCACGAGGTCGGTGAGCAGCTGATCGTAGGTCGACACGACCGTGCGGGCGCCGTCGGTGGCGGCGCCGTTGTAGCGGCCGAGCGTGCCGACCGCGACCTCGCCCGGCAGGCACGCGGTGTCGCCGCAGGCCGGGGTGCCGCCGCAGTCGCACGCCGGGATCGTCGCGCCGATCGCCAGCACCAGCGCCGCGGTCGCGAGCCGCCGCAGCGCCCGCCGGTCGAGCGACCCGCGCCGGCGCCGGCGCAGCAGCAGCGCCAGCGCGGTCAGGCCCAGGGGCAGGGCGTCGGCCGCGCCGCCGCCGGTGGCGCAGTTGCACCCGCCCTCGCCGGGGGCGCCGTGGAAGCCGGCCTTGCGCTGGCCGCGCTCGGGCGCGATCGGCAGCTCGAGCACGACCGGCGTCGGATCGATCGTCTCGCTCCGGCCGTGGACCCGGGCGCGGACCTCGATGCGGTGGATGCCGGGCAGCCACAGCGTGCGGCTGGTGACGGTCTGGGTCGGGTAGGGCGACCACGCCGACCACAGGCCATCGTCGGTGCGCCACGACCACTCGAGATCGGGGGCGTCGCCGCCGAGCACCAGCGCCACCTTCGGCGCGGCCTCGGTGGTCCAGCGGTCGGGATCGTCGAGCGCGTCGGCCGGCGGCAGCAGCACGTCGTCGATCGTCGCGGTGGTCTCGACCGGCGCGCGCATCATCTGGCCCGGCACGAGGTCGGCGAAGATCGCCAGGAACCGCTTGCTGTCGACGGCGGTGATGTCGGTGACCTCGATGTTCAGGCCGCCCAGCGCCGGCAGCGCGAACGAGCCCAGGCCGCCGGCCAGGCCCGGCAGCGCCAGCTCGAGCAGCGCCGGGAACCGCAGCGCCAGCTGGGCCGGGTCCTCGGTGAGCGCGTCGCTGTTCTTGACCGACAGGTTGGTGAACGCGCCGGCCAGATCGCCGAACACCGGCTCGAGCTCGCCGGCGGCGTTGACCTGCATGCCCAGCGGCAGGTGCAGGTCGGTGACGATCGTGAAGATGCGGACGTACTGGTCCTCGATCGACACGAAGAAGTCGAGCTCGAGGCCGCGGAACGTGATGTCGAGCAGCGGCTCGTCGACGACCATCGTGCCGTCGGGCGCCATCGTGAACGTGTTGAGCCCGAGCACCATCGTCGGCGGCGCCTGGGGCCGCAGGCCGACCGCGACCGCCCCGGTCTTGGTGAGCAGGTTCGACAGCGACGGCGCGATCAGCCCGAGCGTGTCGGTCGTGAGCAGGTCGACCGTGCGGGTGCCGACCGTCAGGCACAGGAGCCCGCCGTCGTAGAGGCTGTAGGCCAGCTCGTCGATCTGGCTCTGGTGCAGGCCGAACGCCAGGCCGAACGGCGCGCCGGTGTCGGGCCGGGTGTTGCCCTGGAAGAACGGCGAGGTCGGGATCGTGACCCGGGCCGGCGCGGTCGCTGGCGGGCCGCAGCGATCGCGCGGGGCGCCGGCCGGCTGGAAGCCGCCGAGCAGGCCCAGCGCCAGGCCGTTGCTGTCGGACGTGGCGTAGCCGCCGGCGACGTCGTAGACGTCCATCGCGCCGGTCGTGCCGGGCGACAGGCTCGAGAACAGGTTGGCGCCGCGGGCGCGCCCGGTGATGCCGACCTCCTGGTAGCAGGTGTCGTCGGCGCGCATGCACACGTTGTTCGTGCACGCGGTCGCGAACGGGCCGCACTCGCCGACCTGACCCGACGGGCACTGCTTGCACGCCTGGTCGGCGACCGCGCCCTTGATCGCGTCGGAGAAGGTGCTGGTGAGCGTGCCGATGAACAGGCCGATGCCGAGGCTGGCGAGCTGGCAGCCGAAGCTGCCGGTCAGCGCCACGTCGGCGCTGGTCAGCTGCGACACGACCACGTCGCCGACCTCGATGCGCGTGGTCGAGGCCGTCGCGTCCTGGCGGAAGTTGACCGGGATGTCGAGCTTGATGTCGGGGTCGGGGCCGGGCGCGGTGTCGATCCGCACGCCGCAGTCGCCGACCAGCGGCACGGTCACCGGGATGTCCATCTGGGTGCGGACGCGCGCGCGCACGGTCACGTCGAGGCGCGACGCGCCCTGGGCCGGGCGCAGCTCGAGCCGCGGCTGATCGCCGGGCTGCTGGGTCAGATCGATCACGATCGGGCCGCACGGCGACTGCGGGTTGCCGCCCGGGCAGCACACCGGCGTCGAGCCGCCGCAGCTCGCCGGCACGTCGAAGGTCAGGCCCATGCCGCCGAGCAGGCCGCCCAGGAGCGCCGCGGGATCGGCGGCGACCGAGGCCAGGCCCGACTGGCTGACGCGGACCTGCGCGGCGTTGGGCGTGCGCGCCGCCGACGGAAATCCGCCCGGGATGGGTTCGAGGCTCGAGCAGCCGCCGCCGCATCCTGTCGATGCGGCGACCGCCACGAGCACGAGGCTCGCAAGGTAAGGCTTGGTCATGATGGCTCCCCGGTGGCGATGGGACCGGATGCGGTGGCGGGGGTCAAGCGGGATCGCCGGCCGACGTCGGCGCGCCGGGCCGCGTAGGATGGCGCGGTGAGCCGCCGCGCCAACGCCGATCTCCGCTGTGCCCGCTGTCGGATGCTGGGCGGCCTGTGCCTGTGCGCGCTCTTGCCCGCGCTCGACACCCGGACCCGGCTGGTGCTGGTGATCCACCGCTACGAGGATCGCAAGCCGACCAACACCGGTCGGCTGGCGACCGAGTGCCTGCGCAACAGCGAGGTGATCGTGCGCGGCGGCGAGGACCACGTCGAGACCCGGTTCGCGCCGCCCGCGGGCACGCGCCCGGTGCTGCTGTTCCCCGACGCCGACGCGGTGCCGCTCGATCAGCTCGCCGGCGGGGCCGAGCCGGTCACGCTGATCGTCCCCGACGGCACCTGGCGCCAGGCCCAGCGGGTCCGGTCGCGGGTGCTCGGCCTCGACGCGGTCGCGTGCGCGACCCTGCCGCCGGGGCCGCCGTCGCGCTACCGCCTGCGCTCGGAGCCGCGCCCGGGCGGGCTGGCGACGATGGAGGCGATCGCGCGGGCGTTCGGGATCCTCGAGGGCCCGGCCGCCCAGGCGGCGCTCGAGCACGTGTTCGCGGTCATGGTCGAGCGGACCCTGTGGACCCGGGGTCTGCTCGCCGCCGACGCGGTCACCGGCGGGATCCCGCCGGGCGTCACCCGGGATCCGCGGCGCCCGTCGAGCGAGCCGTGACGCCGCCGGCGCGCCGCGACCGCGTCGAGCGCGGCGACCGCCGAGGGCCGCCGCCCGCGTGGCGTCCGCCCATGCACGAAGTCCGGACGTCGGACATCGTGACGTGAACTGACGGGGCGGGCGGGGCACCGCGATGTCCTGCGCGCTCACCGCCGATCACACGATCTGGTGCTGGGGCGCCAGCGCGCCGACGCCGCCCGCGATCGCGCTGTGAGGTGACCGCGGGCGCCGCCGCGATCACCGGCGCGCCCGCGCTACTGGAACTTCAGCCAGTAGGTCAGCGCGGTCTTGGCCGAGGCCGGGAGCTCGGCGCCGTAGGTGTGGCCGCGGTTCTCGACCGCGTCGGTGCACAGCACCGCGCCGGTCGCGGGATCGCGCGAGAACACGTACGTCAGCGGCGTCCCGGCCGGGAACGGCCCCAGCGCGATCGGCAGCGCGTAGATCTTGGGCGTGCGGGTCGAGCTCATCAGCTCGGCCATCGCCGCCTCGTAGCTGGCGGCGCGGGCCGCGGGCGAGGCGTCGGGCGGCGTCCACGGCCCGATCGACTGGTTGTGGAAGAACGGCGCCGTCGACCAGATGCCGGTCAGCGGCATCGTCCGGTAGCCCTTGTAGCCGCGCTGCTTGAACACGTCCGACGAGAACGCCGACCACAGCTTGCCGGTGTCCCAGTTGGTGGACAGCGCCCGGCACGCGTTGGTGCTCTGCGGATCCGCCAGCGGCGTGATCTCGTCGTCGCTGTGGGCCCGGCGGCCGTCGCCGTGGGTGACGTGGCAGCCGGCGCACGTGGTCTCGAACGCCACGCGGCCGTACAGGTACCGCAGCAGGCTGCGCGGGTGGTCCGGGTACTGCGGCGCCCGCACCGAGCGCAGGAACTGGCCCAGATCGTCGAGGTCGTCCTGCGGCGGGAAGTCGGGGCACGCGGCCCGGCACTGCGCGAGATCGATCGGCGCGCCCGGGTCGGGGCGATCGGCGCGCGGCGCGATGCACTCGGCGAAGCACACGCCGATGTTGGTGTAGACGCGGATCGCCGCGAGCGCGCTGCCGACGTCGTCCTCGCCGCCCTGGCCGTTGCGCAGCTGCTCGGCGTCCATGCCGACGTCGAAGGTCGCGCGCTTGGGCTGATCCCAGAACGCGGTCACGACGCCCGGGTTCATGATGTTGTCGTTGAACAGCGCGGTGGTGTCGACGGCGCCGTCGGGCCAGGCCGCGAACATCAGCCGGCGCGGATCGGTCGCGGCCAGGTTGTGGCCGAAGACCTCGCCGAACTTGGCGTGCTGGTTGCCGATCGTGGGATGGATCTCGGCCCAGGTCGGCTCGGCCGGATCGGCCGGCGGATCGACGGGGTCGAAGCCGGCGTGGCAGGCGGCGCACGCGGCGCCGTAGATCGTCGAGCCGCCGGGGCCGGGCCGCTTGCGGATGCCGACGACGCCGGTGGCCTCGGGATCGCTGCACAGGTCGAGGCCGCCGGCTGGGTCGGCGACGCAGTCGGGGTCGTTGATGAGGCCCCACTGCGCGAACCGGTCGGCGCGGGGCGTGGCCAGCACCTCCTGGAACGCGATCCGGATGCGCTTGGCGGGATCCGGGTGGACCGCGAGGAACGCGAAGAACTTCTCGCCGCCGTAGGTGTTCTTGAACCAGACGTCGCGGCCGTGGCGCTCGGCCGTCGACAGGCCGTGATCGACCACGGTCGGACGCTCGAGCTGATCGAGGTCCGACGGTTGGTCGGCGCAGGCCGCGAGGCCGACGCCGAGGAACGAGAGCACGATCGCACGGGGGACGCTGTTCATCCTCTTCTCCTCTCGGTCACCAACGACCGAACGACCATCCTGGAGAATCGCGCGCGCGTGTCTCAATGTGAGTCTTTGTAAAATCGTTTTGAGGTGAAACTAAATTAACGGTCATTACAGAAAGCCGTGTGCGCGGACGTGTCGACGTGTGCGCCGATCGGGCGCGGCGTGCGTGCGCGCCGACGATCACCCGACAGGCGCGATCACCCCGACGGGGTGACGTGATGGCGCGGCGTGGGTCGGACGACCCGCGGTCAGTGATCGTCGGCGTCGGCGTCGGCGTCGGCCAGCGTGATCTTCGTGCGGAACGTCGCCGCCGTGCCGTTGGTCATCGGCGGCAGCTCGACGGCGAAGAGCGCGTCGCGCAGGCACGGGCCGAGCTCGAGGTCGGCGGTGAACGGGGCGTCGCCGGCGAGCTCGACCTCGACGACGAGCGTGCCGAGGTCGGGGTCTCCCTCGAGCCGGAGGTCGAAGTCGACCTGCACCCGATCGGTGCTGCGGCTGGCGCGGGTGCGCTCGTAGCATTCCTGGAACGACGGCATCAGGGGCATGATGCTGTCGAGCACCGCGTTGGCGTCGACGGTGCCGGGCAGCGGCGTCGGCGCGGGCTCGGTCGGCGTGGTCGGCGTGGTCGGCGTGGTCGGCGTGGTCGGCGTGGTCGGCGTGGTCGGCGTGGTCGGTGTGGTCGGCGTGACCGGCGTGGTCGGCGTGGTCGGCGTGACCGGCGTGGCCGGCGTGGCGCGCTTGGCCGCGAGCCGGGCCAGCAGCGCCGCGCGGGCGTCGGGCCGGATCGGCCGGAACCGCGGCGGACCGTCGGGGACGACCGGGCGGGTCGGCGCGGCGATCGCGCCGGCGTGAGGCCTGGTCGGCCTGGCGGGCTTGTCGCGACGGACGTACCACCAGACCGTGAACGCACACAGCAGCGCGGCGATGGCGAAACGCATCGGGTGGTTCATGAGTGCTCGAGCGCCGGCGGCGCGGTCGGCGACACTGTCGCACGGATCCGGATCCGGATCCGGAGCTGGAGCCGGACCCGGAGCCGGAGCCGGACCCGGACCTGGAGCCGGATCCGGAGCCGGAGCCGGAGCCGGAGCTGGAGCCGGAGCCGGAGCCGGAGCCGGAGCCGGGCTGGAGCCGGAGCCGGGCCGGGCCGGGGCGGAACCGGAGCCGGCACCGGAGCCGGAGCCGGAGCCGGACCCGGAGCTGGAGCCGGAACCGGAGCTGGAAGCGGAAACCGGGACCCGGAGCCGGAAGCGGAACCGGAGAGCGGACCCCGCGTCCGATCTCGTCTGGGCGACGTCACAGGGTCCGGGCACGCTCACGGTCGTGGCCGCCTGGACCAAACCGCCCGACCGCCGGCCCGAGGACATGCCCGGGCCTGAGGTCCACGCCGGCCGCGGCGCCGTGACCAACCCGCAGGGGCGCTACGAGGCGCTGACCCGCGCCACCTTCGACGACGGCTGGGGGCCGCTGAGCGACGACGATCCCCGCCCGGCCCCGGCGACGACCGTCGTCGACGAGCAGATCCAGTCGATCATCGCGCGCAACGACTCGCCCGACGTGCCGTTCGATCGCTCGATCAACCCGTACCGCGGCTGCGAGCACGGCTGCGTCTACTGCTTCGCGCGGCCGACCCACGCCTACCTGGGCCTGTCGCCGGGGCTCGACTTCGAGACCCAGCTCCGGGCCAAGCCCGAGGCGGCGGCGGTGCTGCGGCGCGAGCTGGGCAAGGCCAGCTACCAGTGCGCGCCGATCAACCTCGGCGCCAACACCGACCCGTACCAGCCGATCGAGCGCGAGCGCCGGCTGACGCGCGCGGTGCTCGAGGTCCTGGCCGAGACCCGGCACCCGGTCACGATCATCACCAAGAGCGCGCTGGTGGTCCGCGATCTCGACCTGCTGGCGCCGATGGCCGCCGCCGGCCTGGCCCAGGTCAACCTGTCGCTGACCTCGCTCGATCCCGGGCTGGCCGCGATCCTCGAGCCTCGAGCCGCGCGCCCGCACCGGCGCCTGGCGGCGATCGAGCGGCTCGCCGCCGCCGGCGTCCCGGTCGGCGTGCTGACCTCGCCGATGATCCCCGCGATCAACGACGGCGAGCTCGAGGCCCTGCTGGCCGCGGCGCGCGCCGCCGGCGCCGGCTACGCGTCGTACGTGGTGCTGCGCCTGCCGCACGAGCTCAAGCAGATCTTCGACGACTGGCTGCGCGCGCACTTTCCGGATCGGGCCGAGCGCGTGCTCGCGCTGGTGCGCGGCCTGCGCGGCGGCCAGCTCTACGACAGCGACTTCGCGACCCGCATGCGCGGCACCGGGCCGTACGCCCAGCTGCTCGAGCGCCGCTTCACCGTCGCCCGGGATCGCCTCGGCTACGCGCCGACGCCGCCGATCCTCGACCGCGCGCAGTTCCGACCGCCGGCGCGGGCGGGGCAGCTGCGGCTGTTCTGACCGCCGGCGCGGGCGGGGCAGCGCCTGTTCTGACCGCCGGCGCGGTCGGCTGCGCCTGTTCTGACCGCCGGCGCGGCGTCGTCTCGTCAGCGCCGCGACGTGCGCGTGGACGGCTTCTTCGGCGCCGCCTTGGGCGTCACCTTGGCCTTCGCCTTGCTGCGGGTCGCGCGCGCGGTCGGCGAGGTGGTCGCGCGGACCGCCTGGAGCTGCTGGTTGGTCGTGCGCTTGGTGCGGTCGACGCTCTTGCGGGTCGACTTGCGCGACGGCGTGCCGGTCGCCGAGTCCTCGAGCGCGGCGCCGCCGCGGCGCCCGGCCAGCAGGTTGCGGTTGGGACCGCGTGTGGCCTTGCGGTCGGTCGCGCTGACGCCCGGCAGCGACGTGTCGACGACCTCGTCGCGACGGGGCTTCTTGGGCTGCTTGGGGCGGGGGGGCTTGGCCGCCCGCTGTTGCTCGGTCCGGAACGCCTGTGCCTTGGTCGCCATGCCCCGACCATAGCGCCGCCGCGCGATCGCCGCGCCCGATCTGGGAGCCGATCCGGGAATGTCTTGCCCGTCTGGTCGGTTCGGCCGGTGTCGCACCCCGTCGCAGCGAGGTCGGGGGCTTGACAGAAACTCCGGTCAACAATAAAAGCGCTGTTCTTTCGATGATCTCCACGACGCGAGCCCGGCTCCGCAAGCCCGGGGAGCACCCATGATCCAAGTCTCCAACCTCACCAAGTACTACGGTGGGAAGCGCGCGCTCGGCCCGGTCTCGTTCGAGATCGAGAAGGGCGAGACCGTCGGCTTCCTCGGGCTCAACGGCGCCGGCAAGACCACCGCCCTCCGGGTCCTGGCCTGCGACCTGCGGCCGACCGCCGGCGCGGTCTCGGTGGGCGGCACCGACGCGCTGTCCAACCCGCACGAGGTCCGCCGGCGCATCGGCTTCCTGCCCGAGACCCCGCCGCTGTACACCGACATGACCGTCGAGGCGTTCCTGACGTTCGTGTGCGATCTGCGCGAGGTCCCGTCGAGCGAGCGCAAGGCCAAGATCGGCGACGCCCTCGCGCTGACCGATCTCACGCTCGTCGCCGGCGAGCCGATCGGGACCTTGTCCCACGGCTACCGCCAGCGCGTCGGCGTGGCCCAGGCCATCGTCCACCGCCCGCAGCTGGTCATCCTCGACGAGCCGACCCGCGGCCTCGATCCGCGCCAGGTCGTCGAGATGCGCAAGCTCATCCACGAGCTCAAGGACAAGCACACCGTCCTGCTGTCGTCGCACGTGCTGTCCGAGGTCAGCCAGACCTGCGACCGGCTGCTGGTCCTGGGCCGCGGCCAGATCCTCGGCAGCGGCACCGAGGCCGAGCTGGCGGCGCAGCAGGAGCCGGTGTTCTCGGTCGAGGTGACGGTCCGGATCCCGGACGGCAAGACCGCGGCCGCGGCGACGATCGTCGACGCGGTCGCCGGGGTCGACGGCCTGCTCGGCAAGAGCGCGCCGGCCGAGCGCGGCGACGGCTGGGAGCTGGTGGTGTCGAGCAAGCGCGACGTCCGGGCCGAGATCAGCCGGGCGGTGATCGCCGCCGGCCTCGATCTGCTGCGGCTCGACGCGCGCCGGGTCGACCTCGAGAACACGTTCCTGCGCATGGTCGACGTCGCGCCCGCGGCGCCGTCGGCCGAGGCCAAGGAGTGACCTGACCATGCGAGCGATGTTGACGATCTTCCGACGCGAGTTCGCGTCCTACACCCGCTCGATCCTCGGCTGGGTCGTGGCGGCCGTCGCGCTCCTGGCGATGGGCATCACCTTCCAGGCCTTCGGCTACAAGAGCGCGCTGGCCAGCGAGATGCTGCAGCAGTTCTTCTGGAGCTCGAGCGGCGTCGTCATGATCATCTCGGTCATCCTGTCGTTCCGGGTCATCGCCGAGGAGCGCCAGTCCGGCTCGATGATGCTCCTGTCGACCTCGCCGGTGCGCGAGTCGGCGATCGTCGTCGGCAAGTTCCTGGCGACGCTGGCCTTCCTGACCGTGATCCTGGCGCTGTCCGCGTACATCCCGCTGCTGATCAAGGGCCAGGGCAAGATCACCGGCGGCCAGATCTTCGTCGGGTACCTCGGGCTGTGGCTCTTGGGCGCGACCTGCCTGGCGATCGGCGTGTTCGCGTCGAGCCTGACCCGGGAGATGGTCATCGCGGCGGTGGTCGCGGCGATGGCGGTGGCGTCGCTGGTGCTGCTCTACAAGCTGTCGCTGGTGCTCGACCCGCCGCTGCGCTCGGTCTTCGCCGAGCTCGACCTGTGGTGGATCCACTACCAGAACGGGTTCATGCGCGGGATCTTCAACCTGAAGGACCTCGTCTACTACCTGGCGATGACGTACTTCTTCCTGCTGCTCGCGGTGAAGACGCTGGAGGCGAAGCGATGGCAATGAACACTCCGTCCCGCCTGTGGGTGCGGGTCTCGCTCCTGGCGTCGGTGGTCTTCCTGATCCCGGCCCGGCGCAACCTCGAGACCATGCCGTCGCTGGCCAGGGCGCTGACGATCCTCGGCGTCGCGGTGTTCCTGGGCGGCCTCGGCGCCCAGGCCTGGCGCTGGACCGCGGCCAAGGGCAAGCGCCGGCAGTCCGAGACCACGCTCCTGGCGTGCTACCTCGGCGTCCTCGTCGCCGGGCTCATGTACTTCCTCACCACCAAGGGCGGCCTGGGCCTGGTCGGCATGGCCGAGGCCGCGCCCAGGTCGCTGGCCCGCTACGACGTCGTCATGACGATCGGCTGGGTCCTCGTGGGCGCGTGCTCGCTGCTGCCGGCGGTCTTCATGGAGGCCACGGTCGGCGAGTGGACCGCCGACGATCCCGACGACGCGGTCGAGTTCCAGCGGGTCCGCGAGATGGGCCTGTCGGGCCTGACGATCGCGCTGGCCGCGGCGCTGATGATGGTGACGTGCAACGTCGCCAAGCAGAAGAACATCCGCAAGGACGTCTCGTACTTCAAGACCTCGGCGCCGGGCGACTCGACCCGCAAGATCGTCGAGAGCATGAAGGCGCCGGTCCGGGTGCTGCTGTTCTTCCCCGAGGTCAACGAGGTCGGCGAGGAGGTCGAGGGCTACTTCAAGGAGCTGGCGCGCCGCACCGGCAAGGTGACGATCGAGCGCCACGACCGCCTGGTCTCGGCCCAGCTGGCCCAGAAGTACCAGGTGCAGAAGGACGGCACGGTCGTGCTGGTCCGCGCCAGCGACGATCCGAAGGCCACCGGCGCCGACGCCGAGAAGAGCGGCAAGTTCGACGTCGACACCGACTTCGATCGGGCCCGGCGTCAGACCGGCAAGCTGCGCGTGCTCGACCAGACCGTCAACAGCGAGCTGCTCAAGCTGGTGCGCGAGAAGCGCAAGGCCTACCTGACGGTCGGCCACGCCGAGCTCAACGATCCCGACTCGCTGCCGGTCGCCGCCCGCGGGCGCTACCCCGACGCCAAGTCGGTGGTGATCAAGGCCATCCTCGGCCAGCTCAACTACGAGGTGAAGACGCTGCCGACGATGGACCTCAACCGCGAGGTCCCGGCCGACGCGACGATCGTGATGGTGCTCGGCCCCAAGACCCGGTTCGAGCCGGGCGAGCTGACGGCGTTGACGGCGTACCTCGATCGCGGCGGCCGACTCCTGGTCGCGGTCGATCCGATGGGCGAGTTCGAGCTGGGCCCGCTCGCGGGCTACTTCGGCGTCACCGTCGACCGCCACATCATCCACGACGATCGCAACTACACGCCCGAGCGCGGCCAGCCCACCGACAAGATGCTGGCGCTGACCAACGGGTTCTCGTCGCACCCGGCCACGACCGCGCTGTCGCGCGGCTCGGCCAACCAGGCCATCCTGCTGCAGACCGCCGGCGCGCTGGTCGAGCGGGACTTCGACGTGCCCGGCTCGACCGAGAAGCCCAAGCGCACGATCATCATCCGGTCGATGAGCGACTCGTGGCTCGACCTGGACGGCAACCACAGCTTCGACGGCGCCACCGAGAAGCGCGATCGCTACCCGGTCGGCGCCGCGGTCGAGGGCCCCAAGCGCAAGGACGCCGACGGCGCCGACGCCGAGGGTTGGCGCGCGCTGGTGTTCTCGGACAACGATCTGTTCGCCGACCGCCTGTTCCAGACCCTGACCGGCCAGAAGGGCCTCGACACCAACAGCCGGACCCTGCCCGACGACGGCATCCGCTGGCTCGGCGGCGAGGAGGCCTTCGCCGGCATCGTCAACAACGAGAAGGAGAACGAGGTCCGCCAGACCAAGAAGCAGCAGGCGCTGTGGTTCCTGGCGACGACGCTCGTGGTCCCGATCATGGTGTTCGGGCTCGGCCTCGCGTACGCGCTGTCGACCCGCCGGCGCCGGCCGCTGGCGCCCGCGAAGATGGAGAAGACGTCATGAAGGGAGTCATCGTCCACGGCGCCCTCTTGGGCGTGATGCTGGTCTACGGCTACAAGACCTGGACCAAGGAGGCGGCCACCAAGCCCGCGAGCGGCGAGGTGGTCATGTGGACCCGCGGGGAGGACAGCCTCACCAAGATCGAGTTCCAGACCGAGAACCGCCTGGTCACGATCGAGCGGCGCGGCACCGGCGCCGACGCGTACTGGTGGGGCTCGGAGGCCAAGACGGTCAAGAAGCCCAAGCCGGTCGATCCGACCCCGCCGACGCCGCCGGCCGATCCGGCGACGCCGGGCGCGGGCTCGGGCTCGGCCGATCCGGCGACGCCGGGCGCGGGCTCGGGTTCCGACGCGGCCGAGCCGCCGCCGGCGCCGCCCGCGCCGGAGTTCATCGACGAGACCACCACGACCGAGTTCCCGATCGGGCCCGAGGGCGAGAAGCTGGTCAAGCAGTTCGCGCGCATGCGCGCGATCAAGGGCGTGGGCGTGCCCAAGGACGACGTCAAGAAGGACTACGGCCTGCTCGACTCGCAGACCTCGATCGCGGTGGTGTTCGCCGACGGCGCCAAGACCCTCGTGGTCGGCGGCCGGGTGTTCGGCGGCGGTGATCGCTATCTGCAGGATCTCGACACCGGCAAGGCCTTCGTCGTGCTCGGCACCCTGGTCGCGTCGCTCGAGGGCGGCGAGGCCAGCCTGCGGCCGATCGACCTGCGCTCGTTCGACGCCAAGGCCGCGACCGCGGTCGAGCTGGTCGCGCAGGACAAGACCAAGCGCGTCCAGCGCATCAAGGTCAAGCCGCCGACCCCCGACGAGCCCGACCCCCACGCGCCGCCGCCCAACGCCGACGAGCTGATCGAGACCTGGGGCCAGGGCGCGACCGCCGACACCGTGGCCGCGAACTTCCTCGACAAGCTCGAGAAGCTGCGCCCCACCAGCTACGACACCAAGACCGACCTCGCGTCGCTCGAGGTGGTCGTGGCCGCGACCTACCGCGACGGCAAGGGCGCGCAGCTCGGCACGATCAAGCTGCTGCGCCGAGTGACCGCCGCGCCGGCGGATCCGAGCGCGCCGGCCGACCCGACCAAGCCGGCCGACCCGGCCAAGCCGGCCGACCCGGCCAAGCCGGCCGACCCGTCCAAGCCGGCCGACCCGGCCAAGCCGGCCGACCCGACCAAGCCGGCCGACCCGACCAAGCCGGCCGACCCGACCGCCGCGCCGACCAAGCCGGCGGACAAGGTCGAGTACTTCCTGTGGACCGAGCGGACGCGGGTGCCGGGGCTGCTCACGACGCTGCAGGCCGAGCGGGTCGAGCAGGACGTGCCGACCCTGTTCGCGCAGTGACGCCGCCGCGGGCGTGAGTCGAGCCGAGGCCGCCCGCGAGGCGGCCTCGGTGCTTTTCGGCGCGCGGGCGGCGACGCGCATCGGAATACGAGCAACCGCGGCGGCGGTCTGTCGATCTGAACCCCACGGAGACCCCATGACCCGATTCACTCGCATCCGTCGCTCCCTCGTCGCCGGCGCCTGCGCGGTCGGCCTGGCCGCTGGCGTCGGCCTGGTCGCGCGCTCCGCTGATCCTCGCGCCGCCCAGGCGACGCCCCTCGCCGGCGGCTCGACCGAGATCGCCGACGTCGCCGAGCGCGTCGTCGACAGCGTCGTCAACGTGTCGACCACGCAGCGCGCGGCGGCCGGCCCGTACGCGGCCGATCCGTTCTGGAACGATCCCAGCTCGCCGTTCTTCGGTGGCGACGACCCGCGCAAGGCCCAGAGCCTCGGCTCGGGGGTGATCGTCAGCCCCGACGGCCGGATCCTCACCAACGCCCACGTCGTCGACAACGCCGCGGCGATCCGCGTCACGCTGCGCGACGGCACCGAGTTCGCCGCCAAGGTGATCGGCGCCGATCCGCGCAGCGACGTCGCGGTGCTGCAGCTGATCCCGGGCAAGGGCGCCAAGCTGCCGGCGCTGCGGCCGCTGCCGATGGGCGACTCGAGCACGCTGCGCCTGGGCGAGGTCGTGCTCGCGGTCGGCAACCCGTTCGGCGTCGGCCAGGCGGTGACGATGGGCATCGTCTCGGCGGTCGGGCGGGCCTCGGTCGGCATCGAGCAGTACGAGGACTTCATCCAGACCGACGCGGCGATCAACCCCGGCAACTCGGGCGGCGCGCTGGTCGACATGAAGGGCCACCTGGTCGGGATCAACACCGCGATCCTGTCGCGCACCGGCGGCTACCAGGGCATCGGCTTCGCGATCCCGACCAACATGGCGCGGCCGATCATGGACATGCTGATCAAGGACGGGCGGGTGTCGCGCGGCTATCTGGGCGTGCAGCTCGCGCCGCTCGATCAGGACGCGCGCGCAGTTCGGCATCAAGGCCGCGAGCGGCGTGGTCGTGCAGTCGGTCGGCCCCGGCACCCCGGCCGCGAAGGCGGGCCTGGCGGTCGGGGACCTCGTGACGGCGATCGACGGCCAGCCGGTGCGCGAGGTCGGTCGGCTGCGCAACCTGATCGCCACCCGCGGCGCCGGCAAGACCGCCAAGCTCGACGTCGTGCGCGGCGGCGACGCCCGCGCGGTGGCGGTGACGCTCGGCGAGCTGCCGGACGTGCGCGTGGCCCAGGCGGCGCCGGCGCCGTCGCGGCTGCGACCGCGGGCGCCGACGGGCCGCGGCCTCGGGCCCGACGCGTCGAGCTGGCAGCGCGAGGAGATCATCATCCACCCCGACGGGCGCGTCGAGCGGCGCCAGTCGAGCAGCGACGACCCGCAGGGCCAGGTCCAGCCCTGACGTGAGGGCCTGCGCGTGAACAAGTCGATCGAGGATCGCGGACGAGGCGCCCGGATGGCAAGGCGACGGCGAGGACCGGAGGGAAGCGTCCTCGTTGGACGTGCCCCGAGGACCGGAGCCGGCAACGCAGCCAGCCGGGATGGATCGGCCGCGAGACCGACCGAGTTGTTTACGCGCGGGCCCTGAGGGTTCGCCGGGGTCGAGCCCGATCCGCGTGCGCGGTCGAGGCGCGGCGCCGGCCGGCGCGGACGCGACGACGAGGACCCGCGCGCGACGTCGCGCCGTGGGTCGACCCCCGGGTGAGTCCCGGGGCTCCGCCGGCCGCCGCGCGCTGTCAGAGTGACCGCGCACGATCGTCGCGATGCCGATGATCGCGCTGGCCGCGCTGCTCGCCGCGGTGGTGCTGGCGCTGGCGCTCACGGTCGGCGCACGCCGGCTCGCGGCCCGGGGCCGGTCGCGGCGGGCGCGGCGGGTCGGGCGCGCCGCCGCCGACGGGGAGCTGGCCGGCGCGGCCCTGCTCGAGGCCGCCGGCTTCGCGGTGATCGATCGTCAGGTCCGCCACGCGCTGACGGTCGAGGTCGACGCCGAGCGCTACGACGCGGGGCTGCGCTGCGACTACCTGGTCGAGCGCGCCGGCCAGCGCTGGGTCGGCGAGATCAAGACCGGGGCCGAGGCGCCGAGCCTGGCCAACCCCGCGACGCGCCGCCAGCTGCTCGAGTACCAGGTCGCCTACGGCGCGGTCGGCGTCGTGCTGGTCGACGCCACCACCGGCGCGGTCCACGAGGTCCGCTTCGCGCTGCCGGTCGCGGCGGTGGCGTCCGCGCGCTGGCCGCTGTTCGTGCTCGGGGTCGCGGTCGGCGTCGCGCTGACCATCGGCCTGCGGTAGGCCGCGACGATGGCGCCGGTGCGCTAGCGTCCTCGGGTCGCGCCGAAGCGGTCGCCGAGCTCCTTGATCTCGAACACCGGCAGGCGGTGGACGTGGCCGAGGTCGTCGAGGCGCTCGACGGTGCGGCCGGTGAGCGTGGCGACGATCAGGAACTCATCGCAGTACGACGCGCCGCACCGGTACGAGCGGTCGCCGGCCTTGAAGTCAGCGACCAGCGCGCGGTTCGTGAGCTCGAACTGCGCGAGCGCGGACCAGCGCGAGGTGCTGCTCACGGCGATGGGGATCGTGAAGACGAAGCGATCGCCGGTGAAGTCCTTGTTGGTCATGCTGCCGCTGGGCTGGCGCAGGACCAGGTAGCGACCCTTGAACGAGCGCGGCGCCTCGATCAGGTTGGCGAGCGTCACGGTGGCGACCGGGATGCGGCGCGCGTCGGGGTAGCGCCGGTCGAGGTCGGCGGCGAGCTGGTCGAGGGCGGTCAGCTCCGGCAGCTCGCCCAGCGCCGCGTCGGCGACGAACAGCGGGTGCGCGCCCTGGGCGTCCCAGATCTCGGTGCGCCAGACGCCGTCGGTGGCGGCCTGGCCGATGACGGTGACGTCGCGGTTGTGGAGCACGTGGTGGCCGCCGGCGCACGGGCCGCCGGCGCGCGCGGCCTCGGCGGTCGGGCACAGCCAGACCTCGTCGGCGATGACGTAGCGATCGACGCGGGCGTTGGCCTGGGCGGCCTCGCCCCGGCGCCGGGCGTCCTCGGTCATCTTCCGGTCGGCGGCGTTGCGCTCCAGGAGCGCGGGGAGGTTGCAGGCGGCCTGGCCGCCGACCAGCGACAGGGCGACGACGGCGGGGACGAGGCGGGATCGACGGGGGGACATGGGGTCACTCCTTGGTGGCGACGCACGGGGTGCGATCGAGCTGGGTCGCGTTGACGAAGCCGTGGATGTAGAGGCCGTCGACGTTCCACAGCTCGACGTGGACGCGGCGGCCGCCGCAGCCGAGGACGCGGACCGGGGTGACGGCGCGCAGCAGGACCACGCACGCCGGCACGATGCTGTCGGCGCCGGGGCACAGCCTCGACTCGCGCGTGACGGTGGCGTCGGCCAGCGGCGCCACCGGCGCGGTCGCGGCGCCGGTCGTGCCGAGGTAGATCCAGCCCTTCCAGCCGCGCTGGGCCGGGATCGGCGAGGTCACCACCTCGACGTAGATCCACGGGTTGCGGCCGATCAGCCACGCGTCGGGCGCCAGGGCCTCGCGCTGCGCCACGTAGTCGTCGGCGACCCGGACCTCGGCGCCGGCTGGCAGGACCCGGTCGAACCGAAAGCCGCGACGGTGGAAGTCCTCGGGATGGAGCCCGGGGCCGATGATGTCGAGGAGCAGCGAGTCGTCGACGACGTGGAGGTGCTCGCCGCCGGTGAGCCCGTGGGGCGGGGGCAGGCCGGGGACGAACAGCGCGCAGCCGCCGACGGCGACGGCCAGCGCGACGATCAGGCAGGTGGGACTGGAGTGCACGACGACCTCTCCTCGGTCCAGACGGAGGTCGTCGCGCCAGGTCGCGCGGGCGCGCCCAGATTCTTGCCGCCGTCGGTCGTGCGGGCCGGCGCCGTGGTCAGCGACCGGCGCAGGTCGGCGCCGACCGATCGAAGTCGAGCTCGACGCCCGCGCGCCAGGCCGGCCCCGGGACCGCGCCGGCGGGGAGGGCGGCGGTGGCAGCGGCGCGCCAGCTGGCGCGGGCCTGCGCGCAGTCGCCGTCGATGGCGTGGCACAGCGCGCGCTGGAACGCGACGGCGCGTCGCTGGAACGCGTCCAGCTCGACGCCGAGGCGCGCCTCCTCGGCGAGCAGCGGCCGGCACGACTGGTGGCGGGCGGTCAGGACGATCAGCTGGGTCACGAGCCGCTGCGCGCGCTGCGCCGGGGTCGCCGCCGGCGCGGCCAGCGGGCACTGCGCGGCGTCCTGCGCGTCGACGGCGCGCGCCGCGACAGCGGGCGGCCGGCGGGCCTCGAACAGCCGCGTGAGCCGCGCGCGCCCGCCGTCACAGTCACCCGCGCGCATCTCGCACAGCGCGCGCAGCGACTCGACCTCGTCGACCAGCGCCGGCGCCACGGGCGCGTGGGCGTCGAGGATCCGCAGGCACCCGGCGCCGTCGAGCTCGACCAGACGGTCGGTGGCCTCGTCGACGAAGCGCCGCGGCGGCCGCGCGACGGGCGCGGCGGTGATCGACGCCGGCTCGACCGACGGCGTCGGCGGGCGCGGCGCGGACCGCGCGCCGCCGCCGCTCAGCGCCAGCGTCGCGGTCACCGCGGTCACCGCCAGCGCGCCGGCGAGCGCGGCGGCGATCAGGCCGCGCCGACGGCGACCTCGGCCGCGCGCGGCGCCATCGAGCGCGGCGATCAGCGCGGGCAGATCGGGCCAGCGCCGCGTCGGCTCGTGGGCCAGGCCCCGGGCCAGGACCCGCAGCACGGGCGCGTCGGCGCCCGCCGGCACCGTCGGCGGCCGGGTCATCGCGACCGCGAGCGCGGCGACCGAGGCGCCGGTGAACGGCCGGCGCCCGGTCAGGGCCTCCCACACGCACGCGCTCCACGCGAACTGATCGGCGCGGGCGTCGACGGCGTCGCCGCGCAGCTGCTCCGGCGCCATGTACGCCGGCGTGCCCACGACCTCGCCGGTCCGGGTCAGCGCGTCGACCGCGCCGACCGGCGCCGAGGCCAGCCCAAAGTCGACCAGCACGGCCTCGCCGTCGTCGCGGACCAGGACGTTGTCGGGCTTGACGTCGCGGTGGATCACCCCGGCGACGTGGGCCGCCGCCAGCCCGCCGGCGACCGCGCGCCACAGCGCGAGGATCTCGGCGGACGAGCGCGGCGCCGCCGCCAGCCACGCGCGGGCGGTCTGGCCGCGGACCAGCTCGAGCGCGACCCAGACCTCGTCGCCCTCGATGCCGGCGTCGTGGACCGCGACGACGTTCGGGTGGCGCAGCCGCGCCAGCACCCGGGCCTCGCGCACCAGCCGCGCGCGGCGCTCGTCGTCCCCGTCGCCGACGACCTGGATCCACTTGAGCGCGACCGGTCGCTCCAGCTCGCGATCGAACGCCTCCCACACCACGCCCATGGCCCCCTCGCCCAGGCGGCGCTCGAGGCGGTAGCGGCTCGGCCCGCCGACCGGCGCGATCAGCGCGCCCAGCTCGCGCACCACCGACGCGCACGCGGCGCAGCCGTCGAGGTGGCGCTCGAGCGCGGCCCGCGCGGCGGCGTCGAGGCCGCCCTCGGCCTGGAGCGCGAGCTGGGTCTCGTCGGGGCACGGCGTCACGACGGCTCCGGCGCGCTCGCGAGGAGCCGGGCGACGCTGACGTCGAAGCCGCTGGCGGCGAGCCGGATCACGCTGGCCAGCTCGTCGTCGGGCAAGCGCAGCCGCGCCGCCAGCTCGGCGCGGGCCGCCGCCAGCATGCGCTCGCGGGCGCGGGTGATCCGGCGGGCCACGGTCGCGCGGTGGATGCCCAGCGCCGCGGCCAGGTGATCGATCGTCATGCCGTGCGCCAGGTGCTGCCGCAGCAGGTGGCGATCGCCGGGCTCGAGCCCGCGGGCCGCGAGCTGCAGCGCGGCCGCGACCACGCCCCGGTACTCGCTCTTCAGGTGATCGAGCGCGAGGTCGCCCGGGGCGGCGAGCGCGGCCACCACGTCGTCGTCGACCGGGGCCTCGCGGGCGCGGTCCTTGCGGCGGCCCAGATCGAGGAACAGCCGGACCGCGGTCACCCGCAGCCAGTTGTCGAGGAAGCCCAGCCCGGCGTAGTCGGCCAGCTTCGGGCCGCGCCCGGGCGCCGCGACCAGCAGGTGGCCCAGCGCGATCTGGCGCAGGTCCTCGACCGAGTGGTCCCCGCCGGCGAAGCGTCGCGCGACGGCGTCGAGCACGGGACCGTGGGCGCGCTCGAACGCGGCGACGGCGACGCGGTCACCCGCGCTGGCGGCCACGGCCAGCGCGAGGTCGGCGGCGTGGACCCGCGCCAGCTGATCGGCGATGGCGCCGGCGCCCAGGCGGATCGCGATGGCCGCGGCCAGCGTCGGGCCATCGGCCAGCGCGGGATGGGCGATGGCCGCCGCCGCGACCAGGGCGGCGAGCCGATCGCCGAGGTCGGCGATGGCGTCGACCTCGTCGAGGCGCGCGGCGGAGACGCTCGCGCGGAAGCGGGCCACCAGCTCGTCGCCGGCCATCGGCGCGACGGTAGCACGGCGCCCCCAGCCACCCCATCGCCGCAGCGCGGCGCGGGGCAGCACCGCCGACCGGGTCCAGACGAGCGCGTTCACGAGGATCCGGACGGAGGTCGTCCGGCCAGGTCGCGCCGCGGCGCGACGCGATCCGGCGGCTGCTCGGCCGCAGGGACGCGATCGAAGCCGGCCACTGCGGCGCGTGGCGCGAGGTGCGCTCGACCGCTGAGCGCTGGCAACGCGCTCGGTCGCGCACCGAATCCGCGCGGCGGAGGCCCTGGGCCTGGCGACGAACCCGATCGCGCTCAGCGCAGGTTGGCGTTCGCGAAGTCCCAGTTGACCAGCTTCCAGTACTCCTCGATGTACTTGGGCCGGGCGTTCCGGTAGTCGATGTAGTAGGCGTGCTCCCAGACGTCGATCGTCAGGATGCACGACTTGCCGACCGCGAACGGGGTGTCGGCGTTGGCGCTCTGCTCGATCGCCAGCGTGCCGTCGGCGTTCTTGACCAGCCAGGCCCAGCCCGAGCCGAACTGGGTCGCGGCGGCCTTGCTGAACTTGTCCTTGAAGTCAGCGAAGCTGCCGAAGCTCGCGTCGATCGCCGCGGCGATGGCGCCGGTCGGCGCGCCGCCGGCCTTGGGCGCCAGCGAGTTCCAGTAGAAGGTGTGGTTCCAGACCTGCGCGGCGTTGTTGAAGAACGCCTTCTCCGAGGCCTGGCCGACCGAGGCCTCGATGACCTCCTCGAGCGACATCGCCTCGTACTTGGTGCCGGGCGCGAGGTTGTTCAGGTTGGTGACGTAGCTCTGGTGGTGCTTGCCGTAGTGGTACTCGATGGTCTCGGCCGAGATGGTGGGCGCGAGCGCGTCCTTGCCGTAGGGCAGCGGGGGCAGGGTGAAAGCCATGACGTTCTCCTCGGTGGCCGGCCGGAGCCGGCGGGTGGTTGCTGGCGGGCACCGTACCAGGCCTGGCCCGGCGCGCCGGTCTCGGGCGGGTCAATGCATGGCCAAGGGATGGAACTGTTGCCAATAGATTGGCAGGCCGGCCAGCGGTCCCGGCGCGGGCGGCGCGGGGCTACCATGGGCGCGATGCTCGGACCGATCGGCCACCTCGCGGCGCTGGCGGCCTACGGCGTGCGGCGCGGTGCCCAGGTCGCCCACGATCTCGACGCGCACCGCGAGCTCGCCTGGGATCGCGCGGCGTCCCCGGGGCTGCCCCCGGGCCTCGAGCTGGCCTGGCTCGGCACCGCCGGGTTCCGGCTGAGCTACCAGGGCCAGCACCTGCTGATCGATCCGTACCTCACCCGGCTGTCGCTCGGCGACGTGGTGCGGCGCCGGGTCGTGCCCGCGGATCCCGCGCGCCTGGCGGCGGTGCCCGATCCGCTGGCGATCCTGGTGGGCCACACCCACTTCGATCACGCGCTCGACGTGCCGGCGCTGGCCCGGCGCGCCGGCTGCCCGGTCTACGGCTCGGCGTCGCTGGCGCGGTTGATGGCGCTGCACGGCCAGCCCGAGCGCGCGGTCACCGTCGAGCCGCACCGGGTCTACCGGATCGGCCCGTTCGCGGTCACGTTCGTGCCCAGCCTGCACTCCAAGCTGGCCGGCGGGCTGTGGACCCCGTCGAGCGGCGAGCTCACGTGCGAGCACGTCGACCAGCTGACCCCGCAGGCCTACCGGTGCGGCCAGGTCTGGGGCATCCACGTCGACGTCGCCGGCTGCACCCTCTACCACCAGGGCTCGTGCGATCTGCTCGACGGCGAGCTGCGCCACAAGGGCGTCGACGTGCTCCTGTGCGGCATCGCCGGCCGGCGCTTCACGCGCCGCTACGTCGCGCGCCTGCTGCGCGGGCTCGAGCCCCGGCTGATCGTCCCCCACCACTTCGACGACTTCTTCCGGCCCCTCGACGCGCCGCTGGCGATGAGCCTCAACGTCAACCTGGCCGGGTTCGTCGACGAGGTCGGCGCAGTGTCGCGCGACTTCACCGTGCGCACGCTCGGGCTGGGCCAGGTCATCGGGAGCGCGCCGTCGTGATCTTCGTCGACACGCTGGTCGCGTACGCGCGCGCCGGCCACGTGGTGTGGATGGCGCTGGCGGCCCTGGTGGTCACGAACGCGGTCCGGCGCTGGGCGCCCGCGGCCCGACGCCGGGTCCAGCCGTCGATCGTGCTGCTGGCGCTGGCGGCGGCGCTCCTGGTGTGGGGCGCGGCCGCGGCCGCGACCGGCTACGACGATCGGCCGATCGCGGTGGCGGCCTTGGGGTGCGAGCTCCTGGCCGCGGTCGGCCTGGCCCAGGTCGGGCTGTTCGCGGTGGCGCTGCCGCGGGTCGGGGTGGTGGTGCCGCGGATCCTGGTCGACATCGCCACCGGCGTGGCGTCGGTGATCGTGCTGATCGCGGTCGGCAAGCGCGCCGGCTGGTCGGTGGCCGGGCTCATCACCACCTCGGCGGTGCTGACCGCGGTGATCGGCTTCTCGCTGCAGGACACGCTCGGCAACCTGATGGG
Organism: Myxococcales bacterium; assembly: GCA_016717005.1. Taxonomy (NCBI): domain Bacteria; kingdom Pseudomonadati; phylum Myxococcota; class Myxococcia; order Myxococcales; species Myxococcales bacterium. Next base: position 1,287,885 of record JADJUF010000001.1, on the reverse strand, counting down.
CGGCCTGGCGCTGCAGGCCGACAGCTCGATCAAGGTCGGCGACTGGATCACGCTCGGGCCCGGCGGCCCGGCCGGCCGGGTCAGCGAGATCCGCTGGCGCTACACCGCGATCGAGACCCGGGCCTGGGAGACCGTGGTCATCCCCAACTCGGTCCTGATGAAGAGCCAGGTCACGGTCCAGGGGCGACGCCAGGGCGAGCCGTTGCAGCTGCGGCGCGCGTTCGAGCTGTACGTCGACTTCCGGACCGCGCCGACCGAGGTCATCGCCGCGGTCCTGCGCGAGCTGACCAGCGATCCGGTGGCCAACATGGCGACCGAGCCGCCGCCGCAGGTGCTGTTCACCGGCATCCGCGACAGCTACGCGGTCTACACCGTGCGCTACTGGCTGACCGATCTGTCGATCGACGAGGTCACCGACAGCGCGGTCCGCATCCGCGCGTACTTCGCGCTGCGCCGGGCCGGCATCCCGATGTCGGTCGATCCCGGCCCAGGCGCTGTTCGTCACCGCCGAGACCGAGGAGCGCCGGGCCCGCAAGCTCGACGACGAGCAGGCCCGGCGCCTGGCCGCGCTCGACCAGGTCGATCTGTTCGCGCCGCTGGGCGCCGCCGAGCGGGCCACGCTCGCGGCCGCGCTCAAGCCCGAGCCGTTCGCCGCCGGCGAGACCGTGACCCACGAGGGCGAGGCCGGCGAGGGCCTGTACCTCATCACCACCGGCGCGGCCGTGGTCCAGCTCGGCCGCGGCGCCAAGGCCCGCGAGGTCGCGCGCCTCGGCCCCGGCCAGTTCTTCGGCGAGATGTCGCTCATGACCGGCGAGGCGCGCTCGGCCACCGTGGTCGCCGCCACCGACCTCGACTGCTACCGCATCGACAAGGCGGTGTTCCAGGCGCTGGTCACCGCCCGGCCCGAGATCGCCGAGCAGATCGCCGAGGTCCTGACCGCCCGGCGCGAGGCGCTCGAGAGCGCCCGCGGCGCCCGCGCCGCCACCAGCCGGGCCGACGTCAAGGCCGACCTGGCCGATCGCATCCGCGACTTCTTCGGCCTGCGCGGGTAGGCGCTGCCGGCGCGCGCGGCCGACCGACCCCGAGGACGGCGACCGAGCGCGCGCGATCGCTCGGTCGCGGGTTGTGATCGCCGATACCGACCGCGGGGCCAACGACGAATCCCGCGCGACCGGGCGCCGCAGCGGTCCCCTGGGAGCATGCCGATCTTGATCAACCGCCGTCTCCCGCTGTCCTCCATCCTGCTCGCGGCCGCGCTGGGCGCGTGCACCAGCGCCGACGAGCCCGCCACCGCCGCGGCCGCGCGCGACTGGCTGTGCGTCGACGCCTGCCTGCCCGATCGGCCGTGCAAGACCCTCTGCCGGCTGTCGATCGACGAGCCCGGCTTGCAGGTCGTCGACGCGCCCTCGACCTGCGACGATCCCCTGCGTCACCTCAACGAGTGCGGCGACGGCTGCTGCGACCTGGCCGAGGCCGACTACTTCGGCAACCGCGCGGGCTACTGCACCGCCGACTGCATGGTCGAGCACCGACCGTGGTTCGCCGCCGACGGCGACAGCATCCAGATCTTCGACGGCGACATCCTCCAGGCGACGTTCCACAAGCTGGGGCTCCGCATCGCCAACGTCTGCCCGTGGCCGGCGACGGTCGCCACCGCGCCGGGCCCGACGCCGCCGTCGTAGCCGGCGGGGCTGGTCACACCAGGCCGGGCAGCGGACCGCGCAGGTCGATCGGCGCGGCGCCGGCCAGCGTGCCGATCATTGCGCGTCGAAGGCGCCGAACCAACGGGATGACGTCGCTCACGATCCGGCGGCTGCTGGGGAGTGGGCCGCCACCGCGGACGTAGACCTCGGTGCCGCCGACGAAGCGACCGTCGATGGGGATGCCCACGCCGCCCAGGCGCATCGCGCCCGCGGCGCACCCGCGGATCGTCAGCGAGTATACGACCTGCATCCGACACGCCCCGCCAGCGGTAAGCATGAGACCGCAGCCCGAGGCGGTGTTGCCGATGAAGCCGGCGCCGCTGAAGGCGGGCGCGCCGAGCACGAGCGACCGCGCCGCGGCTGAACGACAGGCTGGCGGCGCCGACGAACAGCTCGGTGGTGGTGGCGAGCGCGGTGCCGGTGAGCGCGATGCGGGTGCCTCCGACGCGCAGCGACGCTTGGTTGGCGCCGAGGGACTGCGGCGCGACGTCGACCTGTACGAAGCACCGGTCGCCAGCGCCGAGGCGGCGGCCCTCGTCGCAGTCGGTGATCGGAGCGACGGTGAACTCGGCGGCGTCGGCGAGGTCGGGCCGGGCGCGCCGTCGTTGCGGAACCGGGTGACCGTGGTCGCGCTGCACGAGCCGGGTGTCGGGCGGACGGCGACGCGCGTACGCATGGGGTGAGCCTATCGCGCCCGCGGCAGGTCGCCCAGCGCGACCGCGACGTCGATCCTGTAGCGCAGCCGGTCCTGCCACGAGGTCGCCGGCACGCCGCGGCGCGTGCGCACACCAACGAGGACCAGCATGATGATCAGGCACACCGCGATCAGTGCGGTGGTGCCGCGGGCCCGGCCGGTGTCGAGGACGGCGTCGGCGCGATCGTCGGCGAGGACCGCCGTGAGCGCGATCACGACCGCTGCGATGGCCAGCGCGATGCCGGCGTGGGCCGGACGGGTCGGTGGCACGGCCAGCGCGATCGCGACCGCGGTGAGCCCGAGGGCGACGAACTGCGCGCGTCGCCCGGGGATCGTGCGCGCGGTCATGTACGCGGCGAGGACGACCGCGATGAGCGTCCAGCGCGGCGCGAGATCGTGGCCGTCGAAGGGCAGCGATGCGAGCAGGAGCACCAGCGCGACGCGGCCGATGGCGTGCCCGGCGTCGAGGCGCGTGAAGACCAGGCCGAGCACCAGCGCGAAGGCCCAGCCGTCGTCGAGGAGATGCGCGCTCGCGGCGACCCGATGCGTGAGCAGATCGAGCCCGGCCTGGAGCCCGCGCGGGTGATGGGCGGCGCTGCCGAGGCCGTGGTGATCGCCGGCGCCCGCGACGATGGCCAGGCCGGCGAAGGCGCAGGCGATGGCGACCGGCACCCGGGGCCACCCGCGCGCCGAGCGGCGCCCGGGTCGCGGCCCGGGCCCCGCCGATAGCGGCGCCGAGCGCCAGCGCGAGGTCGACGAGCACGATCGACGCACCGAGCTGCACGATCGCGCCTAGCGGTGCGATGAGCGCGAGGCCCCAGGCGATCGCCAGCGCGACCGGCGCGTCATCGCGATCGAGCGCGCGCCCGACGACGCGGCCGAGACCGTGCAGCCCGCCGGCGACGCCGACTGTGCCTGCGACGAGCGCTATCCGTACGTCGAGCCCGGGCACGAGCGCGAGCGCTTGAGCGACGACGGGCAGCGCGGCGACCGCGACGGCGCGCGCGCGCGGCGTCACCGCACCGGCTCCCAGCGCACGCCGTCAAGCCGCGCCGCGGCCATGCGGGACGGCTCGCGCATCGGCTCGCCGACCGACGACAGGATCACGTACACGTCTTGCCACGCCCCGCTCGGGTGGAGGTCGACCGTCACCTCGAAGCTGCCGTCGGTGGCGAGCGCGCCGGTGTAGACGACCGCGCCGGCGAAGGTGACGGTGAGGTCAGGCTCGGTCAGCACCCGTGTGCGATCGACGTGGCCGTGGAGCCACAGCCGCATGGCGCCGGTGCCGCGCACCCGCAGCCGCGCGGTCGCGCCCATCCACCGCGCCGGCGCGGCCTCGCCGCTCTTGCAGCGCTGGCCGCGATCGCGATCGACCACGGAGCCGTCGGGCGCCACGCATTGGATCGCCGACAGGTCGTCTTCGAAACGGAGGTCGCTGCGGTTGCCGAGCTGCCATGCCGCCACCAGGCCCTCGCGCACCGCGAGGTCGCGCACGAAGGCCTCGCGGGCCCGGACGCCGGCCGACGGCGCCGGCTCGCGGCACGCGGCGAGGGCGATCGTCAGCGCGAGGCGCTTCATCGCCGGCTCTCCAGATCGAGCAGCACCATGCCGTCGCGTTCGAAGAGGATCGCGCGGGTGGTGGCCAGCGCCGCCGATGTCTCGACCGCGTCGACGGTGTGCGCGCCGATCACCTGCCACAGCTCGCTGTCGAACAGCGTGCGCAGCACCCAGTAGTCGCGGCGGTAGAAGTAGCGCGAGCGATCGCCGCGGACGAACGCGTAGTAGCGGATGCCCTGGCCGCGCAGGTAGGTCGCCAACGCCTCGGGGCCGGCGAACGCGGGCCAGCCCGGCGCCGGACTCACGTAGCCGGGGGTGTCGACGTTGATGATGTCGTTGCGATCGTAGTCTAGCAGGAACGGCTGATCGAGCAGCACGGCGAGCGTCGCGCCAGGTGGGGTCGCGGCCTGGAGTTCGGCGTAGAGCGCGCGTGGCGCGGTGAGCTCCTCGGCGGCGGCGCCGCGGTGGGCGCCGTCGAGATCGCGCGCGAGATTGGCGTAGCTGCTGATCATGCTGGGCGCGGCGATCGCGAGCTGGGTCAGGAGCGCAGCGAGCGCGATCAGGCGCGCCAGCGCCGGGGTGGTCACCGGCGCATCGGGCTGGTGGCTGGGCTCGACGATGGCGACCACGGTCCACGCGGTCATGAAGCCGAACGCGTAGCGCCACAGGTTGGGCGGATCTGACAGCGAGAAGGCGTGGACCAGCTCGACGAAGCCGAGCGCGCACGCGACCGCGAGCGCCGTGAGCGGCGCGCCGGGGCGGCGATCTCGGATCGAGAACAGCACCAGCGCTAGCGGCAACATCACGCGGATCGGCGTGGGCTCGACGGCGACCTTGCCGAAGAACTGCAGTTCGCGCCACAGCGACCCAGTCGCGCCGAGCTGGATGTCGGGGCTGAAGTTGCCGGGCCACAGCGGATACAGCGGCGTGCCGCAGGTGCGCCACGCGGCGATCGCGTAGGGCAGGAGCCCGACGGCGAAGCCGAGCGCCAGGGCGGCCCAGCGATCGCGGCGGGCGAACGGCCGCGGCGACCACGCCAGGGTGGCGAGCACGAACACGCCGGCGATGAACAGGTTGGTCTGGCGCAGCGACGACGCCGCAGCGGCGACCAGCGCCACCAGCGCCCACCGGCGCGCGGTGTCGTCGAGCGTGGCGGTGCGGTATAGCGCCAGACACAGCGCGAGCCCGGACCAGTGGCTGCCGGTGTTGATCGAGGTGTCGGGCAGGACCGCGAGCACGAGCAAGAGCGCGGCGACCAGCGCGTGATCGATCGCGGCGCGGCCGCGGGCCAGGCCGATCACCAGCGCGAAGGTGATGAGGCGGAACAGGCCATGGTCGACGAGGTACGGGTTGGCGAACGTACCGCGCACCGCGCCGAGCGACGACAGGATCGTCTGACCGCCGTACGCCGAGATGCGCCGGAAGCTGAACCGCTCGTCGAGGTCGCCGATCTGCAAGAGGCGGCGCACCAGCGCGGTGTAGGCGAGGTCGTCGTCGTTGACGTTGACCTGGCGGTTGGCGATGCCGTGCAGCACGTCGATCGCGACCGCGAGCGCGATCAGGCCGTAGAGCGCCAGCGCCGGACGATCGCGCAGCGCGCGCCAGGTGGCCGCGAGATCCGGCGGCGCGGCGGTGACGACGTGCCAGCCGTAGCCGACCGCGCCGACGCCGAGCAGCGCGAGCTGCGCCGGCGCGGTGAGCACACCGAGCATCATCAGCCAGCCGGCGACGGCGAGGTACGCTGCGCAGCCCCACGCCAGGCGGAGGCCGAGATCGACGTCGAGCCGCGCGGCGCGCGCGACCCACCGACCCCAGCCGGCGAAGCTGGTCGCCAGCACCAGCAGCCACGCGGCCCCGCCGAGCAGCCGATCGTCGGGGCAGCCGAGGCCGACCACGGCCCCGGTCACCGGCGCGGCGAGCAGGAGCGCGCGCGCGGCGAGCCGGGCGCGCGCGGTCACACCGGCCCTGCGGCGGCGATCGCGGCGAACTCCTCGGGATTCACCGTCGAGGTCCCGCGCCGCGACACCGAGATGTCGGCCGCGAGGTTGGCCAGATCCATCGCGTCCTCGAGCGTGAGCCCGGCCGCGAGCGCCAGCGCGAGCGTGGCGACCACGGTGTCGCCGGTGTTGGCGGCGACGCCTAGACGGTACTCGGTGGCGTGCCGTTCGAGGACCAGCACCGGCGCCTCGGGCGAAACCCGGTGGACGTCGTCGCGCAGGTGCTCGTCGACCATCAGACCGCCGATCACAAGCACGCGGTGATCGCGCAGACCCTCGATGATGGAGATCATCGCGGCGGAGGCTAACCCGAGCCCGGGAGCGCCGCAACGCGTGAGCCGGCGTCGGCCCTGTCAGTGAACCCCAGCGACGCCGCGCAGCTGGCGGTGCGGCTGGCGAGGACGTCGAACGGCTTGTCGTCGAGCATGGGCGATGCCGCGAGGTCGAGGCCGAGGTGGCTCTGCAGCCTCGGCCGGCGTGAATGCGTCCACGCGCGAGGCCCGCCTGGTTCGACACGATCACCAGCGCGACGTCTGCGGCAGTGCGCGGAGCGCCCACGCTGCGCCAGGGAGGAGCGCCCACGGTCTCGGGATCGCGTGGATAGCCCACGTCGACGATGAGCCTGCCATCGCGGTCGAGGAACAGCGCTGGACCCACCGCAGCGACATCGTGCGGTGACGATGCGATGGCGCGGCGCCGAGGCGGCCGCGACCGGCGGGTTGGCGCCGCCGTCCGGGCGCCGCTACGAGCCCGCCGTCCAGGTGATCGCCTGGGCGAGCAGGTCGAGGAACACCGTCTCGGCGTACGACTCGGGGGTGTGCCCCATCGCGGTGTAGAACATGCGGCCTCCGAGGTGGTCGTCGGTCCAGGCGATCGGGTGGTAGCCGACGCGCTGGTCATCCGGCAGCGCCGGCTGGGCGCTGGCCTCGTCGAGCGCGAGCACGATGTGGAGGCCTAGCGCCTCGGGCCGCTCGTGGAATGCGTACCACTCGTCGGCGCGGGACCAGCGGGCGGGGAGCCCGGCGGTGACCGGCGCTGCCGGGTCCTCGACCGTGACGTCGGCGAGGGTCAGCACCGGCGGGTGGGTGCGGAAGCGGGTGCCGATCAGCTCGACGAAGAACGGCCAGTCGTACTCGGTGGCGGACGCCGAGTGCAGGCCGACCACGCCGCCGCCGGCCCGCACCCACGGCTCGAACGCGGCGCGGGCCGGGGCGTCGAGGACGTTGCCGCTGGTGACCGCGAACACCACGACGTCGACGTCCGCGAGGCGTGCGGCGCTGAAGACCGCCGGATCGCGCGACGCGGTGACGGTGAACCCGCGGCTCGCGCACATGTCGATCAGCGCGGCGCGCGCCACCGGCGTCGATGGGTGGGTCCACAGCGTCTCGCGCGAGTACACCAGCACCCGCGGCTGGCCCGCGGCGCCGGCGCACGCCGCGTCGATCGCCGCCGGGTGCGCCACTGGCAGATCGTCGCCGCAGCCACCCGCGGCGGCGACGACGGCGCAGACGACCGCGACGGGGCGCACGCCGCCAGGGTACCAGGCCACACGGCCATCTCGAAACGCTGTCTTGCGCGCTGGCCTCGGATGGACTTCCTGACCTTCGAGGCGATCGCTGCGAGGTGCACCCGCCGGGGGCGGGGGGGACCGTTCCCGGAGCAGCTCGACGCCGCGCTGGCGGCCGCGCCGTACACCGGGCCGGCGCGCTGACGGCGCGGCTACAGCCGGGCGACCGCGAGCAGCTCGCCCGTCGAGAACGGCAGCGGGAACGCGCGCACAGCCGCCGGGGTGAGGCGGGTGACCGCGCGCGCGACCTTGGTCAGCGCCGGGTGCGGGTAGACCTCGAACTGGTGGCCGATGTAGTCGAGCGTGAGCGACTTCCACAGCGTGTGGAAGTGGACCGACGCGAAGCCAACGTCGGTGAGCAGGCGCCGGAGGTTCTGCTGGTTGAAGTAGAACAGGTGCTCGACCTTGTAGTGGGTCCAGCCGGTGCGGAGCACGCGGCGCGAGGGTGAGCCCGCGTCGGGCGTCGTGATCGCCAGGACGCCGCCCGGGCGCAAGAGCTTGCGCGCGAGCTCGAGCGTCCGCCGCGGATCCCGCACGTGCTCGATGTAGTCGCACATCGTGACGACCGCGAAGTCTCCGGCGCCCGCGTCGGCGAACCGGGCGTCGGCGAGCTCGCCGCAGAAGACGCGGTCGGGGCCGAACTTGGTCGCGATCGCCTGGGCGCCGAAATCGGATAGCTCGAGGCCGTAGGGCTGGTAGCCGAGGTCGCGCGCGACCTCCAGCAAGAACCCGGTGGCGGCGCCGCAGTCGAGCAGCTTGTCGCCGGGCTGCGCCGCCGGCAGCTTGCCGAGAACGAACTTGAACGTGCCGCGCTTGAGGTTCGCGACGGTGGTCTCGTTGTCGTGGAGGCCCCAGGCGTCGTAGTAGTGGGCGCCGTAGATCTTGCCGAGCGTCTCGTCGGACGGTTGCGGCGAGATCCGCTCGAGGCCGCAGTCGCCGCAGCGCACGAAGTGGTGCTCGGCCTTGTCGAACATCGGCCGGAACTGAGACGAAGCGCACACCTCGCAGGCGATCATCGGATGTGTGTGCCACCGTCGCAGCGGCGCGTCAATGGCGCGGGGAGGTCACGGCGGCGCGAGGACCTCGATCCACGTCCGCCGCGTGTTGAACCGCCCGGCGACGATCGCCCGGCCGGTGGCGTCGACCGCGAGGTCGGTCACCTCGACGCCGTTGAACCAGCCGGTCTCGTAGTCGGACGGGTTGTCGACGGGCTTGTCGAGCGACCACACGACGCCGACGGCGTCGTCGAGCGCATCCACCCGCAGCCCCGCCTCGAAGTCGTAGTGGGAACGGTACAGGTGGCCATGGATCGCCACCACACGACCGGTCGCGGTCGTCGCGATGCCGATCGGTCGCCCCGCCTCGGCGTCGGTCGTCGCGACCACGGCGCCGGTAGCGTCGAGGCGGAGCAGGGCGCCGCTCGCGCCCACGACCAGCGCCCCGCCAGCGTCGTAGGTCAGCGACGTCGCCGCTCCAGGTACCGCCACCGACCATGGCGGTCCCCGCGTGGTGCCGTCGAGCGCTACCCGCTCGATGGTCAGCGCCAGCGGCGTCTCCGCATGCGCGATCGCGATCTCTCCGTCGGCGCGCGCCGCGACCGCGATGGCGCCAGGCGCCGGGACTGTCCACACGACGTGACCGTCGCTCGCGGCGCGTCGCTCGACGTGGTCGGCGGTCGCGACCAGGACGTCGTCGCCGACCGCCAACAGCCGGGCCGCGAACCCTGCGCTGGTCGCGAGCCCGACCGGGAGCGGGACGGTCCACGCGACCGTGCCGGCGGCGGTCAGCTTCCAGAGCCGATGGAACGAGGCGACGTAGATGGCGTCGCTGCCGATCGTCGTGAGGTCCCCGATCGCGAGGAACGGGTCGTTCTCGACCAGCGACACGTGCCAGCGGCGTGTGCCATCGAGGCCGAGCCGGGTCACGCGCAGGCTCGTGACGGTCCCATCGCGCGATCGGCCAGCGGCCAGCAGGTCGCCATCGCGGGTTGCCGCAACCGCGTCCGCCGGGAACTCGTACCCTGGCAACAGCGTGGTCACCTCGCGGTCGTCGCGCGCGAACGTGGCCGCGGCTATCCGGTCATTGACGATCAGGCCGAGATTGCAGACGCGCGCCTGGCCGATGCAGGCCCCGCTCCACCCGACGAAGCGCGACGGCGCCAACGCGACGATGCTGGCGGTGCTGTTGGGCGGCGCATAGAACACGCACGTAGCCTCGGTGCACGGCGTGGCTGTCACGGTGCCACTGCCGATGAGCATGCCGGCGCCGGCGCCCTCGTGCGTCACCACCAGCGTCTTGGCATCGGGGGGCGCCAGGGCGACGATCGCGTGGTACACGGGCGCCAGGGGCGTGAGCTCCGGCGCCCAGGGCGTCGGGACACTGACCACGCGCGTGCCGCCCTCGCCCGCCGCGGTGAGGTTGACCGTGTCCTCGTCGAACAGCCAGCCACAGACGCCGCCATTGGTGGTGCAGTCGATGCCTGGCGGATCGGACGTCACCCGCGCGGCGCCGGTCCCAGAGAACGCGACGTCGACGCCTCGGGTCAGGCGCGTCGTCACCGGCACCGTCACGTCGCCGACGCTCGACGGGATCGTCAGGGTGCCGGCGACGCAGCCGTTCCGAAGCTGGGTGATCGCGACCTGGAGGCGGCAGGCGCCGCCCTGGGTCAACGTCGGACCGCACGCGCCCGCCGTCGAGCCGAGGAACCCGTCGCCGGCGAAGATGGGCGACCCGAGGGTGATCGGGGTGGTCCCTTGGTTGGTGATGAGCACGTCGGTAGGGCCCAGCGCCACGGCGCCGCGTGCGAACCCGAGCCGCGCCGACGTGACGAGCAACCCCGTCGTCGTCGCGGTGCTGATGCCGGTCAACGGAGTGGCGGTGCTGCCGATACGTAGCGTGGCGACGTGGGCGCCGGCCCGGGACGGCGTGTGGCTGATCCGGACCAGACACCGATCGCCGGCTGTCAGCCGCCGCCCGTCACACGTCGAGATCGGGTCGATCGTGAACTGGTCGGCGTCCGGGCCATCGAGTGCGGCGACGACGGTCCCCGCATGGTCGTCATTGCGGGCCATCAGCACGGCGTCGGCCTGCTGTCCGACCTGCGTCGGCGGAAAGTCGATCGTCGCCGTGGGCTGGCACTCGAAGTCGATCGCCAACGCGGGTTCCGAGTCCCCGCTGCAAGCGCCCGCCATGGCGAGCAAGGCCAACCCGAGGTGACGCCACGCGCATCGCATGGACCAACCGTACCTCAGGCCACGCGACGCGCGACGCCTCGTCTTCACGCTTGCGGGCAGGCGGGCGACGCCGGCCACGAGGTTGGCGGCCGCCTGCGCCACGGCTACCACGACCACGGCCCAGCGACGCCAGAGCGCCGCGGCCGCGTCGCCGGACCGCGCCACGTGTCCACGGCGGGCGGCGCGGCGCCGATCGCGAGCAGCCCGCCGTGCACCAGCGCGGTGGCCTGACCGACCGAGCATCAGCCAGCCTGCCAGCGCGAGGTCGGCCGCGATGCCTTACGCGACCGTCAAGGCGGCGTAGATCTCGACCACGACCCAGCGAGCCAGGGCCGTGCCCGGTCGTCGGCTCGTCATCGTGGCGCCGACGCGATTGCGGCCGCGAGTTCGGCCGGCGACACCGTCGAGGTACCACGCCGCGACACGACGATGCCCGCGGCCAGGCTGGCCAGCTCCATCGCCACCTCCATTTCGAGGCCAGCTGCCAGGCCCAGCGTCAGCGTCGCAACCACGGTGTCGCCCGCACCTGTGACGTCGAAGACCTCGCGCGCGGCGGCCGGGACGTGGGCGCCGCGGTCGCCGCCACGATATAGCGTCATGCCATCCGCGCCGCGGGTAACCAGCAACGCCGCACCGTCGAGCGCTGGGGCAAGGCGGCGGGCGGCCGCGTCGATCTCCGCGAGGTTGTGTACCGGATGACTCACCGCCCGCTCGAGCTCGGCCAGGTTCGGGGTGATCACCGTGGCCCGGGCGTAGACCGAGAAGTCGCGCTGCTTGGGGTCCACGACGACCGGCACGGGACGGCGGTGGCCGGCGTCGATCGCGCGGCGCGCCAGATCGCGCGTGACCACGCCCTTGTCGTAATCCGACAGCACGATCGCATCAGCGGCGTCGAGCGCGCTCTCGAGCGCATCACCGAGGGCCGCGGCCACCGCGCCGCTGACGGGGGTCCGCCGCTCGCTGTCCACCCGGGCGATCTGGTGGCCCCCTGCGACCAGGCGGGTCTTGCGGGTCGTGGGGCGCGCGGGGTCGACCACTGTCCACGGCTTGATCCCGGCGCGGTGGAGCGCTGCGCCGAGCATCTGCGCACCTTCGTCGTCGCCGACCACGCCAACCACGGTCGCGTGAGCGCCGAGCTGGGCCAGGTTGTGCGCGGTGTTGGCGGCGCCGCCCAGCCGATGCTCGGTGGTGCGGAGATCGAGGACCGGTACGGGAGCCTCAGGCGACACCCGGTGGACCTCGCCGCGGAGGTACTCGTCGATCATCAGGTCGCCGAGCACGACCACGCGGCGACCGCGCAGCTCGTCGACGAGGGCCGGGCTCAACATGCTGGCCGACGCTACTCTACGCCTCCAGCCGATGCAACGCGGTGGCGGAGCGCGTGTGCGTCGCCACGCTTCCAGTCGAGACAAGCGGTTGACACCGTCGATGCTCACGACTAAAGCTCGCACGCGCGTGACCTCCTCGTCGACGAACGGCGCGCCCCGGGCGCGCCCGCGTGTTCACCCCGCGGCGCTCCTGGGCCTGGCGCTGGCCGCCGCGTTCCTGTTCGCCACGCGCACCGAGGGATTTCGGGCCAACTGGGGCGATCCGTGGTCCGACGGCAACGCGCTGACCTCGGGACGCTACTTCGCGAGGGATGGCTTCGCCGCCACCGGCATGACGCCGGTGCTCGACGTCGGTCCGCTGACCCCGGACTCGCTGCGCTACACCCACTATCCACCGCTGCCGGACCTGGTGAATGGCGTCCAGCAGCGCGTGGTTGGGACCATGTCGATCGGCGGCTTCCGCGTGCTCGCCGACCTGCTGAGCTTGCTCAGCCTGGTGTTCTTCTATCGCTTCGTCCGCCGCTTCACGTCGGCGGCCTTGGCGGGCTACGCCGTGTTGCTGGTCGGGACCAACCTGTTGTGGCTCCAGTACGCCGACACCTTGCACCACGTGCCGCTGTACACCGCGCTCGGCTATGCCGCGCTCGATCAGGTCGGCGCCTGGACCGAACGACCGGCGCGGGGGCGCCTGGCCGTGATCCTGATCGCGACGACGCTGTGTGCGCTTGCGTCCTATGACTTCGGCCTGTACCTGCCGATCATGACCGTGGCCGCGGTCGTATGGAGTGGGCGCAGGCTGCGCGACCGCGAGTCGTGGCCGGTGATAGTGGCGGTGGGCGCCGGCCTGATCCTCGGCGTCGCCGTCAAGTTCGCCCTCATCGCGTGGGCGGTGGGGCCGGTGCATCTCGTCCACGACCTGCTGTTTCAGTTCGAGGAGCGCGCCACAGGGCGGCATTCGACCAACTACACGGCGGGGCTCATGCCGATCGTCAGCGCCCGGCTGTGGCGGTTTTTCACGCCGCTGTTCCTCGCCCTCGTGCTCGGCGGCCCGTGGCTGGCGTGGCGCTGGCGCCGGACCGGCGTCGAGGCGCCGATCACGTTCCGGCCGCTATGGTTCCTGGCGGCGGGTGTGCCGTTCTGCGTGGTGTTCTCGCAGTTGCTCGTCGAGCAGTACCACCCCACGCTGCAGTTCGTGCCGTACTACGCGGTCGGTTTCGCCGCGATCATCGTCGCGATGCGCGAGCACGCCCGGCCGGCGCTTCGGCGCGGCGGCCTGGTACTGGCCGGGTTTCTCCTCGCCTGGCAGGCGCGCGAGATCGCGCGGTTCCCCAAGGTGGTGCTCGCGGAGTCTGACCTCCATGCGGTCGGTGGTCACCTGGCGCGAGTCGACGACCGCCGCTTCGTGCTCTCCAACTTCCTGGTCGACGGGCCGGTGCGGTACTACTGGCAGCGGCACCTGATGGGGTTGCCGGCGATGACCGAGCCCGCGGCCGACGCGTACTTCCGGGACCTGTTCTGGCGGTACGGCAACCGCCCAGTGCGGTTCGTCGCGATCAGCGGCGCCCCGGACGTCGCCTACGACAAGCTCGTGTTCGCGTTGCTGGCCGGCCAGAAGCGCTGGTCGTGGATCGCCAGCCCGTACGCGAACCGCGCCAAGATCCGCAAACGCTTGAGCCAGACAGATGACGACCTGATGGAGGCGATCGAGGCGCGAGGCACGCTCGAGTTCGTGCGTGGGCCGTTCCGCGTGTACCGCATCGATCCCGCCATCGGCGATCGGGGCTGGGCCACGCCGATCACCGATGACGTGTCGACGGTCGATCTCGGCGATCCGCAGGCGGTCCGCTACAAGCTGTACGGGCTCGGGCCGGCGACGGTCGGCGCCGATGGGGTCGCCGCGGCGGCGTTGAGCGGTCACGAGGTCGCGGACGTGCGCTTCACCATGCAGGGCCTCGTCGATGTGCCGGCAGGCCATGAAGCGCGCGGTGCCGTCCAGCTCCACGTCGTTGGTGCCGAAGCGGTGGTGGATGTCGCGGTGTGGTCGGCGGGGGAAGGGCGGCTGCGGGTCCAACTCAACGGCGTGGATCTCGGCGAGCAGCGGTTGGTGGCCGGATGGCAGCAGGTCACCTACGCGGTGCCTCCAGCCGCGCTTGAGGCCGCGCGGCGAGTCGTCGACGCGCCCGGTGCACCCGATATCGTCGTGTTGATCGCCGGCACCGAGTTGCGCGTCGCCCGCGTCGGCGCCGGGGTTCGCTGACCGTTGCGGATCACGCCGCGAAGAACGCGGCCAGCGTGGCGCCGGCGGCCGGCCAGCCAACCACGTCGACGTTGGGGCCCGAAGCCTCGGCGAAGCGCAGGGTTACCGCGCACCCGGCGGCGCGACCGGCGGCGACGTCGGCGGCCTTGTCGCCGATCATCAGCGAACGACCGAGGTCGAGGCCGAGGTCCCGGGCGGCGTCGCGCAGCATGCCGGGGGCCGGCTTGCGGCAGGGGCAGCCGTCGTCGGGACCGTGGGGGCACACGTAGACCCCGGCGAAGCGCACGCCGGCCGCCGCGAACTGCCGCTCGACCTCGGCCTGCACCGCCGCGGCCTCGGCCGGGGTGACCAGGCCGCGTGCCAGGCCGGACTGGTTGGTGACGATCACCAGCGCGACGTCGGCCGGCAGCGCGGCCAGGGTGGCCGCCGCGCCCGGCAACAGCTCCACGGCGTCGGGGTCGCGCGGGTAGCCGACGTCGACGATCAGCGTGCCGTCGCGATCGAGGAACAGCGCCCGGGTCACTCGGCCAGGAGCCGGGCCAGGGTGTCGGTCGACGAGCGCCCGGGCACCAGCGGCACGAACTCGACCCGCCCGCCCCAGCTGCGCACCAGCTCCGCCTCGGGGATGGGCTTGCCGTCGGGCGGCGCGTAGTCGGCGCCCTTGACGTGGACGTCGGGGCGCACCGCCGTCAGCACGTCGACCGGCGTGGCCGCGTCGAACACGGTGATCGCGTCGACGCACTCGAGCGCGGCCAGCAGCTCGACCCGCTCGGCCGCGGGGAAGATCGGCCGGCTCGGGCCCTTGTTGCCGCGGACCGAGGCGTCGCTGTTGACCCCGACGATCAGCACGTCGGCGAAGCCGCGGGCGGCCCGCAGCGACTGCAGGTGCCCGACGTGGAGCACGTCGAACACGCCGTTGGTCCACGCCACGGCGCGCTTGCTCTGCCGGCACCGGGCCCGGAACTCGATCAGCTCGGCCAGGCCGTACTCCTTGGCCGACGCGGTCACCCGGCCGTCGCCGCTGGCTGGGACGCGCGCGCCGCCGTGGTCGGTGTCGACCAGCTCGCACCAGACGTGGCCGATCGCGATGTGGCACTCCTGGATGCGCGCGGTCTCGCCCGACGGCACCGCGACGCCGGCGTCGCAGGTGGCGATGAAGTCTCGGCCGCGGGCGCCGGTGAGCCCGACGACCTGCATGCCGGCGGCCCGGGCCGCGGCCACCGCCGCGACCACGTTCCGGGAGCCGCCGCTGGTGGTGATCGCGATCAGCAGGTCGCCGGGCCGACCGAGGGCCTCGACCTGGCGGCTGAACACCACGTCATAGCCGTAGTCGTTGCCGATGGCGGTGAGCGCCGAGGTGTCGGTGGTCAGCGCGATCGCCGGCAGCGCGCGTCGCTCGACGACGAACCGCCCGACCAGCTCGGCCGCGATGTGCTGGGCGTCGGCGGCCGAGCCGCCGTTGCCGCACAGGAGCACCTTGCCGCCGGCGGCCAGGGTCGCGGCGATCAGCTCGCCGGCGGCGACGATCGCCGGCAGCTCGGTGGCGATCAGCTCATGGCGCACCCGCACGCCATCGGCGAGCGCGGCCCGGGCGGTGGCGACGAGGTCGGTCACGGCACCAGCCGGGCGCGGGCCGGCGCCGGCAGCGCGACCCCGAGGACCTCACCCACCTGGGTCATCACGTCGTCGACCGCCACCGTGCAGGCCGCGGTGTTGGTGATCTCCGACGACGGCCGTCCGACCGAGATGTCTTTGCCGTTGTACACGGTGAACAGCGGGATCGAGTACAGCGGCGGCACCACCGACCGGACCCGGGTCCCGATCGGCGCGAACAGGACCGGCGAGTCGGCGAAGAACAGCCCGACGATCGGCGCGTCGACCAGACACGCCAGGTGCATCGGGCCGCTGTCGTTGGACACCACCAGCGCGGCCTCGGCGAACAGCGTCACCAGCTCGCGCAGCGACAGGTCGCCGGCGATGGCCACCACGCGCGGGGTCTTGACCTGGGCCACGACCCGCTCGACGTACGCGCGCTCGCTGGGGGCGCCGATGAACAGGCACCGGGCCCGGGGCCGCTCGGCCACGATCCGATCGGCCAGCTCGGCGTAGCGGTCCTCGGGCCACTTGCGGGCCTCGGGCGCGAGATCGGGCGAGGTGTTGGCGTTGATGACCACCAGCTCGTCGCCGACCGCGATGCGCGCGCCCAGCTTCTTGCGCAGGGCCGCGCGCTCGACCTCGGACGGCAGCCGGCGCGGGTAGTGGTAGCGCGCGGTCCACTCGCCGAACCGCAAGAAGTACGGATCGCCGGTGGCGAGCTGGTACGGCAAGGACAGGAAGATGTCCTTGGTGTGGAAGTAGTGGTTGTAGATGCCGGTGACGTCGAGCAGCGACCGCCGCCACGCCTCGGACTGCAGGTAGAACCCGGCCTTGCGCGGGATCCCGGCGAGGCTGGCCAGGGTCAGCGGGAACTTGGCGAAGAACTCGAGGTCGACCGCGAGCTCGCACCGGGCCGCGCGCAGGGCTCGGACCACCGCCAGGGTCGAGCGGGTGAAGCTGGCCGGCGTCGACGGGTCGATGTAGTGGTTGACGTCGGTCAGCGCCAGGATGTCGAGGACGTCGCGGTTGCCCTTGAACGTGACGAAGTGGAGGCGCGCGCCCGGGAACTGATCGCGCAGCGCCGCCAGCGCCGGGCTGGCCACCACGATCGAGCCCATCCCGAAGAACTTCATCACGACGATGTTGCGCACCGGCCCGGGCGGCCCGGCGAACGGGCGCGACAGCTCCTTGCCCGCGGCCAGCGCCGTGCAGAGCAGGTTGCCGACCAGGCCGTCGATGCGGCGCATCAGCTTGACGTTCACGGCCCCGTGCATCCCACGGCCCGGCCGCGAGCGTCAAGGTCGCGGAAGTCCAGCGGGAGTGTCGCGTGCGCTGGGGCACGGTGCTGGCTACGTCGGCGCGGTCGCGTGGCCCCCCCCCGCCCCCCCCCCCTTCGCCGCCACCCCGCGCTGCAGCGGTGGCGGCCGCGCTGAGCCGCGCCGCGCGTTACTTCGGCGGCATGCGCAGCGAGCCGTCGAGGCGGATCGTCTCGCCGTTGAGGTAGCCGTTGCCGACGATCGCGGCGACCAGCTCGCCGTACTCGGCGGGCGCGCCGAGGCGCTTGGGGAAGACCACGTCGGCGGCGAGCGCGGCGCGCTTCTCGGCGGGCAGGGCCGCGAGCATGGGCGTGTCCATCAGGCCCGGGGCGATCGTGCACACGCGGATGCCGGCGGGCGCGAGGTCCCGGGCGGCGGGCAGGGTCATGCCGACCACGCCGGCCTTGGACGCGGCGTAGGCGATCTGGCCGATCTGGCCGTCGTAGGCGGCGACCGACGCGGTGTTGACGATGACCCCGCGCTCGCCGGTGGCGGTGGGCTCGTGCGCGCTCATCGCGGCGGCGGCGAGGCGCAGCACGTTGAACGTGCCGATGAGGTTGATGCCGACGATGGTCTGGAACAGGTCGAGCGCGTGGGGCTTGCCGGTCCGGTCGAGCGTGCGCGCGGCCCAGCCGACCCCCGCGCACGACACCGCGATCCGCAGCGGGCCGAAGTGCGCGGCCGCGGCGATCGCGGCCTCGACCTGGGCGGCGTCGGTGACGTCGGCCTGCGCGAACCGGGCGCGGTCGACGCCGAGCTCCTCGGCCAGCGCGGTGCCGCCCGCGAGATCGCGATCGACGATGACGACCTTGGCGCCGCCGGCGGCGAGCCGGCGGACGGTGGCGGCGCCGAGGCCGGAGGCGCCACCGGTGACGAGAGCGACGGTTCCATCGAGCTGCATGCCGGCACGATGCCGACGGCCGCCCGAGGGGTCAAGCCGTCACGGCGCGTCGTCGACCGGGCGCACGACCACCGCGTCGACGCCGTCGGCCAGGCGCCAGCCGCCGGCCGCGGTCTCGATGATCTCGCGCTCGTCGGCGATCAGGCCCTTGAGGGTCTGGCGCAGGCGCTTGACCGCGACGTAGACGGTGTTGCGGTGGCGCAGCGGGTGGTACTCGCGGCCGCCCCAGACGCCGAGGAACAGCTGCTCGGCCGAGATCACGGCGCCGTGGGCCTCGACCAGGGCCGCGAACAGCTCGCACGCCAGCGGTCGGCCGCGATCGATCGCGACCGCGCCGGCGTGGTTGCACGAGATCACCGCGCGCACGGGCTCGATCACGAACGCGTGGCCGGTGCGCACGCGATCGAGCTCGGCGTCGTCGACGACCCGGGTGCCGGTCTTGCCGACCACGCGGTAGGTGGCGCCGGGCGCGAGCCCGAGCGCGGCCAGGAGCGCGCGCTGCCCCGGCGTCGGCGGCGCCTCGCCCAGCGCGACCCGGACCGCGCGGCCCTCGCCGTGCTCGAGCGACGCGACGCCGGCGTGGACCGCGGCCAGGAGCTCGGCGCGACCGCCGACCGCGTCGCCGCCGCGCGTGCGCAGCGCGCCGCGCAGGAGCGCGCACCGCGCCAGCACCCGGCCGTGGCCGTGGGTGGTCGCGAGGCCCATCGCCTCGGTCGTCAGGCCCTCGGCCTCGAGCAGGCCGGCCGGATCGGAGGTGGCGATCAGGGCCGCGGCCCGCGCCACCAGCGCCCGGGCGTACTGGCCGTGGCGCCCGCTCTTGCGGTAGTGCTCGAGCGCGCGGCCGGCCGCGGCCAGCGCGGCGCGGGCGTCGCCGCCGTGCAGCTCGACGCTGGCGCGGTCGAGCTCGAGCGCGGCCCGGGCGGCGCCGGTCTCGAGATCGGTCGGGCGCGCGTCCAGATCGGCCGCGATCGCGTCGAGGAGACGGCGGGCGCCGCCGAGATCGCCGTCGAGCGCGGCCAGCCGCGCCAGCACCGCCTGGGCCATGCGCCGGGTCTGGGCGCCGGCGTAGCCCGCGGCGAACGCGGCCTCGGCCAGGGCCCGGGCCTCGGTGGCCTTGCCGGCGACCAGCAGCGCCTCGGCGGCCGTGGTGCGCCCGTGGGCGCCGAGCGAGTCGAGCTCCGCGGCCTGCGCGAGGCGGCTCATGCGCCCGCTCATCTCGATCGCGGCCGTGACGTCGCCCTGGGCCAGGAACACCCGCGCCATGTAGTAGCCCGCGATCGAGGCCAGCACCTGATCGCCGTGATCGAACAGGTACGCGAACGCGCGCTCGAGCTGGCCCCGGGCCACGCTCAGCTCGCCGGCGGCCTGGGCCACGACCCCGGCGTAGAGCGCGCCGACGTGCTCGCGCAGCGCGCCGACCGCGGCGGCCCGGGTCACGCGATCGAGCAGCGCGCGCGCGGTCGGCAGATCGTCGCACTCGGCCCGGGCCAGCACCTCGAGCATGACCAGCATGACCTCGAGATCGTCGAGGCCGGCGCCGCCGATCGCGGCCTTGGCCGCGCGCACGCACTCGATCGACGCGGCGAACCCCTCGGGGATCAGGTACGACACCGCCATCGACCAGCCCCAGCGCGCGCGCTCGCGCGGCGACGCCTGGGGGTGGTCAGCGAGCGCGGTCGACAGCACCTCGCGCGCGGCGTCGCCGTGGCCGCGCAGCCCGGCGATGTCGGCCAGCTCGAGCGCGACGCCGAAGCGCTCGGCCGGGGTCGCGGCGCAGGCGCGGGCCTGGCGGAACAGCGCCTCGGCCTCGGTCAGCCGCCCGCGGCGCTGCGCGACCTCGCCGGCCAGGCGCAGCCCGCGCAGCGAGCCGCGGGCCGCGGCGCTGATGCCGGCCAGCACGTCCGCGGCCTCGGCGATCAGCGACCGCCGCACCAGGATGCGCGCCAGCATGATGCCGATGCCGTCGCGGGCGTCGTCGACGGCGCCGGCCAGGGTCCGCAGGCTGTCGATCAGCAGGTGATCGAGCCCGGCGGCGGCGATGATCCGGTAGTGGCCCTCGCACCGATCCCAGGCGTCGTCGACGTCGCCGGCCGCGGTCAGGTGGTGGATCGCCTCGACCAGGTACGCGGCGTCGGCGGGCGTCGTCGCGCGCACGCCGTCGCCGGCGTGGGCCAGGTGCAGCTCGGCCAGCTGGCGGTGCGAGGCCGCGCGCTCGCGGCGGGTCGCGACCCGCAGGACCGCGTCGCGCACGAGGTCGTGGACCAGCGCGGTGCCGCGGCTGACGTCGACCAGCAGGTGTCGGCCGAGCTCGCGCACGCGCTCGGCGCTGGCGCCGGGGCCGCCGTCGGGATCGGGCGGGCCGCCGGCCAGGGCCTGGGCGTCGCCGGTCGACAGCCGGCCGCGGCTGGTGGCCAGCGCCAGCAAGAGCGCGCGCGCGTCGGGCGCCAGCGCGCGGACGGTGTCGTCGAGGCCGCCGTCCGCGGCGGCGTCGCCGGCGACCTCGCGCAGGACGAAGAACGGGCTGCCGCCCGAGCGCGCGAACACCACGTCGACGTCGGGCGGCGGCACGCCCAGGCGCACCGCGAGCTCGCGCACCAGCGTCGCGGTGGCGGTGGCGTCGAGCGGGCCCAGCCGGTGCACGACCGGCGGTGGCGTGTCGGCCGGCAGCGCCAGCTCGACCCGCGACGCCACCAGGATCCGGCTCGCGCGCACGTGCCGCGACAGGAACCCGAGCAGCTCGGCGGTGTCGGCCGCGGGCAGGTGGTGGAGATCGTCGAGGAACACCAGCGTCGGGTGGGCCTCGAGCGCGCTCGCGATGTCGGTCAGATCGTCGTCGGCCGACGCGCCGGTGGCGGCGAACGCGATCCGGCGGCGGCGGGCGCCGAGCTGCGACTTGAGCGCGGCCGCGAGGTGGGCGCCGCTGGCCCCGGGCCGCGCCGCCAGCACGACCGCGGCGGCGTCGGTCCAGCGCGTCGTGCGCTGCGCCTCCTCGACCAGCTTGTAGACCAGCTCGCTCTTGCCGACGCCGCCGACGCCGTAGAACAGGTGCAGCGTGTCGCGGTCGAGCAGCGCCACCGCCCGGGCCAGTTCGTCGGAGCGACCGACCCAGGTCGCGACCGCGCGCGGGAACGGCGGCCCGGCCGGGGGCGGCACGGTGCGACGGCGGCCGGCGCGTTCGGTCACCGCGCGATCGTAGCCGCGCTGGCCGGCGCGGTCACGGCCGCCGGGTGACGATCAGGTGCGCGTGGCCGCGGCGGTCGCGGTACCCGAACGGGATCGGCAGCGCGCGCGTCGGTGAGGCCGCGAACAGCGCGCGCCACGCGCGATCGCTGGCCCGGGGCGCGTGCATGTGCGCTCCGACGAACTGGCCCCAGACCTCCTGGCCCAGCCCCGCCGCCGCGGCGCGCTGCGGCGGCAGGCCGCTGGCGTCGGACACCATCCACACCGCGTCGGCGATCAGCCACGCGCGGACCCGCGCGAAGGTGTCCCAGCCGAGCAGGTAGGCCGCGGCCTTGGTCATCGCCGCGACGTGGCCCTTGGCCGCGAGGTGGGCGAGGACCCGGCCGTCGGCGCCGAGGTGGGCGTCGTCGAGGTTGGCCTGGAGGTGGCGGTACACCCGCACGGTCGGGTCGCCGGCGCGGCGGAAGCCCAGCTCGACGTCGCCGAACGCGCGGTTGCGGCGGTCGCGCGCGCCGGCCGTGGCTGGTGGCGCCGCGGCGACGTCGGCGTCGGTGAGGTACGCGATCGCGCCGTCGGGCGCGAGCCGGAAGTAGCGCACCCACACCAGCTCGCAGTCGTGCAGCGCCAGCGCCGACAGCGAGAACGCGAGCTGGGTCGGCAGCTCGCCGCCGCGCATCGCGTCGATCAGGTTGCGCGTGTTCGAGAAGTTGGCGACGTAGAGGAACCGCAGCTCGTCGGCGATCACCGCCAGCGCCCGGGCCCGCTGCGCCGGCGTCAGGGTCGCGATCGTGCGCGGATCGCCGGCCGGCTCGAGCGACAAGGTCGTCAGCTCGGTCGCGGCCGGGAACACCGTCAGCGCGGTCGCGAGATCGCCGCCGGCGAACGGGTAGACCACGGTGGTCGGGACGTCGGCCGGGACGATCGTCGCCAGGAACGCCCGGGCCGGCGTCAGCCAGCGCGCGCGGTAGCGCTCCTGGATCGCGGCGACCCGCGCGCAGTGGCGCGCGCGCACGCCCGGCGGCAGCGCCGCGGCGGTGTCGCCCTGGCACAGCGCCAGCGCCTGCAGCGCCCGGGCGTCGGGCAAGAAGTCGTGGCCGGGCGGCGGGGCCGGCGCGGGCGGCGCGGACGCGATCGGCGGCGGCGCGACCGCGATCGGCGGCGGCGCGATGACCGCAGGCGGCGCGGCCTCGGCGGCCGGCGCGGCGTCGATGGCCGCGGCCGGGCCGCGATCGCCTGCGCACGCGGGCGCGAGCGCCGCGGCGACGATCGCCGTGAGCGCGATGAGCGGGCGCGCGCTCACGGGGTGATCCGGTAGCGCAAGGTCAGCCGCCGGCCGCCGCGCATGATGCGCACGGTCGCGGTGCTGTCGACCGGGCGGGTCGCGGCCGCCGCCAGCGCGGCCTCGATCGACGCCGGCGTCGCGGTGACCCCGTCGACGTCGAGGACGACGTCGTCGGCCGCCAGCCCCAGCGCGCGCAGCGGCGACGTCGGCTCGACCGCGCGCACGACCACGCGCTGGGCGTTGCTGCCGACCCGGCGCAGCGTGAGCAGCGCGCCGGGGCCGTCGACCGCCAGCATGCGATCGCGCGCCGCGGCGGGCACCCGCACCTCGCCGCTGGTGCAGACGATCGCCCACGGCGCCATCGCGGTGTCGGCCGGGCACGGCATGCGCTCGTCGAGGTACGAGCCGGCCACGACCGCCGCCGCGAGCAGCGCCGCCGCCTCGGCCCCGGGCGGGCCCGGCATCCGCAGCGTCAGCTCGAGGTTGGGCGTGCCGGCCACCGGACCGTCGACCGCCAGCGCCTGGACCGCGGCCGCGGCCCCGCCGAGGCGATCGCGGTCGACGTTGGCGCGCCAGCGATCGAGCCGGGCCCGGGCGCCGTCGGCGGCGCTGGCCGCGTCGAAGCGCACGGTCGCGCGCGCGTCGACGCCGTCGCGGCCGTCGATCGTGACGTCGGCCCGCGCGACGATCCCGGCCGACAGCTCGTGGTCGGCGAGGCCGCGCACCGGCGCCGCCGCCAGGCGGGTGAAGCGCGCGCGTCGCGATCGGTCGGCGAAGTAGCCGTCGTCGCCGTCGGCCCGGGGCGCGAGGTCGCGCGACCAGGTCGCGATCCCGCCGCGGGTGGTGAGCTCGGGGCAGGGCGCGACGGCGCCGCCGGTCAGGGCCACCAGGAAGCCGTCGTCGGGCAGCATGTCGGCCCACGCGACCACGACCCGGGTCGCGGTGCGGGCCCGGGTCACGACGCACGGCGGCACCTCGGCCCGGGTCGCGAGCGCCACCGCGACCGTCTCGATCCAGGTGTCGCGCAGCGCCGCCGGATCGAGCTGCACCACCGCGGTGGCCTCGAGCGGGATCGCGTCGAGCAGGCCGTGCGGCCCGCCGCGCCCGCGGCCGCAGCCGACGACGGCCGCGACGCAGGTCCAGGCCAGGATCGACGACGCGCGCATGACCGCCGCGACGCTACCACGGTGGTTTCGCGGATGACGGCGCCGGACCGGTGCGTTACATCCGCGCCCATGAAGCTCGCGCTCATCAGCTCCACGCTCCTCACGCTGGCCGCCTGCGGCGGCGGCGCTCGGTCGACCGCGGTCGCCAACACCGGCGGCGCCACGGCCCCCGCCGGCCTGCGCGCCATCGACTGGGCCAACCGGACCTACGAGGTCGGCGAGGGCTCGTTCACCGTCGTCAACGGCGAGGCCGCGTTCGCGTTCGACGAGGACGGCAACGAGGTCGCCGGTGACTACCAGCCCACCGACCCCGACGCGTTCGTCGAGCGCGGCTACTTCACCGTCCAGCCGCCGGTGTTCGGCGACGTCACCGGCGACGGCGTCGAGGAGGCGCTGATCGTCTCGGTCTACAACGGCGGCGGCACCGGCCAGTTCGACGGCGTCGACGCCTACGGCCTGCGGGACGGCCAGCCGGTGGTGATCGGGCACCTCCCCGGCGGCGATCGCGGCGACGGCGGCCTCTACGACATCAAGGTCGAGGGCGGCGCGGTCGTGGTCGAGCGCATGATGTCGGGGCCCGAGGACGGCGCCTGCTGTCCGTCGAAGCTGCAGGTCGAGCGCTGGGCGTGGCAGGGCGGGGCGTTCGTCGAGGACGAGGCCGCGCGCACGATGATCGACATGCCGAAGGAGTGACGCCTTGGGGTAAGGGCCCGCGCGTGAACAAGTCGATCGAGGATCGCGGACGAGGCGCCCGGATGGCAAGGCGACGGCGAGGACCGGAGGGGAGCGTCCTCGTTGGACGTGACCCGAGGACCGGAGCCGGCAACGCAGCCAGCCGGGATGGATCGGCCGCGAGACCGACCGAGTTGTTCACGCGCGGGCCCTAAGATCGGGGCGATGACCGATCTCGACGTCCGCGCGATCCTCGCGCACAGCCCGACCGTGGCGGTGCTCGGCGTCCACCACGATCCCGCGCGCCCGGCCCACTACGTGCCGGCCTACCTGCACGCGCAGGGCTATCGCGTCCTCGGCGTCAACCCGGCGCTGGTCGGCCGCGCGCTGTTCGGCGCGCCCGTCGTGGCGACCCTGGCCGACCTGGCTGAGCCGATCGATCTGATCGACGTGTTCCGCCGGGCCGACGCGCTGCCTGGGCACCTGGCCGAGCTGGCCGCGTGCCCGGCGCCGGTGGTGTGGTTCCAGCTCGGCATCCGCAACGACGCCGTGGCCGAGGCGCTGCGCGCCGCCGGCAAGCGCGTGGTCCAGGATCGATGCACGCTGGCCGACCACCGTCGGCTCGGCCTGGGCGCGCCGCGCCGTCCGGCCTGAATCACCTTTGACCAGCGGGGCGGCATCGGTCATGGTGCCAAGATGCTCTGGGTCGTGCTCGTGCTCGCCGGCGCCGTCACCGCGTACGTGGTGGTCGGCGTGCTGGCCGATCGCCGCATGGCCTTGCCGACGCCCGCGGACGGCTCGGCCGCGGGGCCGGCCGCGCTGCCGCCACCGTCCCCGCCGCCGGCGGCGCCGATCCTGCGCGGCGACACCGCCGCCACCGCGGTCAAGGTCCCGGCCGCCTGGCGCAGCAAGCTGGCCGCCGGCACGTGCGCCTGCGGCGAGCCGCTCGCGCTGGCCAGCGACGAGGCCATCCGCTTCGACGGTCGCCTGCTGGTGGTGGTCCGGCTCGCGTGCGCCGCGTGCGGCCACGCCCGGTCGGTCTACCTCGAGCCGGCCGCCGCGTAGTCGGCGCGACTGTCAGAGCGATCCCGTACTCGATCGCTCATGCGCATCTACTTCGTGGGCAGCCACGCCACCGGCAAGACCACGCTGTGCCGGTACGTCAGCCGCCGGTTCGGCCTGCCGATGATCACCGAGGTCGCCCGCGCGGTCCTGGCCGAGATGGAGAGCTCGCTCGACGCGCTGCGCACCGACATGGAGCTGGTCGCCGAGTACCAGGACCGCGTGTTCGGGCGGCAGGTCGCGATCGAGAAGATGCACGCGGGCGCGTTCGTCAGCGATCGCGCGTTCGACAACCTGGCCTACGCCGCCGAGCACACCACCGTCGTCGCCGACCTGATGGGCGATCAGCGGTTCAAGGACTACATCCGCTGGGTGTCCGAGGGCACGGTGTTCTTCCTGCGCCCGCACCGCGACCTCCTCAAGGAGGACGGCGTCCGCGCCGGCGTGTCGTGGGAGTCGGTGCTGCGGATCGACGGCATGATCAAGCTCCTGCTCGAGCAGCACCGCATCCCGTACCTGCCGATCGAGAGCGTGTCGATGCAGGAGCGCGTGCGCGCGGTCGAGTTCGTGCTGTCGCGCGCCGGCATCGCGCCGACGGTCGCGGCCAGCGAGCGCACCAGGACCAGCGACGGCGGCCGCGCGGTCGAGACCTCGTCGACGCCCGCGTTCGACGCCCTGCGCGCCGCCATCGGCGGCGTCCGCCCGAGCTGAAGCCCAGAGGGCCGGTCGCCCATCCGCGACGCGAGGCTCCCGGCGCGCGACCGGACCGGCGCTCGATCAGGCGGCGGTGCGGGGCGCGGCGAGGAGCTGGTCCCACTCGCCCGAGGCCAGCAGCTTCTCGAGGTCCTGGAAGCCGCCGATCAGCACGCCCTTGACGAAGATCATCGGGAAGGTCGGCCACCCGGTCCACATCTTGAGCGCGTTGCGGCGCCGCCAGGTGTTCAGGTAGCTGCCGTACTCGAGGTAATGGAACGGCGTGCCCTTGGCGGTCAGCGCCTTGCGCGCCTTCTTCGGGTACGGGTTCTGCTTCATGCCGACGACGACCACGTCGTGGGCGGCGATCGCGGCGAGGACCTCGTCGACGATGTCCTGGTGGTTGTCGGCGAGCTTGGCGCGGATCGCCGGGTGGATCTGGGCCTCGGGCAACGTGCGGCGCGTCATGGCGCCCACTGTAGCGGCGATCGCCGCCGGCGCCATCGCGGCGGGCCGTCAGCGTGGGTGCGCGACGAAGAACGCGACGACCTCGGCGCCCCAGACGAACCCGGCCGGCTGCTCGCACTTGAAGCTGAACAGCTGGCCGACCTGGTTGCCCGGATCGGTCGAGCCCGGGAAGCAGTGGCCCTGGAGCTCGGTGGCGGCGACGAACGGGACCTGCGCGGTCGAGGTGTAGTCGTGCGCGAGCAGCTCGACCACGGCGCCGGCGCCGTCGGTCCACCGGGTGCGCGTGAACGCCGGGCCCGACGCGACCACGCCCTGCGCCGACAGGCCCCAGGCGCTGACGATGGCGTCGACCTGGGGCTGGGCGCACGACCACGGGATGTAGTTCTGATCGGCGCGCCCGTGCAGGTACAGGATCGACAGGTGGCGCGACGGCACCTCGGCGCCGGTGAAGCGGCACGCGGCGGTCACCGGCCCGATCCCACCGGTCGGGCAGTTCGAGGCGGCCGCGCCGGGCGCGACCGACGCGAAGCGGTCGGCGTGGGCGCACAGCATGCGCCAGGTCATGAAGCCGCCCTGCGAGAACCCGGTCATGTGCACGCGGTCGGGATCGATCGCGTAGACCGCGATCGCGCGGGTCAGGAAGTCGTAGACGGCCGCGTCGTCGGTGGGGCTCCACGAGGCCTGGGGCGGGGCCGGGTTGGCGCTGGGCTGGATCACGACGAAGCCGGCGGCGGCGCCGCGCGCGCGCAGCCCGGTGTTGGCGTCCTCCATCGCCGCGCTCATGGTCAGGCCGTGCACGTCGAGGATCACGCCGCAGCCACCGCCGACGCACGCGGCCGGCACCTCGACGTCGAACCGGAACCCGCCGCAGCCGAACACGTGGTGGCCGGCGGTCAGGTCGGGGAAGCACGGATCGGGCGCGACCGGCGGGGCATCGATGGCCGCATCGCCGCCGGCGTCGGCGCCGCCGGCGTCGACCGATGGTCCGTCGGGCGCCGCGCCATCGACCGCGCCGGGGGCGTCGAGCGGATCCCCCGACGACGCGCCGCCGCAGCCGAACGTGAGCACGCCGAGGAGCAGGAGCGATCGATGGGGCACGACCGCGGTATCCCGCGCCCGACCGCGCGCGGCAAGCGTGATCGCGCCCAGCCCCGCCGCGCGCCGTCGCCGCGGTAGGCCCGACGGGGTGCGCCGGCGCGCGCGCCTGGCCCCACCTGTGCGGCGGCGCTGGCGCCACCGACCGCCGCGGGGCTCAGCGGGTCGCGGCCACGGCCGGCGCGGGGCCGATGCGGGCGTCGAGCCACAGCGGCAGGTGGTCCGAGATCCGGACGGTCTGCTCGACGCCGAAGCGGCCCGGGACCAGGCCGCGGGTGTAGATGGCGTCGAGCCGCATGTTCATCCACTGGCTGGTGGCGGCGCTGCCGGCCACGGGCGTGTCGAGGCCGGCGGCGCGGACCGAGCGCTCGAGCCGGTCGTCCTGGATCCCGGCCGGCACCGGCACCAGGTGCCCGAGCCACAGGAACGGGCTGGTGTTCATGTCGCCGCCGATCACGACCGCGCCCGGCCACGCCTGGGCGTGGGCCAGGACCGGTGCCAGCTGCGCGACCCGCGCGGCCGGGTTGATCCGGTTGTCGAGGTGCGTGGCGATCACGCGGACTGGGCCGTCGCGCCCGTCGAGGGTCGCGGCCAGCGCCACGCGCCGCGCCGAGTTCACGACCGTCGAGCGGTACGGCAGCTCGATGATCTCGACGTCGCGCAGCGGGAACCGCGCCAGGATCGCGACGCCCGAGGTGCCGCCGTCCTGCTGGTGCCCCGGGGCGTAGATCGACGCCAGGCCCAGCTCGGCGCCGGCCGCGCACGCCGCGCTGCACGGGCCGTGGGCGGCGACCTCTTGCATCAGCACGACGTCGGCGTTGGCCAGGCGCGGGTTGGTGCGCAGCGCCGCGGCGATCGTGGCGCCGTCGACGCCGTGGACGTTGTACGTGACGACGCGCAGGGCCACCGGCGGCGCGGGCGTCGTCGGCGGGGTCGGCCGCAGCTCGGGCGACGGATCGCGCGGCGGGGCGTGGTTGAGGGCGGCGCAGGCGACCAGCGGGACCAGGGCGAGAGCGGACAGGCGCACCGGCGGCAGTGAAGCAAGCCCGCGGCCACCGCGCCCGCGGCGTGCGGTCGCGGAGTTGGGACGCGCCGGTGGTGAAGGTTCGACGGCGCCGCGCGGCTGGGCGGGCGAACGCTGTCAGATGGCGCGACTCTGGGGCCGGCTCCGGGTCCGGCTCCGGCTCCGGCTCCGGGTCCGGCTCCGGCTCCGGGTCCGGCACCGGCTCCGGGTCCGGCTCCGGCTCCGGCTCCGGGTCCGGCCGGCCCGGCTCCGGCTCCGGCCGGGCTCCGGCTCCGGCTCCGGCTTGGCTCCGGCGACTCCGGTCCGGCTCCGGCACCGGGTTCGGCTCCGGCTCCGGCTCCGGCTCCGGCTCCCGCTCCGGCTCCGGCTCCGGCACCGGCTCCCGCTCCGGCGTAGGATGCGGCCGTGACTCACCCGAACGCCGCCCTCATCGATCGCTTCT
Source organism: Myxococcales bacterium (assembly GCA_016717005.1). NCBI lineage: Bacteria > Pseudomonadati > Myxococcota > Myxococcia > Myxococcales > Myxococcales bacterium. The sequence goes on along the minus strand of JADJUF010000001.1, from coordinate 1,258,652 downwards.
ACCAGGCGTTCGCGCGCCGCGACGCCGCCGCCATGGCCGGCTGCTACCACGCCGACGTGGTGTTCACCGACCCGGTCTTCCCGGAGCTGCGCGGCGCGGAGGCCGGGCGCATGTGGGCGATGCTGTGCGAGCGGGGCAAGGACCTGCAGATCGAGCACTCGGGGATCGAGGCTGACGATCGTGCGGGCCGCGCCCACTGGGACGCGCGCTACACGTTCTCGGCCACGGGTCGCAAGGTGCTCAATCGGATCGACGCGCGGTTCGAGTTCGGCGACGGCCTGATCGTGCGCCACGTCGACGAATTCTCGTTCTATCGCTGGGCCCGCCAGGCGCTGGGCCCGGTGGGCGCGGTGCTGGGCTGGACCCCGCTGGTCCGCGGCAAGGTCCAGCGTCAGGCGGCGGCCGGCCTGGCCGCGTACAAGCCGGCCTGATCTCGGCGCCGGTCGCGGCTCCGGCCGAGCGTCGGTCGACGCGCTCCGCGGCTCGGTCTCGGCGGGGCGGCTCGTCGCACCTCAGCGCGCCGCGGCGACCAGCTCGCGGTGGCACCGCCCGAGCTCGGCGCCGACCTCGGGCGCGGCGGCCATGGCCGCGAGCGCGATCGCGCTGGCCTCAGGCAGGGCCGCCTGGCGCAGCACGGCCACCACGTACGACGACAGCGCCAGGTCGCCGTGCTTGGCCAGCAGGCGCCGGGCGTTGGCCAGCCACTCGCGCCCGAGCTCGGGGCCGCGGCGGTGGAGCTGGTGGTAGCTCAGGCCGCCGTCGATGAGCTTGACCCGGGCGCCGGCCTGGCACAGCCCGTAGTGGAGATCGGTGTCCTCGAGGCCCCAGCCGACGAACTGCTCGTCGAGGTAGTCGACCTGCGCCGCCAGCGCCGCCGACACCGAGGTGTTGCCGCCGACCGCCACCGCCCACGGGAACGCGTAGCCGTCGAGGGTCGGGCCGAACCGCGCCCGGAGCGGCGCGCCGTGGCGCTGCCACCACGGCTCGTCGACCGCGACCCGCGCCAGCGCGGCCTCGAGCTCGTCGGCCAGCTCGTCCGCGGTGATCAGCTCCGCGCGCGCGGCCGTGCAGCGCGCGGCCAGCGCCGGGGTCCGCGCCAGCACCGCCGCGACCGCGGTCGCCGGCAGCTCGGCGGTGGCCGACCACTCGGCCAGGACCGCGCGCTGGGTCCCGGCGACGAGCCAGCACCCGTCGGCGTGGGCCGCGAGGTGATCGGCGACGAAGCCGGGCGCGGCGATGCGATCGTCGTCGGTCTGGATCAGCACCGCGCCGCGCGCCGCCCGCATCGCCGCCGCGCGCGCCGCCGCGATGCCGCGGTGGGCCCGGCGCAGGTAGCGCAGGTCGAGGCGCGCGCCCCAGGCGCGCGCGACCTCGGGCGTCGCGTCGTCGCTGCCGTCGTCGACGACGACCACCTCGAAGTCGCGCTCGGTCTGGCGGGTCAGCGCGGCGAGCGTCCGGGCCAGGGCCGCGGCCCGGTTGCGCGTGGGGATGACCAGGCTGGCGCGCGGCATCGCGCCGAGCGTACGCGGGCCCGGCGACGCGTGGTACCGTCTGCGGCCATGAGTCGTACGCCGATCCTGACCGCGATGCTGTGGACCTCGGCCGTCACCGCCGCCGTGGGTTGTGACGATCCGTCGACGGCGATCGTCGACGCCGCCAGCATCGACGCGCCCGGGTTCGACGCCACCGCGACCGTCGACGCCGCGCCGCCGGCCGTGACGTTCGCGCCCACGCTGGCGATGACCGCCGAGTGCGGCGGCGCGACCGCCGACGCCACGCTGACGATCACCAACGTCGCGGCCCAGCCGGTCGCGATCACCGCGCTCGATCTGACCGGCGGCTTCACGCTCGACGTCGCGCTGCCGGCGACGATCGCCGTCGGGGCTGACCTCGTCATCACGGTGTCGCCGCCGGCCGCGGTGATCGGCACCGACGTCGGCGGCGCGACCGTCACCGGCACGCTGACGATCACCGCCGACACCGGCGGCGCGCTGACCCCGATCGACCTGACCAGCACGGTCATCGGCGCCAACCTGGCGCTGGTCGACGCCGTGGGCCAGCCCCAGCCCGTGGTCGCGCTCGACACCGCCGACGCGAGCTGCCCGGCGCCGCGGGCGATCTTCATCCACAACAGCGGCAACGCCCCGGCGAGCCTGTTCAACAGCGGCGCCAGCAACTTCACGGTCGGTGGCTTCACGCCGTCGTCGGACGTGGCCGCTGGCGCCACCGTCAGCACCGACCTCGCGGTGCTGACGTTCGGCGCCTGCACCGCCAGCGAGACCGTCACCTACCAGGTGACCGGCACCGTCTGCTCGGTCACGCCGCTCGCGCTCGCCGCCAGCTTCAACATCGCCGGCAGCTCGGCCTGCTTCTGCAGCTGATGGCGGCGGCGCCGCGCACGATCGTCCTCTGCCCGTTCCTCACGCACATCGAGCCGGCGTGCGAGCGCGGGCTGCGCGAGGTCGAGGCGGCGGGCCTCGAGGTCCGGCGGTTCGCGGCCTCGGCCGCGATCGATCGCACCCGCGGTGACGCCGCCACCGCGGCGCTGGCCGACGGCGCCGAGGCGCTCCTGTGGATCGACTCCGACGTCGCGTTCACCGCCGCCGAGGTCGCGGCGCTGTGCGCGCACCGCCTGCCGGTGGTCGCGGGCCTGTACCCCAAGAAGGGCGTGCGCGACTTCGCGGTCCACCTCGAGCCCGGGACCACCGAGCTCGGCGTCGGCACCAGCGGCGGCCTCTACGACGTCCGGTACGTCGGCGCCGGCTTCCTCTACACCGAGCGCGAGGTCTACGACGACGTCCGCCGCCACTTCGGGCTGCCCACGTGCAACACCCGGTTCGGCGCGCCGACCGTGCCGTACTTCCTGCCGATGGTCGTGGCCGATCCCGCCGGGCCGCCCGGCGCGTACTGGTACCTGGGCGAGGACTACGCCTTCTGCGAGCGCGCGCGCCAGGCCGGCCACAAGATCGTCGTCGACACCACGCTGCGGCTGGGCCACGTCGGCAAGTACACCTACGGCTGGGAGGACGCGGGCCAGCAGGTCGCGCGCGTCACCGGCGCGCGGTTCCAGTACGGGCCCGGGGGCGTCGTCGGCGACGAGTGACCTTGTCGGCGCGCGCGATCGCCGCGTAGCATGGCCGTGCGCGCAGCGCGCGCGCTCAGGGGGATCACGATGGACGACTACGACTATGGCGACCGCGCGTCGCCGTTCCAGATGATGGGCCTCGTCAGCATGCTGGCGCCGGCGATGGCGATGCTGTTCATGGCGTCGCTCTGGGGCGTCGGCATCCTCTACGTCGTGGCCCGCTGGCGCCACAACCGCACCGGCGCCGCCGATCCGCAGTTCGGGCTGAAGTTCGCCCTGCACCTGTTCCGGTTCTACGGCTACCAGCTCATGCTGCTGGGCACGTTCTTGCTGCTGTACTCGGTGCTGCTCAAGGGCAACAGCAACGAGCGCTCGCCGGTGTGGCGGGCGGCGCTCGGCTTCCTGACCTCGGGCGGGCTCCTGTTCGGCGTCCACACGGTCATGCTCGGCAAGACCAACCACGCCGAGCTGCCGCTGGTCACGCGGCTGTTCAGCGGCCTGTCGCTGCTGGTGACCGCGGTCGTCGGGACGATCGGCCTGGTCGCCGGGCTGCAGGCGCTGTTCGCCAAGGGCTCGATGGACGACGGCGGCCGGATGATGTGGTCGCTGGTGTTCGTCTACGTGACCGCGTGGATCGTCCAGGGCCTCGTCCTCGGCAAGGCCCAGCTGACCGAGCCCAGCCCCGACGCGCCGCCGCCGCCGCCGCCAGCGCCGGGCCCGACGGTGCCCGAGCCGATGCGTCAGCCGCTGACCTGAGCTTCCCGGGAGGCCTGTCGCCAGGCCTCCCCTCGTCGGAGGCAAGCCCCGCCGAGCCTCCTCTCCGAGACGCGAGACGCCCGGCGCCTGGACCGGTGCTCGACGGAAGATACGGACAGGCTCTGATTCTGAGTCCGGGGGCGGGTCACGCCAGCAGCGCGTCGATCGCCGGGCCCAATGCCGCGGCGATCGGGAGGTGGGCGACCGCGGCCCGCAGCTCGGCGCGGCGGCCGGCGCGCTCGCCGCTCGCGACCGCGACCAGCCGCGGCGTGTCGATCACCGGCGCGACGAGCCGGACGACGAGATCGAGGGCGGCCCGACCCAGATCGCCAGCGGGCCACAGCGGCAGCGCCGCGGCCAGGGCGTTGACCGCGCGCTTGCCGTCGCGCGGGGTCTCGAGCAGCGCCAGCGCCAGGCCGGTGGCGTCGTCGGGATCGAACAGCGGCAGGATCGCGTCGGTGTCGCGGCCCAGGCGGGCGCCGACGCGCGCCACGCCGCCGGCGACCAGCCGCGCCAGGAGCGTGCGGTCGCACGGGGGGACGGCGACCTCGACGGTGACCAGCCGCGCCAGCGCGCTGGCCTCGATCGCGGTCCGCGCGGCCAGGGCCCGGCGGTCGTAGGCCAGGATCATCGTGGTGTACGGCAGCTGCGCGTACATGCGCAGCACCACCAGCGCGGTCACGAGATCGCGATCGGGCAGGCGATCGAGGTGATCGATGATCACGACCAGGCGCTTGCCGACCTGGTACGCGTTCTCGACCAGCTCGGCCGCGACGCTGTCCTGCGAGCGCTTGACCGCGCCGGCGACGTCGACCTTGACGCCGACCAGGCGCACCACCGTCGACACCACCTCGCCGTAGCGGGCCAGCGCGTCGCGCGCGGCGTCGGTGCGCTCGACCACGCCGGCGGCGTCGAAGTAGTCCGACAGGTGGCGCTGCAAGGTCGCCAGCAGCGACTCGACCGTGCCGTGCTCGGTCGCGTCGACGGCGACGGTCGCGGCGTCGGCGCGCTCGGCCAGCGCCGCCTGGGCCAGGCGCACGACGCTGGTCTTGCCGGCGCCGGCGGTGCCGACCAGGCCGACCACGCGCGGCTGCGCGGTCGGCTGCGCGCACGCCACCTCGATCAGCCGCTCGGCCAGCGGCGCGCGCCCGAGCAGATCGTCGCGCGCCCCGGCGATGGGGACGTCGGGCAGGAGCTCGATCCCGGGATCGATGGCCATGACCGACGATACGGGCCCGGCCGGGGCGGTACAATCGCCGCCGTGACCCGCGCGCTCATCCTGGTCGACCTGCAGTACGACTTCTGTCCTGGCGGCGCGCTCGCGGTGCCGCGCGGCGACGAGACCGTCGCGGTCGCCAACCGGCTGATGCCGGGGTTCGCGTGCGTGGTCGCGACCCAGGATCTGCACCCGGCCGACCACGGCAGCTTCGCCGCCAACCACCCCGGGCGCGCGCCGTACGAGGTCGTCGACCTGCACGGGCTGGCCCAGGTGCTGTGGCCGGTGCACTGCGTCGCCGGCACCCGCGGCGCCGCGCTCCACGACGACCTCGATCGCGCGCGCATCGCCGCGGTGTTCCCCAAGGGCACCGATCCTACCGTCGACAGCTACAGCGGCTTCTGGGACAACGGCCGGCGCAAGGCCACCGGGCTCGGCGCGTGGCTGCGCGCGCGCGGCGTCACCTCGGTCCACGTGCTCGGGCTCGCGACCGACTACTGCGTCCGGGCCACGGCCATCGACGCGGTCGCCGAGGGCCTCGCGGTCACGCTCGTGGCCGACGGCTGCCGGGCGGTCGAGCTCGCGCCCGGCGACGGCGACCGGGCGATCGCGGCCATGCGCGACGCCGGCGTGGTCATCAGCGCCAGCGCCGACGTGGCCTGACGCGATGGCGTGACACGCCGTCGGCCCCGCGCCGCCCGCGTGGTCATCAGCGCCAGCGCCGACGTGGCCTCACCCGCTGGCGCACGATGCCGTCCTTCCGAACGATCACGGTTAACGGTCGGGCCGTCGCGCCCGTCCTGCCGTCATGACCATCCGCGTGGGATCATGGCGTGCGCGTGCTTGAGCGCGCGGCCGGGCCAGCGCATGGTCGAGGCGTGGCCACGCCGGCGATCACCGACGCGACCATCGCCGAGCTGGTGGTGGCCGCGCGCGCTGGCAGCCAGCCCGCGTTCACGAGCCTCTACCAGCGCTTCCACCGCGCGGTCCACGCCGTGGCGCTGGCCCGGGTCGGGCCCGCCGACGCCGCCGACGTGGTCCAGGACGTGTTCGCGCGGGCCTGGGTCCGGCTCGACGCCGTCCGCGAGCCGGCCGCGTTCGCGGGGTGGCTCATGACCATGGCTCGCCATCGGGCGATCGATCGGGCCCGGGCCCGGGAGCCGCGCGGCGACACCGCCCGCGAGGTCGCGGTCGCGCCGGTGCCGACCGCCGAGGCCGCCGCGGCGCTGCGCGCCATCCGCGCGTTGCCCGAGGCCTACCGCGAGACCTTGCTCATGCGCCTGGTCGAGGGCCTGACCGGGCCCGAGATCGCCGAGCGCACCGGGCTGACGCCCGAGTCGGTGCGGGTAAACTTGCACCGTGGCATGAAGCTCTTGCGCGAGCGGCTCGACGGAGGTGCGCCATGAGCGACGACTACCTGTGGGATCGCACCGGCGCGGATCCCGAGGTCGCGCGGCTCGAGGCGCTGCTGGGTGGTCACGCCCACGACGCGCCGCTGGGGCCGCTGCCCGAGCGCCGGCGGCGGCGGCCGTGGCTCGCGATCGGGGCGGTGGTGGTCGCGGCGGCGGCGATCGCGATCGCGGCGTGGGCCACGCGCGGCGGCGGCGGGGCCGCCGGTTGTGGTCCGGCCGGGCCCGGGTTCGCGTTCACGGTCACCGGCGCGCCCGCGCGCTGTGGCGGCGTCGCGACCCGCGGCGGGGTGCTGCCGGTCGGCGTCGCGCTCGAGACCCCGGCCGGCGCCACCGCCGAGGTCACGGTCGCCGACATCGGCGCGCTGACCCTGGCCGGGGGCTCGCAGCTCACGCTCGCCGCGACCGGCGCCGAGCAGCACCGCCTGCGCCTGGCCCGCGGCCGCCTCGCGGCCCGGGTCACCGCGCCGCCGCGGCTGTTCGTCGTCGACACCCCGGCCGCGACCGCGGTCGATCTCGGCTGCGCCTACGAGCTGGTCGTGCTGCCCGACGGCCGCACGCGCCTGACGGTCACCAGCGGCGTCGTCGAGCTCGGCGCCCACGACCACCTGGCCCACGTCACGGTCGGCCACACCGTCACGACGGTCGCCGGCCGCGGCCCCGGCACGCCGGTCGCGGTCACCGCCGCGCCGGCGCTGGTCGAGCTGGTCGAGCGCTACGACGCCGGCGACGCGGCGGCGCTGCCCGCGCTCCTGGTCGCCGCCGGCCCCGGCGACACCCTGACGGTCTGGAACCTGCTGGCCAACGCTCCGGCCGCTGAGCGCGGGTCGATCCTGGCCCGGCTCGACGACCTGTTCCCGCGGCCCGAGTGGATCCTCGAGGGCGACGTGGTCGATGGCCAGCCCCAGGCGATCGACGGCCTGCGCGACGTGCTCACCAGCGGCGTCTGGCTGGCGCCGACCCCTCCGGATCCGAGCGACGTGCCGGGCGGCGTGTGGAAGTGATCGCGGCCCGCGGGAATTGACGGCGCGCTCCGGGCGCTCTACGTACGCCGCCATGGCGCAGGCCGCGCGTCAACCCTGGACCGTCGCTCCCAGCCTCGGGATCTTCGCCGCTGCGCTGTGCGCCGCGGTCTGGATCGCCGACGGGAACCTGCGCGCGCTGCGGGGCCTGCCGACCCGGCGACCGCCGCAGCCGCCGTCCTCGCCGACCGCGCGGACCACGTCGTTCGAGGACACGCCCGACACCGTGGCCCCGCCGCTGCCCCCGCGGCCCGACCTGGCCGCGGCGCCAGCGCCCGCGCTCGGCGGCGTCCCGGCCTCGATCCCGGGCAGGACCCTCGAGGACACCTGCGTGCAGCCGGCCGGCGCGACCGAGCGGTGCGCGCGCTGGGCGCTCGACGACTTCTACGCCGCGCTCGCGGCCACCGAGCGCGGGGCCGCGGCCCGGCCGGTCCGGCTGTCGTGGTACGGAGACTCGGTGTCGGCGACCGACGCGCTGCCCGGCCGCATCCGCGCCCGCCTGCAGGACGCCTTCGGCGACGGTGGCCCCGGGTTCGTCCACGCGGTCGCGCCCCACCGCTTCAACCACAGCGAGGCGGTCGCGCGCACCGCCTCGGGCGCGTGGAAGTCGTACGGCGTGTCGCTGGCCAACGTCGGCGATCACCTCTACGGGCTCGGCAACGCCACCGCCGAGGGCAGCGGCACGATCAAGCTGGCGGCGCGCACGCCCACCGGCAAGGTGTCGTCGGTCGAGGTCTACTACCTGGCCCAGCCCCACGGCGGCACCGCCGAGCTGACTGTCGACGGCGAGGTCGCGGCCACGATCGACACCGGCGCGGCCGACAAGCAGGCCCGGTTCGAGCGGGTGACCGTCCCCGACGGCGCGCACCAGGTCGAGCTGCGGGCCGCGGGCCGGGTCCGGCTGTTCGGCTTCACGCTCGAGCGCGACGCCGGCGTGGTCGTCGACAACATGGCGCTGGTCAGCGCCACCGCGAAGAACATGCTGCTCAACCGGGCCGACCACTGGCGGGACCAGCTGGCCCACCGCGCGCCCGACCTGGTGGTGATCATGATCGGCACCAACGAGGCGCAGTGGCTGTCGGGCAGCGAGCGCTCGATGACCGAGTACGAGGACGTGTGGACCAGGCTCCTGGCGCCGGTGCGGACGGCGCAGCCGCACGGCTCGTGCCTGGTGGTGTCGCCGCTCGACCAGGCCGAGGTCGATGACGACCACGTCCGCTCGCGCCGGGGCGTGCCGGCGATGGTCGAGACCCAGCGCCGCGCCGCGTTCGCGCTCGGCTGCGGGTTCTGGGATACGTTCACGTGGATGGGCGGCTCGGGCGCGGCGATCAAGTGGAACAAGCGCGGCCTGCTCGGCCCCGACTTCGCGCACATGTCTGGCCGCGGCACGGCGCGGGTCGCCGACGGACTGGCGGACGCGCTGGTGACCGGTTACAAGGCCTACAAGGGCCGGTGACCACACCTCGTCTCATAGCGGCGCTGCTGGCGCTCGGCGCGTGCGCTGGCGCGCCGACCGACGTGCCGCCGCGCTCGCCGGCGAGCCCCGAGGCCGCGCCGCCCACGGCCGTGCTCGACGCCGGCGTCGACGACGGGCCCGCGCCGGTCGCGGCGCTGCCGCTCTTGACCGTGCCGCCCGGCGCGCTCGACGGCTTCCACGCCGCGCTCGCGCGGGCCGAGGCCAAGGACCCCGACGGGCGCGCGCTGGTGATGGTGTTCGGCGACTCGCACACCGCCGGCGATCAGCTGACCGGCACGCTGCGCCGCGGCCTGGGCGCGCGCTTCGGCCAGGGCGGGCGCGGGTTCGTGCTGCCCGGCAAGCCCGCCGTCCGGCACTACTACCTGCGCGACGTCGCGTTCGGCTCGGAGGGTAAGTGGAAGGCCGAGCTCGGCGGCAAGCGCGGCGCGGTCGAGCCCGTCGGCCTGGCCGGCGTCCGCAGCCACACCGACGACAAGCGCGCGCTGGCCTGGGTCGCGACCTGCGGCAGCTGTCCGGTCGACCGCGTCGCGCGCTTCGACGTGTTCCACCTGCGCACCCGGACCTCGGGGGCGTTCAGCTACAAGGTCGACGACGGCGCCTGGACCAAGGTCGCGACCAAGCTGCCGGCCGGCGCGCCCGAGGCCCAGGTGCCCGAGGTGCTGCAGGTCCCGGTCGCGGACGGCGCCCACAAGCTCTGGCTCAAGCCGGCTGGCGGCGGGGCCATCCAGCTGTTCGGGATCGCGCTCGAGCGCACCGGCCCCGGCGTCGTGGTCGACGCGCTGGGCGTGGTCGGGCGCCGGCTCACGCACCTGCGCGCCTGGGACTGGTCCGTCATCGGCCCCCAGGTCGCGGCCCGCGGGCCGGCGCTGGTCGTGCTGCAGTACGGCACCAACGAGGCCGACGATCCCACGCTCGACCTGGGCAACCTGGCCCGGGCCTACGACGACGTGATCGCGCGCGTGCGTGCGGCCGCGCCCGCCGCGTCGATCTTGATCCTGGGGCCGCCCGACATGGGCGAGCGCGACGGTGGCCGGGCCTGCAGCAAGCTGCCGCCGCCGGCCGATCCCGACGCGGGCGTGCCGTTCGAGTGCCAGTGGCACACGCCGGCGCTCTTGCCGCTGGTGATCGACGTGCAGCGCCAGGCCGCGGCCCGGCACCAGGTCGCGTTCTTCGACACCTTCGCCGCCATGGGAGGCGGCAACCTCATGGACTCGTTCTTCCACGCCGATCCTGCGCTGGCGTACTCCGATCACGTGCACTTCACCCAGGCCGGCTACGACCGCTGGGGCCAGGCGGTCCTCGCCGCGCTGCTCGATGATCACGCGCGCTGGAGCGCGACCGACCCGACCGCGCGCTCGACCGGCACCACGCCGTAGCGCATGCTCTTCTCGAGCCCGCAATACCCGCTGTTCCTCGCAGCGGTGTTCTTCCTGTACGGCCTGGCCCGGACCGGCCGGTGGCCCGGCTCGGCCGCGCGCGTCGCGCTGATGGTGCTCCTGGCCGACGTGGTCTACGTGCTGCTCACGCACGACGTCGGCACGCTCTGGGATCCGATCGGCGGCACCGTGCTCGCGCTGGCCACCGACGCGCCGCTCCCGGCGGTGGCGCGCTTCCCGATCGGCCTGTTCGTGCTCGCGGGCGCGGTCCGGCTCGGCCTCGGGCTGGCCGGACGCCACCGCCCGGTGGTCGACGCCGCGGCGTCGCTGGCGTCGGCCCGGGCCGCGACCGCGCACGTCGTCCACCGCAAGAGCAAGGGCAAGGGCCGCAAGGGCAAGGGCAAGGGCCGCAAGGGCAAGGGCCGCAAGGGTTCGGCCCGCGCGCCGATCCCGACGGCGATCGTCGTCAGCGGCGATCCCGCGGCCGCCGAGCGCATCAGCACCTGGACCGCGCACGCGCTCGCCGCCGGGCTGGTCGGGCTCGGGCTGTGCGTCCTGGTCGGCTGGCGCACCGGCACGCTCGGCGCGTTCACCGCCGCGTTCGCCAGCGTCGGCCACCTGGTCTACCTGGTCGCCGTCGGCTTCGCGCTCGGCGCGGCCCAGACCGAGCGCGGGCGCCACCTCGGCCGCGTGCTCATCCTCGGCCTCGTCAGCGCGGTCTTCTATCACGCGTGGGCCGCGGGCCAGCGCGGCGCCTACCAGTACCTGCTGGCGCTGATCGCGGCGACGATCGTCCTGGACTACTACCTGGCGCGCGCGATCGAGGCCAGCGAGCGGCGCGGCGTCCGGCTCGCGCTGCTGATCGCGTCGCTGGTGTCCAACCTCGGCATCCTGGCGGTGTTCAAGTATGCCGACTTCTTCCGGATCGACGTGCTCGGCAGCGGCGCCGAGCCGTGGCGGCTGATCCTGCCAGCCGGCATCTCGTTCCACACCTTCCAGTCGCTGTCGTACACGGTCGACGTCTACCGGCGCGAGATCCGCGCGACCCGGTCGGTGATCGAGCTGGCCACGTTCGTGCTGTTCTTCCCGCAGCTCGTCGCCGGCCCGATCGTCCGGGCCACGCAGCTCCTGCCGCAGCTCCGCGAGCTGCCGCTCTTCGATCGCGATCGCGCCGCCGACGGTCTCTTCCGGATCCTGGTCGGGCTGGCCAAGAAGATCGCGGTCGCGGACTTCCTCGGCGACGCCCTGGCCGACCGCGTGTTCGCGCACCCCGAGCTGTACTCGTCGGTCGAGGTCGGCGCTGGCGTGGCCGCCTACGCGTTCCAGATCTACCTCGACTTCTCGGCCTACACCGACATCGCGATCGGCTCCGCGCAGCTGCTCGGGTTCACGCTGCCCGAGAACTTCCGTACGCCGTACCGCGCGGCCAGCCTGCAGGACTTCTGGCGCCGCTGGCACATCTCGCTGTCGACGTGGCTGCGCGACTACCTGTACATCCCGCTCGGCGGCAACCGCGGCGGCGAGCTGACCACCTACCGCAACCTGATCGTGACGATGCTGCTCGGCGGCCTGTGGCACGGGGCCCGCTGGACCTTCATCGTCTGGGGGCTGCTCCACGGCGGCGGGCTCGCGGTGACGCGCATCTACCAGCGCGCCGCGGCGCGGACGCAGGTGCTGGGGCTCGCGGTGGCGGTGTTCGTCGTCGGGCTCGCGCTCGAGCTGACCGGCCTCGCGCCGACCCGGCCGTGGACCCACCTGGCGTTCACGTGGGCCTACGCGGTGCCGCTGTGGGCGGCCGTGACCGCGTGGCTCGAGAGCGCGCCGGCGCCGATCATCACCGGCGCGCCGCGCCCGGCCGCGGCGCTGGGGCTGCGGCTGGCGACCGCGGCGCTGTTCGCGGGCGCGCTGGCGGCCTTGGCCTGGGGGCCGACCGCGCTGGTGCTGCCGGCGATCGTCGTCGGCTCGATCGTCGCGTGGTCGGCCGACGCGGCCGCGGTCGGCCCGAGCTCGGCCGACGCGCTGCGCTGGCTGGCGTGGGCCGCGCGGCGCGGGCTCGCGATCGCGCTGGTGTTCGCGTACGTGTGCCTGGCGTGGATCTTCTTCCGCGCCCAGACCTTCGCCGGCGCGCTGGCGGTGCTGCGCCGCCTCGGCGCCGGCGAGTACGACGCGCCCAACCTGATCCGGGTCGTGCGCATCGCGCTGGTCGCCGCGCTCGCCGCCCACTGGTTCGCGCCCGGCACGTTCGCCGCCGCCCGGGCCCGGTTCGTCGCCGCGCACCCGCTGGTGCAGGGCGCGGTCCTGACCGCCGCGGCGCTGGTGCTGCGCGAGCTCGCGCACCCGACGATCGTGCCGTTCATCTACTTCCAGTTCTGACCGCGGCCCATCACGCCAGCGCCAGCGCCGCGCGCACCGTCAGCGCGATCAGCACCAGCGAGCCAAGCGCGAACACGCCGAAGCGCACCTCGATCTTGTTGACCAGCGCCTGCACGAGGCTGTGGACCACGCGCAGGCCCACGTAGGCCCACGCCAGGCCACGGCTGGCGCCGTCGGGCTCGACCAGCGCCAGCACCACGGCGATCGCGTAGAACAGCGTCGGCTGCTCGAGCAGGTGGTTGTAGTTGTCGGCCTTCCACCGCACCTCCGGCGGCAGGCTGCCCATCTGCGCGCCCTTCGGCGCCCGCGGATCGAGCCGCATCCGCGCGCGCCGGATCGCCGGGATCCGGGTCGCGTACATCCACGCCCACATGACGTGGGTCCACGCGACCAGCGCGACGATCGGGGCCAGCATGCCGTGCATCGGCGCACGCTAGCACGCACCCCGCGCACGCCTGACGTAGCGCGCCGGGCACGCGAACTCGAGCGCGCCGTGACGAGATACTGACCCGCTCCTGTGGCCCGCGGCCGGACTGGATACCTCGCCGAAGAGCCGGCCTGTCGATTGTCGTCGTCACCTCTTTCTTCGGAGATGGTGACAGGCGAGCATCCTGGGCCGGAGGTGTGGGATGCGACGCGTGCTTGTTGTCTCGCTGGTAGCGTTGGCCGGGGCGTCGGGGTGCTCGATGGTGATGATGGAACGCCTCGACCACCCTTATGGTCCCGTCCACGTCGAGGAGCCGCGCTGCACCGCCACCAAGGGATGGGTCCTCGTCGATCTCGCCGCGGCCGTGGGGTCCGCGGTCGGCGCTGGCGCGATGGCCGTCACCGCCCTCGACGATCGGGCCGCGGGCTATCGGGCCACGCTCGGCGTGAGCGCGGTCGCCAGCGCGGTCGTGGCCGTCGCGTTTGGCGGATCGGCCTGGTCCGGCAACCGAGCGGCGCACCGCTGCCGGGCAGCGCGCGGCATCAAGGACGACAACGTCAGGCGCGCTGGCGGGGCGCCGTGAGCGGCCCGTCCCGCCGCGCGCGAGCGGCCGCCGATCGCGTTGGTGCGGTGTCCACGAGACAGGCGACGACCGATGACGACGTCAGGGCATCCTGCGCAGCGCAGGGGCCTGGCGTCGCGACGATCTTCGCCATGTCAGGCCGGGCCGCCGGCTGGGCGCTGCCGCTGCTCGGGTCCGCGCGACGTGCGCGCGTCGAGGGAGCGCGCGCATGAATTCGCGCGGCGATCGGGTGGCGCCCCGACCCGATCCGACGTCTCCTGGAGTCGATGACCGGGTCTGTCCCTGACCTCAGCGCCGCCGGGCGCGTGCTCGCGCGGGTCCGATCCGTCGCCGCCGCGGGCGCCGTGGTCGAGGCCTACGGCTCGAGCGTCTACGCGCCGGCCCACGCCAGCGACGTCGACGTGCTGGTCTCTCATGACGACCCGGCCCGGCTGGCGGCCGCGCTCGGCTTGACCTCGATCCCGACCGTGCCACCGCGCATGCACGGGACGCTCGAGGGCGTGGCGGTCGACGTCACGGTCGTCAACGGCGACGACGAGGTGGCGCGGCGGATGCGGGCCGGGCCGCGCGACGCCGAGCTGCTGGTCGCGCACCTGCGTGCGCACGATCGCGACGAGGCGTTCGCCGCCGCCTGGCCGCACGTGCGGCGGTTCGTGCGGGCGCGCGCGCTCGGGCACAACGGGCTCGGCTGGTTCGGCAGCTTCGGGTGGGCGCTGCTGCTGGCGGCGCCGCTGGCGGCCGATCCTGAGCTCCGCGCGGCGGTCCCGGGCGCGGTCATCCCCGCGTGGCTGCGCTGGCTGTCGCGGCTCTCGCTCGGCGCGCGGATCGACCTCGACGCCATCGGCGCCGGCGGTGCCGACCCGTTCTACCTCGCGGCGCCGGCGCCACCGGCGCGTGATGTCGCGCGGCTGACCAAGCGGGCGGCGGTGGTGTTGTTCGCCGAGGCGCGCGCGTGCGCGCCCGCCATCGGCGACGCCGCGACCGACGCCGCCGCGCTCGATCGGATCGTCGACCTCGCCGCCGCGCCGCCACCCGGGACGACGGTGGTCATCGCCGGCGACGACGATCACACGCGCGGCCGCTACGAGGGCGTCGCCCGCGGCCTGGTGCGCGAGCTCGAGGCGCTCGGCGCGATCCGGTCGTGGGGGCGCCTCGACCTCGACGACGACGGCGGCTGGCGACACCGCATCACCGTGCCGGCCCACCGGGCCCGCACCGCGCGCGAGCGCATCACCGCCTGGCTGGCGCTCGTCATGGTCAACGCGACCGTCGAGCCGCTCGAGCCCTGAGCGCTGAGCGTCGTCAGCCGGGGCTCCGGACCGGCTGGCTCCGGTGGCTCCGGACGGGGGGGCGGCAGGTGGATCCGGACCAGGGGCCATTGGATCCGGACCGGGTGGCTGCGGACCCGGTGGCTCCGGACCGTGGCTCTGGATCCGGACCGGGTGGCTGCGGACCCGGTGGCTCCGGACCGTGGCTCCGGACCGGGGGTAGGGCGGCAAGGGGCGGCGTGGCTCCGGACCGGCGTGGTGGCTCCGGACCGGGGGTAGGGGGTAGGGCGGCAAGGGGCGCCGGACCGGCGTGGTGGCTCCGGACCGGGGGTAGGGCGGCAAGGGGCGGCGAGGCGGGGGCGCCTGGGGCAGGCCGCCGGCGCGGCAGGGCGGGCTGCGGGCGGGTGACGCGGGCGCGACCGGCGGCCGTTTCGGCCACGCCGCGACGGCGCGTGCGGGGGCCACGCGCTGGGCGACGGCTCGGGGCCGGCGTCAGGCGGCGGCGACGGTGATCGACGCGAAGCGGGCGAGCCAGTAGGTGCCGGCGGGGAAGATGGTGGGGAGTCCGGCGCGCCAGCGGAGGCGGGCGTCGCGGTAGGCCTCGCGGAAGGCGCGGATGGCCTTCAGCGCGGCGATGCGATGCGCGGTGTCGCGGGCGGCGATCAGCGGGCGCAGACGACGGCGCGGCGCGGGCGTGTCGGGGCTGTCGTGCCACGACTGCCGGAGGATGGCGCGGCGGCCGAGGACCCGGGCGCCGGTGCGCCGGCGCTCGGCCGCGGCCGCTTCCTCGACGGCGGTGACGCGCTCGCGCAGCTCGCGGCGGACCGCCTCGGCGGCGCCGAGCTCGGGCGGGATGGTGAGCGTGAGCGTCGCGACCTCGGGCAGATCGCCGTCGGCGGCGAAGAAGTGCCGCGGGCGCTGCACGGTCAGCGTGCGGCCGCGCAGCAGCGCGCCCAGGCCGTTGACGCCGGGCCACTGGTGGACCCGCTCGACCAGGCCGTCGCCGACCGGGTTGGTCGCGGCGTAGACCAGCTTGTCCATGACGTCGGCGGGATCGACCAGCTCGACGGTGCACGGCGCCTCGGCCGACCAGAAGTTCTCCGCCCGGCCGAGGAGCGCGTTCATCGCCCGCGCGACCAGCATGTGGAAGTACGCGCGGAACTCGACCTCGCAGCCGTGGCGGTCGTACGTGACGTCGTGGTGGTGGTTCGACATCACCGACGGCAAGATCATCTCGAGGCCGAAGCGCTCGACCGCGACCGCCAGGCAGTACAGGTACGTCTGGTTGGTCCCGGGGCTCGGCCGCAACAGGAACTGACGCTGCACGCAGCGCCGGTTCACCATCAGGAACCGTCCGGGCCGGACCGGGCGTGGCAACGACATCGAACCAGCCCAGAGCAAGCCGCCTGCCAACGCCATCCCCTCGATCCGCCTGCGGCCCACTGTCCGGCCGCGTCCGGTGTTCGGCCATCTGTCCGAAATCCGGACAACACCGGACGCCCCGAGCGTCGCCAGCGCCGCGGCGCCCCTGCGTCTCGCCGCCAGCTCGCGGTGGTCGCGGGCCAGCGGCGCGTCACCTCCGCCAGGTTCGACCCGGACGTCGTCATCCATCCGACCCAGCTGACGCGCCCGGCGCCGGTCCCCAAGTCACGCACGCTCGCGGAGGACGTCCCGGACGGATACCAGGATCCGGCCGAGGTGATTCTGTCCGGAGCGGTCGTCACGCCTTCACGGCCCTGGCCATCGTCGGCGGTCGCGGCCTTCGCCTTGGCGGTCGTCACGCCTTCGCGGCCTTCGCCTTGGCGGTCGTCAGGCCTTCGTGGCCCTGGCCTTCGTCGACGTCGTCGCGCCCTTGGCCTTCGTCGACGTCTTCGCGGCCCTGGCCTTCGTCGGCGGCGTCGCGCCCTTGGCCTTCGCCTTCGCGTCCTGGGCCTTCGTCGGCGGCTTCGCGCCCTTGGCCTTCGTCGGCGGCTGCGCGGCCGTCGTCTTCGCCGGCGCGGCCGTCGTCTTCGCCGGCGCGGCCGTCGTCTTCGCCGGCGCGGCCGTCGTCTTCGCCGGCGCGGCCGTCGTCTTCGCCGGCGCGACCGTCGTCTGCCCGCTCGCCGCCGGCGCGGGCTTCGCCTTGCCGGCGCGGTTGAGGGCGATGGCCTGGCGGACGAGCGCCGTGAACGCCGTCGCGTCGATCGTCTCGCCCGCGCGGAGGTCGATCGCGCGGCGGACGTTGCCGTCGAGGCTCGCGTTGAAGAGCCGGGCCGGGTCCGAGAGGGCCGCGCCCTTGGCGAAGGTGAGCTTCACGACCTGCTTGTAGGACTCGCCGGTGCAGATGATGCCGGCCTGCGACCAGACCGGCGTGCCCATCCACTTCCACTCCTCGACGATCTGGGGCGAGGCCGCGAGGATCAGCGCGCGCATCCGACGCAGCGTGTCGCCGCGCCAGTCCCCGAGCTCGGCGATGCGCTGCGAGATGAGGGCCGATGCGGGCGTGGCCTGGAGCGCGACCGACTTCGTCATGCGCCCCATCCTAGGGCACAGCGTCCGAGCGGTCAGGATCCGGGCCGGCGCGTTGCCGTGGCAACCGGCGCAGGCGTCGTGGACCTGACCTTGAGGTCGCACCGCGCCCTGGCGCGCTACGCTCGGCGCCGCATGATCACGCTCTACTACGCACCGAGCACCGCCAGCCTGGTCGTCCACTGGCTGCTGATCGAGCTCGGCGTACCGCACGCATTGCACCGCCTTGACCTCGAGGCCCGGGCGCACAAGGCGCCGGCCTACCTGGCGCTCAACCCGGCCGGCGTGGTGCCGACGCTGGTCGTCGACGACACGCCGATCACCGAGGCGGTCGCGATCGTGATGCACCTCGGCGACCTCCACGCCGAGGCGCTGCACACGCCGTCGCCGGGCACGACCGCGCGCGCGCTCTACTACCAGTGGCTGTGCTTCATGGCCAACACGCTGCAGCCGGCCTACCGGGCCTGGTTCTATCCCGACGAGCCGGCCGGCGCGGCCCACGCCGAGGCGGCCAAGACGGCGGCGCGCGCGCGCGTCGAGGCCGCGTGGGCCCAGGTCGCCGCGCACCTCGAGGCGCGCGGGCCATGGCTCGTGGGGGCGAACCGCACGGCCGCGGACTTCATGCTCACCATGCTGATGCGGTGGTCGCGCAACATGCCGCGCCCGACGCACACGTGGCCGGCGCTGGCGGCCCACGCGACGGCGATGAAGGCGCTGCCGTCGTTCCGCGAGCTCTACGCGCGCGAGGGCCTCACCGAGTGGACCTGACCGCGCCCGCGCCGCCGTCAGAAGAACCCGAAGTAGTCGGCGCTGGCGACCCGGACCTCGACGGCGCGCCCGGGCACCGACGCGCGTCGCACCCGCGCGAGCCCGCCGCCGCAGGGGCCGAAGCTGTCGGCGGGCAGGGCGGCGGTGGCGGCGGCGGGGATCGTGAACGCGCCGGTGTCGGGGACGTCGCACTCGAGCACGTACCACTCGGCGCCAGCGTGGCAGACGTTGGCCCAGTTCAAGCGGAACTGGATGCGCGCGCCGTCGGTGGCGGGCGTCCAGGTCAGCGCCCGCGGCTGGCCGGGCACGACCGCGGCCGAGGCGCCAGCGTAGGGTGACTCGAGCGGCACGACCCCGCCGACCGCGATCTCGAACCCGGGCACGCCGGCGCCGGGCGCGGACACGGTGATCATCGCGGCGTCGGCGAACGCGTCGGCGGGCAGCGGCGGCGTCGGATAGCCGTGGCTCGTCGGCTCCGGCACCAGGGTCGCCGGGACCGCGAGCCCGGCGATGGTGATCGGCCCGGCCGAGTACTGCGGCGGCGAAGCGCACGCGCCGACCTGGCCGAGGCACGGGCGCTCGTAGACCCGGCAGGTGCCGTCGTCGAAGCGGTCGGGCGAGGGCGGGTCGGTGAACAGCGCGTAGATCGACGCGACCCGGAGCGACGGATCGAGGCGCGCCTCCTCGATCTCGATCGAGCCGACGACGTCGGCGGGCGCGTCGTCGTCGACGTCGTCCCCACCACAGCCGAGCGCGCCGGCGGCGCCCAGCAGGACCTTCATCGCGACGGGCATGCGCACGGACGAGGCACGATGCAGCGGATGTGCCAGCGCCCGGCGCGCCGCCGCCGCGATCGGTCGCGCTTTCCCGAGGGTGAGCCGGTCGCGCACCACGACAATCTGAGCCTCCTGAGAGGCCGTCGCCAGCTGCTCATCGACCGGATTTCGGCGCTCCGTGGGAATTTCGGATGGAGAACCCTGAGCTCACCAGGCCTCCTCCCGTCGACCGAAGAACCTGCGAGCCCTGAGCCGGTCAACGCGCGGCGGGCGGCGTGGTCAGCGCGAACGCGGCGCCCTGGGGATCGAGCAGCTGCACGACCCGCTGGCCGCCCGGGACCTCCATCGGTCCGTTGAGCACCGTGGCGCCGCGGGCCTGGGCGCGGCCGAGCGCGGCGTCGAGATCGGCGACGGTGACGTAGTACATCCACGAGGGCGGTACCGGGCGGCCGTCGGGGGTCTTCATCCCGGGCGGCATGGTCATCATGCCGCCGAGCGGCGCGCCGGCGCGGCCGAACAGCCGGTACTCGCCCATCGGCCCCAGGTCGACGGCGCCCGTCTTCTCCCAGCCGACGATCTGCTGGTAGAAGCCGAACCCGGCGTCGAGGTCGCTCGTGTACAGCTCGTGCCACGAGAACTCGCCCGGCTCAGCGACGTCGTGCGCGGCCATGTCCTGCGCGGGGGTGAACACGGCCATCGTCGCGCCCTGCGGGTCGGCGATGACCGCGAACCGGCCGACCGTCGGGACCTCCTCGGCGACGTAGATCTTGCCGCCGAGCGTTCGCACACGCGCGATCGTCGCGTCGACGTCGGCGACCACCACGTTCGACTGCCAGTGCGATGGCGCGCCGAGCTGCTTGGCCTGCTCCGGCAGCGGCGTGACACCGCCCAGCGGTCCCTGGCCACCGACCCACATCGTGTATCCGTCATCGCCGAACGGCTCCGTGGTCCACCCGACGACGTCGGCGTAGAACTCGATCGCACCCTGGGGATCGGAGGTGAGCAGCTCGTACCAGACGAACCGTCCAGTGCTGTCGGTCATGGCCCGGGACGGTAGCAAACCTTCGGCGCCGGCGTTCACGAAGTGGGCGGCGCACCGTCTGGGTCGGACGCCAGGCGCGTCACACGTCGCGACGTCGCGGCGGTCGGGGGCTTTACAGCACGACCCCGCGCACCTGTATGATGGTCGATAGACCGGGGAGGTCCCATGCGTTTAGCTCGTCTCTCGTTCGCCATCCTGTTCGCGGCCGTCGCCTGTGGCGAGGTCTCGTCGCCAAGCACCGACGCGCCCCCACCGATCGACGCCGGCATCGACGCCGACACGATGGCGACGGTGATCGTCACCAAGTCCGGCACGGGCGCGGGCACGGTGGCGTCGACCCCGGCCGGGATCGACTGCGGCGCGACCTGCTCGGGGCAGTTCACGATCGGCGCCATCATCACGTTGACCGCCACCCCCGAGGTCGGGTCATCGGTCGTGTCCTGGGGCGGCGCCTGCGCCGGCACGACCGGCACGACCTGCACCGTCACCGTCACCGCCGACGCCGCGGTGTCGATCGAGTTCGGGCCGGCGCAGCACACCGTCACGCTCAACGTCGCTGGCAACGGTGCCGGCGAGGTCGTGTCCGCGCCGGCCGGGCTCAGCTGCAGCCCCGGCGGCGGGGCGTGCGTCGCGACCTTCGCGTACGGCACCTCGCTCACCCTGACCGCGGCGCCGTCGCCGGGCTCGTTGTTCGGTGGCTGGAGCGGCGGGATCTGCACCGGCCTCGGACCGTGCACGTTCACGGTCATCGGCGACGCGGTGATCAACAGCAGCTTCCAGCTCGACAACTTCACGCTGATCGTCAGCAAGGCCGGCAACGGCACGGGCACGGTGACCTCCGCGCCGGCAGGCATCAACTGCGGCGCCACCTGCGCGATGTCGTATGCGTTCAACTCGACCGTGGTGCTCACGGCCATGCCGTCACCGGACTCGGTCTTCAACGGCTGGACCGGCGCCTGCACCGGCACCGGCACGTGCACGGTCACGATGACCCAGAGCCGGATGGTGACGGCGTCGTTCACGCTGCGGCAGTTCACGCTGACCGCGGCCACCGCCGGGACCGGCACCGGCACGGTCACGTCGAACCCCGCCGGGATCAACTGCGGCGTCGACTGCACCGAGCCGTACGACTCGGGCACGACGGTGTCGCTCACCGCGACGCCCGCGGCCAACTCGACCTTCACGGGCTGGAGCGGCGCCTGCTCGGGCGTCGGCGCCTGCACGGTGACGATGACCGCCGCCGCCAGCGTGACCGCGACCTTCACGCTGCAGCAGTTCACGCTCACGGTCACCAAGGCCGGCGCCGGCAGCGGCACGGTCACGTCGTCACCGGCCGGCATCAACTGCGGCGCCACCTGCAGCGCGAGCTACGGCTCGGGCACGGTCGTGACCCTGACCGCCGCCGCGACCGGGACCTCGACGTTCGCCGGCTGGTCGGGCGCCTGCACCGGCACCGGCACCTGCGTCGTCACGATGTCGGCCGCGCGCGCGGTCACCGCGACGTTCAACGGGTCGGTGGTCACGATCACCGTCAGCAAGAGCGGCCTGGCCGCGGCCGGCGCGGTGGTCACGTCGTCGCCGGCGGGCATCACCTGCGGGGCGACCTGCTCGGGCAGCTTCGCGCCCGGCACCGTGGTCACGCTGACGACGACGGTCGGGGGCTCGGTGTTCAACGGCTGGAGCGGCGCTGGCTGCTCGGGCACCGGCTCGTGCGTGTTCACGGTCTCGGCGGCCACGACGATCTCCGCCACCTACCGCGGGGCCCGGGTCGCCCTCAACGCCAGCGCCATGTCGTGCCTGCGGGCCGCCACCAACGCGTACCCGCGGGTCACGACCCTGGTCCAGGCCCGCGGCCACACCGTCACCGTGGTGACCGGCGCCGAGATCGACACCGCCGCCGAGATCAACGCGTTCGACGTCGTCGTGATCCCAGGGCCCGGCAACTCGGGCTGCGTGATGCCGGACTACACCAGCTACGATGCGGTGGTCGATCAGTACGTCCGCACCGCCGGCCACGGCGTGGTCGCGTCGGGCTGGTTCCTGTTCAGCGACTTCATGTCGCCGCAGCTGGTCGGCGTGCTGCCGAGCACCCTGGTCGCGAACTACCTCAGCGGCAACCAGTCGGTCGCGGTGGTCTCTGGCCACCCGATCACCACCGGCGTCGCCAACTTCACCACCAACCAGTGGCTGCCCTGGGGCGGCGGTCCGCAGCCGGGCGCGACCGGGCTCCTGACCGTCGGCGGCACCACGGTCGCCGAGGCGTGGACGCTCGGCGCGGGCCGCTCGGTGTTCGCCGGCCCGATGTTCGTCGAGGACTACGGGGCCTACGACAACGAGAGCCTGCTCGACGGCACCCAGGCCGGGTCGATCGAGTTCTTCATGCGCTCGATCGAGTGGGCCGCCAAGGCCCGCTGACCGGCGGCCCGGCGCGGTCCACGCGACCGGAGTCTCGCGTGCTGGGCGGTCGTGAAGAGGGGCCCCTCGGGGCTTGCCCCCCGGCCACGCGCCGCGAGTTTCGCGTCCTGGGTGGTCCTGGGTGGGGGCCCTGTCGGCGCCCTGGCCCGATGGAGTTCGGCGACGAAGCCCTCTGCCAAGGGCGGAGGCGCCGACCCGAAAGCTCAGTGGCACCAGCCGCTGTAGTGGATCTGGACCACCCGCCGGGGCGCGAAGAACACCTCGGCGTCGGCGCCGGTGAGGGCGTCGACGTCGGGCGGCAGGGCGCCGGCGACGACGTAGCGGGTGAGGTCGGTGTCGCCGTCCTCGGGGCGCTCGTACCCGCACCGCGCCTGGTCGGGGCCGTCGCCGGTGCAGAGCATCGGGCCGTGGGGCGCGGTCCAGCGCGCCATCACGTCGGCGCCGCGCGCGCCCAGCTCGATCCCGACCTCGTCGTGGATGCCGGGCACGAAGATCTGGACGCCGCAGCCGAGCTCGGCGACCACGACCCCGTCGGCGCTGTGGATCTGGCCGCGGTGCACGGTGCACGTGCCGAAGGCCTCGGGCGGCGGGAGCTCGGCCTCGTCCTGGGCCCACCACCACGCGTGCTGCTCGAGCTGGCGCAGGAGGTCGCCGGCGTCGAGCGGGGGCCGGTCGGGGAAGCACGGCGTGACGCTCGCCGGCGCTGGAGCGGGCGGGACGGCCTCGGCCACGGGCGCGACCGCGGCGCCCCCGCACGCCGCCAGCCATGCCACCAGGACCAGCGCGCCGTTGTGCTGCACCTCGCTTCGACGCGCGGCAGCGACCACGTATTGCCTTGGCTCCGGCTCCGGCCTCCGGCTCCGGCTCCGGCTCCGGCTCCGGCTCCGGCTCCGGCTCCGGCTCCGGCTCCGGCTCCGGCTCCGGCTCCGGCTCCGGCTCCGGCTCCGGCTCCGGCTCCGCTCCGGCTCCGGCTCCGGCTCCGGCTCCGGCTCCGGCTCCGGCTTCCGGCTCCGGCTCCGGCTTCCGGCTCCGGCTCCGGCTTCCGGCTCCGGCTCCGGAGCCAGATCAGCGCGGCCGACGGCGAACGGCGGTCAGCGCCGGTCCCAGGTCGCGGCGCCGCCGGCCAGCACGGTCAGGTTGTCCGAGGCCAGGTAGGCCCGGGCCGCGGCCGAGTCCCGGGCGTAGGCGTCGAGGAACGCGAGCGCGGACGACGCGATCCACCGCTGGTACGTGGGGCAGCGGCCGGCGTCGAGGCCCTGCTGGTTCGAGTAGGTCGCGCACGCGTCGCCGCTCTGATCGAACGTCGCGTGGCGCGCCGCCGGCTCGAGCAGGTAGAGCCGGAACTTGTCGCCGTCGGGCATGAGGTCGAACGAGCGCGCGCGGTTGATCCCGAGCACGTTGGTGTCGTCGCCGACCCCGGTGTTGACCAGGGTCGGGCGCGCGCAGCCGGCGAACGACGCCTCGACGAAGCCCTCGTCGCCGGGGCCCTGGGGCGAGTTGGCGAGGAAGGCGATCGGGCGCGGATCGCGCAGGCTGACGAGCTGCCCGGCATAGTCGCGGGGCGCCCCGTCGACCATCAGCACGCCGCCGGAGCCGGCCGAGTGGCCGGCGTACACGATCCGGGCGGCGTCGATGCGCCCGGCCCAGGGGCCCGCGGCCGCCTGGGCCTCGATGAAGTCGAACACCCGGGCCGCGTCGTGGGGGCGATCCCAGTGCAGGTACTTGAACGTCAGGCAGCCGGCCGCGTCGTAGCCGAGCTGTTCGCACAGCGCCTGGCGCGAGGCCACGTCGCGCGGCGCGTGGGCGACGTCGATGACCACGTACCCCGCCGCGACCAGGATCGCCGCCCACTCGGTCCCGACGTTCAGGGCGTTCATGACGCCGTCGTTGCCGCCGTGGGACCACACCACCACCGGCAGCGGCTCGGGCGCCCCGACCGGCGCCCGGATCGCGACCTCGATCGTCCGGGAGGCGCCGGTGACGTCGACGTAGGCGAGGGTGGCGGTGACCGGCTGGGCGGCGGCGTACCGGTCGGCCGGGGCCGGGATCCACTCGCACAGGTCCAGGTCGCTCGGCGCGCAGCCGCCCACGGTGATCGGGTCCGGGCTGTCCGGGCTGGCGTCGGCCGCGCCGGCTGCGTCGAGCACCGGGGCGGGATCACTCCCACCGCAGGCGAGGGCGACGGTCAGCGACAGCGCCATGGTTCGAAGGGCCATGCCCGGCAAATGATGCACGCGATGTGCCGGCCCGAGCTCATCGAGATCGCGGTGGCGCTGGGACCTCGAGGGCCCGCCGGGGCAGGTCGCCGATGCCGTCGCCGTTGGCGTCCTTGAACGCGCGGATGTGCAGCTCGCGCGGCGTCCTGTCCCAGAACGGACGGAGGCGGTCGGTGCGATTGCGGTGGCCGGGCCGTGCCCGCCAAGTGCGATTGCGCCCGGTGCCCGGTTCTGCGACAAGGCCGCGATGGACGAGCCCTCGACCTGCCCGCGCTGTGCGCAGCCCAACGTCTACCCCGATGGCGATCGCTACGTCTGCGCCGACTGCGCCCACGAGTGGTCGCCGGGCGAGCCGGCGGCCGAGGCCCCGGCGCCGGAGGACGACGGCGTGGTCCGGGACGTCAACGGCGTGGCGCTGGCCAACGGCGACGCCGTGGTCCTGATCAAGAGCCTCAAGGTCAAAGGGTCGTCGGTGACCCTCAAGCAGGGGACCAAGATCACCAACATCCGCCTGGCCGACGGCGACCACGCGGTCGACTGCAAGGTCGACAACCTGAGCGTGATGCTCAAGGCCGAGTTCCTGCGCAAGGCTTGATCGAGCGCCTCCGCGAGGGTCTCGGCCGTCGGTTGAATTTGTCGAATTTCCGTGCGGCTGCGCACGAGCGGGGCCGGACCGCGGGCGGATCCGGACCGGAAGTCAGGCGCGACCGGCGGTCAGATCGGCGAGCGACCGGCGCGCCGGGCGCGGGGCCGACCGATCAGATCGAGCCGGCGGCGGAGCGGCGGACCTTGCCGCCCTTCTGCTCGCAGCGACCTTCGCCGTGCCACACCTCGATGCTCTTCGACCAGCTGTGGCTGCCGCCGCGCTTGGACATCGCCTTGTAGTAGGCGCGCCGGCCGACGAACAGATCGAGCTGGTGCCCATCGATCCCGCCGCCGGTGTCGACCGCGACCACGCAGCCGTCGTGGACGAACCCGCCGACCCCCGCCGGGCCGGGCATGCGCATCCCGTCCAGGGCCGGGATGTACAGGAGGCTCCCCATCTTCACGACGGCCGGATCGACGGCCACCGATCGGAACGGCACCAGGGCCCGGCCGCTCCCTCCGGTCCCCCACTGGCGCTGCGGCGACACCAGGTGGAAGCACGGCCGCCCGCACTTGCAGCGGGTCGCGACGTTCACCATCCGTCCATCTCGTAATTTTCCTGTCCCTTGCATCATCACCTGACCCGCGAACGCCTTGGTGACGTGGGCGAGGGGGACGCAGGCCTGGTCCTTGAGCGGCACCAGCTCGGGGGCTGGTGCGGCACCGATCGCGGCGAGCGACACCTCGTCCGAGGTGTTGTCGTTGGCCGGCCGGGGGGCCTCCATCTCGGCCTCGTGGATGATGAAGTAGAACGTCATCTGGAACCGAGCGATCGGCACCTCGGAGACCGGCGCCGGGGCCGGGGCCGGACGGACCTCGCGCGGGGCCGAGACGGCGACCTCCGGCGGGGGCATCTCGAGGCGCTGGCCGCCGCGCTCGCAGGCGGCGAGGCCGAGCCCGGCCTCCAGCCAGGCAATGCTGCGTCTCCGAAGGCGATCCACGATCGCCCGGAGGGCCCGGACGGCGCGGTGGAGGTCATCGGTGATACGCATGGTTACCTCGTGAGATGGGATCCTGCCGGCGGCACGCCTCCGGCGATCACCCGCTTGGCTCGCCTCGTCCGACTCATCCCCGCGAACGCGTCGGGACAGCCATGGAGGGCAGGGGTTGGAGTGGTTCCTCTAGGGGAGAACCGAAAGTCTAACCAGGATCCGGCCGGGCGTGGGCCGAAAATCGACATGAAGCTGGAATTGGTCGGACGTTCCGGTTCGGTCGCGATGAATTCTGCCAGGCGCACACCGGCGCGCCGCGCGGCGGCCGAACATCGATGAGCGAACACCGAGCGCACGTGCGTACGCCAGCTCACGCCCGTGCCGCGCAGTGGATAGCAGCCAAGCGACGGGTGTCAGCCAAGCGACGGGTGTCACCCGATCGGAATGGGCACCAAGCGACGGGTGTCACCCGATCGGAACCAGCGGCCGGCGCCAAGCGACGGGCGCCGCCAAGCGACGGGTGTCACCCGATCGGAGTCGGAGCGCCAAGCGACGGGTGTCACCCGATCGGAACCGGAGCCGGAGCCAAGCGACGGGTGTCACCCGATCGGAACCGGCGGCCGGAGCCAAGCGACGGGTGCCAGCCGAGCGGAGTCGGAGCGCCAAGCGACGGGTGTCAGCCGAGCGAAGTCGGAGCACCAAGCGACGGTGTCAGCCGATCGGAGTCGGAGGGGTGTCAGCCGATCGGAGTCGGAGGTCAGCCGAGCGGAGTCGGAGCGGAGCCAAGCGACGGGTGTCAGCCGATCGGAGCCGGCACCGGAGGGCCGGAGCCAAGCGACGGGTGTCAGCCGATCGGAGCCGGAACCGGAACCGGAGCCGGAACCGGAGCCGGAACCGGAGCCGGAGCCGGAGCCGGAACCGGAGCCGGAGCCGGAACCGGAGCCGGGACCGAGTCGGCTCCGGGACCCGAGTCGGCTCCGGGACCCGAGTCGGCGCCGGCGCCGGAAGCCGGTCGCTCTACGGCGAGGCGCGCCTTCGAAGGCGTCCGAGAATGTCAGGACAGCGCGTCACCAGGGACGGGCGCGGCGGACCGTCGCCGGCGCGATGAGGCGCGGCGGGCGGCGCCGGATATCACCAGCCGCTGCCGTACTTGCTCGTGACGTAGCCCATGAGCACCGCGGCGACGATCGCGACCACGCCCAGGAGCGTCTGGAACGGCAGCAGCTTCTGTTGCATCTCCATCGCCTTCTGCTCGGCCGGGGTCTCGCCCGGGATCCACTTGGCCACCATCGGCATGCCGAACAGGAAGCCCAGGCCCAGCTCGGCCACCAGCGTGCTGACGACCGCCAGCAGGATCGACATGGGGAAGTTGCTCTGGGTCATGTCGCTCATCTTCGGCAGGAACTTGATGGCGTTGATGACGCCCCAGACCAGCAGGCCGACGCCGATGAACCCCTGGAACGGCACCAGCTTGTCGATCAGGTCCTTGGCCTGCGGCTTCTGGGCGATGATGATTCCCGCCAGGGCGAGGATGCCTGCGGCGATGAGCGCGATGACAGTGATCCAGTTCATGAGGTCCTCCTGTCCGCGATGCTACCCCCAAGCGGCGCCGAGCCGGCCGACATCGGGGCTCAATACGCCAGGTTGGACGGAATCATGCGCTCGACCTCGACGACGTCGACGCCGCCGCGGCGCGCGTAGTCCTCGACCTGCTCGCGCGTGACGCGGCCGACGCCGAAGTACTTGGCCTGCGGGTGCGCGAAGTACAGGCCCGAAACCGCCGCGGTCGGCACCATCGCCAGGCTCTCGGTCAGCGTGATGCCGTGGAACTCGGCGTGGCCCAGCAGCTCGAACAGCGCGCGCTTGGGGCCGTGGTCGGGGCAGGCCGGGTAGCCGAACGCCGGGCGGATGCCGCGGTACTGCTCGTCGAGCAGCCCCGCGTGGTCGAGCTGCTCGGCGGCGCCGTAGCCCCAGTCGACGCGGGCCCGGTGGTGCAGGTGCTCGGCGAACGCCTCGGCCAGGCGGTCGGCCAGGGCCTTGGCCATGATCGCGTGGTAGTCGTCGTGGTCGGCCTCGAACCGGGCGACGATCGCGTCGAGGCCC
This sequence comes from Myxococcales bacterium, assembly GCA_016717005.1. Taxonomy (NCBI): domain Bacteria; kingdom Pseudomonadati; phylum Myxococcota; class Myxococcia; order Myxococcales; species Myxococcales bacterium. The sequence goes on along the minus strand of JADJUF010000001.1, from coordinate 1,230,255 downwards.
AGGCCGGCGGTGACCGCGAACGCGCCGACGTGGTCGCGGGGGACGCCGCGCTCGAGCGGCGCGACGAAGTCGGCCAGCGACAGGCACGGGGTCTTGTCCTCCTGCTGGCGCAGCATCGGCATCCGCGCCAGGACCGCGCCGCCGTCAGGCGCGTAGACCACCAGATCATCGCCGTCGGCGGCGGCCGGGAAGAAGCCATAGACCCCGCGCGCGGTCAGCGCGCCCTGCTCGATGAGCTGGGTCAGGAGCGCCTGGGCGTCGGCCCAGAGCTTGCGGGCGGCGTCGCCCTTGCGCGGGTCGTCGAGCAGCTTCGGGTACGTGCCCGACAGCTCCCAGGTGTGGAACAGCGGCGACCAGTCGACCCACGGCACCAGCTCGGCGATCGGCACCTCGACCGTGCGCACGCCGGTGAACGCGGGCGTCGGCAGGGTCGCGAAGTCGAGCGCGGCCCGGCGGGCCCGCGCGTCGGCCACGGTCAAGAGCGGCCGGCGCTGCTGCTGCGACGCGAACGCCTCGCGCGCGACTACCTGGCGCGCGGCGTTGTCGGCGACGAACTGCCCGCGCTCGCCGCCCAGCAGCTTGCCGAGGACGCCGACCGCGAGCGAGGCGTCGCCGACGTGGATCGTCGCGCCGGTGTAGCCGGGCGCGATCTTGACCGCGGTGTGCTTGCCCGAGGTGGTCGCGCCGCCGATCAAGAGCGGCACGGTCAGGCCCCGGCGCTGCATCTCCTTGGCGACGCCGATCATCTCGTCGAGCGACGGCGTGATCAGGCCCGACAGGCCGATCACGTCGGCGCCGAGCTCGGCGGCGGTGTCGAGGATCTTGGCGGTCGGCACCATCACGCCCAGGTCGTGGACGTCGTAGCCGTTGCAGCGCAGCACCACCGCGACGATGTTCTTGCCGATGTCGTGGACGTCGCCCTTGACGGTGGCGATGACCATCGTGCCCTTGCCGGCGCGGGTGCCGGTGTCGCCGCCGGCGGCGCGCTCGGCCGCCATCAGCGGCTCGAGGATCGCGACCGCCTTCTTCATCACGCGCGCGCTCTTGACCACCTGGGGCAGGAACATCTTGCCGGCGCCGAACAGCTCGCCGACGACGTTCATGCCGTCCATCAGCGGCCCCTCGATGATCGCCAGCGGGCGCGGGTAGGCGGTCAGCGCCTCGGCGACGTCGACGTCGATGAAGTCGGTGGTGCCGGTGATGAGCGCGTGGGCCAGGCGCTTGCCCAGCGGCTCCTTGCGCCAGGCCAGCTCGTCCTCCTTGCGCACGACCGCGCCGCCCAGGGTCGCGGCCAGCGTCAGCAGCCGCTCGGTCGCGTCCGCCCGGCGGTTCAGGATCAGGTCCTCGACGTGCTCGCGCAGCACCGGATCGATCTCGTCGTAGACGGCGAGCTGGCCGGCGTTGACGATGCCCATGTCGAGGCCGGCCTTGATCGCGTGGTACAGGAACACCGCGTGCATCGCCTCGCGCACGACCGGCGCGGTGCGGAACGAGAACGACAGGTTCGAGACGCCGCCCGAGATCTTCATGCCCGGGCAGCTGGCCTTGATCTGGCGGATCGCGTCGATGAACGACACCGCGTAGGCGTCGTGCTCCTCCATCCCGGTGCCGATCGTCAGGATGTTCGGGTCGAAGATCAGGTCCTCGGGCGGGAACCCGACCTGCTCGGTCAGCAGGTGGTACGCCCGCTGGGCGATCGTGACCCGGTGCTCGGCGGTCGTGGCCTGGCCGGTCTCGTCGAACGCCATCACGACGACGGCGGCGCCGTAGCGGCGGACCAGCCGGGCCTGGCGCAGGAACTCGGCCTCGCCCTCCTTCATCGAGATCGAGTTGACGACCCCCTTGCCCTGGAGGCAGGCCAGGCCGGCCTCGATGATCGCGAACTTCGAGCTGTCGATCATGACCGGCAGCCGGGCGATGTCGGGCTCGGCGGCGATCAGGTTGAGGAACCGGCGCATCGCGGCGACGCCGTCGAGCATGCCCTCGTCCATGCAGACGTCGAGGATGTTGGCGCCGGCCTCGACCTGCTGGCGCGCGACCGCGACCGCCTCGTCGTAGCGGTCCTCGCGGATCAGCCGCCGGAACGCGGCCGAGCCGGTGACGTTGGTGCGCTCGCCGATCATCGTGAAGTTGGACTCGGGCGTGATCACCAGCGGGTCCATGCCCGAGAGCCGGGTGTGGCGCGGCGGGCTGGGCGGCACCCGGATCGCGACCGGGCGGACCGCGTCGGCGATCGCGGCGATGTGCGCGGGCGTCGTGCCGCAGCAGCCGCCGACCAGGTTGAGCAGGCCGTCGGTCGCGAACCCGGCCAGCACCCGCGCCATCGCGGCCGGGGTGTCGTCGTAGTCGCCGAACTCGTTGGGCAGGCCGGCGTTCGGGTAGCACATGACCCGGCCCGGGTGCAGCCGCGCCAGCTCGGCGACGTGGGGCCGCATCTCCTCGGCGCCGAGCGCGCAGTTGACGCTGATCGCGAACAGGTCGTGGTTGGCGATCGAGTTGTAGAACGCCTCGATGTTCTGGCCCGACAGCGTCCGGCCCGAGCGATCGGGGATCGTCACCGACGCGATCACCGGCACCCGCCGGGCGCCGCCGTCGAACAGCTCGGCGATCGCGAACAGCGCCGCCTTCATGTTGAGCGTGTCGATGTGGGTCTCGGTCAGGAGCAGGTCGACGCCGCCGTCGAGCAGCGCCTGGGCCTGCTCGCGGTACGACGCCGCGAGCTGCGCGAACGTGATCGCGCGGAAGCCGGGATCGTTGACGTCGGGCGACAGCGACGCGGTCTTGGTGGTCGGCCCGATCGAGCCCGCCACGAACCGGATCCGGCCGTCGGCGCGCTCGGCGCGGTCGGCGGCGCGGCGCGCGACCTGGGCCGCGGCGACGTTGAGGTCGACGACGTAGGGCGCCATCGCGTAGTCGGCGGCCGCGACCGAGGTCGCGCCGAAGGTGTTGGTCTCGACGATGTCGGCGCCGGCGATCAGGAACTGGTAGTGGATGTGCTCGATCGCGGCCGGCTGGGTCAGGACCAGGAGGTCGTTGAACCCGCGCACGCTGGTCGGGTGGTCGGCGAAGCGGTCGCCGCGGAACGCGGCCTCGTCGAAGCCGAGCGGCTGGATCATCGTCCCCATCGCGCCGTCGAGGATCGCGATGCGCTCACGGACGAGGCTCTCCAGGGCGGCGGTGCGGTCGGACATCGCCCGTCGGTAGCACGATCGACGGGGCGGGCCAACGGGGCGGCGGCGCCGGCGCGGTCCGCGAGCGAGGTGAGCGCGGCTCTTGCTCCGCCTCCGGCTCCGGCTCTTGCTCCGGCTCCGGCTCCGGCTCTGGCTCTGGTTCTGGCTCTGGCTCTGGCTCTGGCTCTGGCTCTGGCTCCGGCTCTGGCTCCGGCTCTGGCTCCGGCTCTGGCTCTGGCTCTGGCTCCGGATCTGGCTCCGGCTCCGGCTCCGGCTCCGGCTCCGGCTCCGGCGCCGGCTCCGGCTCCGGCTCCGGCTCCGGCTCCGGCTCCGGCTCCGACGCCGACGCCGACGCCGGCTCCGGCGCGTCGGCGCGCGCGGGTCGGCCGTGGTAGACCCGTCGCCGACGGTGATCGCGTGAAGTCCTACCAGTACGCGGGCCCGGCGTTCACCGCGCCGCGCTCGCACCCGTGGGACGGCGCGGTCGACGATCCGTCGGCGCGCCACCTCGATCTGGTGGCCGAGCCGGCGCTGATCCGCACCGCGCTCGAGGACTTCGTGCCGTGGCAGCACGAGCCGGCGATCGCACGGTTCTTCGACCTGGTCGCGTGGATCAACGGGCCGACCTCGCCGTTGATCAGCAACGACTGCGCGTTCACCGGGCCCCACCGCGATCACGGCATGGCGGTGGCCGCGCCGGTCCTGTGCACCGGGCGGGTGATGGTCTTGTTCCGCGACCTGGCCCAGAACCTCGACGACGCGCGCCTGGCCGACCTCACCGAGCGCCTGCACCGGCGCCTGGCCGCGCGCGATCAGGTGTTCGCGGGCGGCGCGATCGGCACGACGCGGATCCCGGTACACTACCGGACGCTGCCGGGGCCGGCCGAGGCCCAGCGCGGCGCTCAGCTGATGCTGTCGTTCTGGGCCTGGGGCCCGCGCGACGACGCGGCCCTGGCGCACCTCGGCCGGGTGCTGGTCAACCTCGACCGCGCGCTGCGCGAGGCCTGCGCCGGGCTCGACGCGCCGTCGGCGTGAGCGGCCGCGGCCGCGGCCGTCCGTGGTAGATCGAGCCGATGCCAGCCGAGGGGATCCACCTGACCGCGCTGCGCGAGGCCGTGGCCTCGCCGCGGCTGGGGCCGGCGGCCCGGCGCCGGATCGAGCGCGACGCCGACGCCGCGCGCCTGGGCGCGCTGCTGGTCGATCTGCCGTACTTCGATCGCTACGCCGGCGAGGTCGTGCGCTACGCGCTGGGCCGGCCGGCGCGCCCGTCGCCGTGGGGCGCGATCCTCCACGAGGGCGGAGCGATCGCGCTCCTGACCGCGCTGCTCGACGTGGCGCGCGCACAGCCCGAGCCGCTGGCCGGCGCGATCGCGCTGGGCCTGGCGTCGCACCTGGCGATCGATCGCGCGCTGCACCCGCTGATCAACGCGCTGGCCCGGGCCCACCCGCACGGCGACCACGGCTCGTCACACCGCGAGGTCGAGAAGTTCCAGTCGATCTGCTTCCACGAGGCCTACCTCGGCCGCGATCTGATGGGCGATCGCGGCATCAGCGCGTACCTCACGATCCCGCTGGTGGCCGCGCTCGATCAGCCCGACGTCGGGCCGCCGATCCTGGCGGCGTTCGCGGCAGCGTTCGGCGACGCGCCGACGGCGCGGGGCCTGGCCCGGCTCGGCCGCGGCTACCGCACCCACGCGTGGCTGCTGGGCTCGCCGCTGGGACGGCGGATCGCGCCGCCCGCGGCCAAGGACGCGGCGCGGCCACGCTACCTGCATGGCACCTGGGGCACCTTCGCCGAGCACCTGACCGCGGCGATCGACGCGTCGCTGGCGGTGATCGACGCCGCGGCCGACGTGCTCGACGCCGGCCCCGGCGAGGTCGCGGCCGCTCACGCGGCGCTGGCCCGGGTGCTGCCGCCCGGCACGATCGATCCCGCCGGCGACGACGTCGATCTCGCGCGCCGGTTCGTGGTCGCGCTGCCGACCGCCGCCGCCGCCGCGTGATCACGGCGCCGGCGGCCCGCGCCGCGCGCGCACGTCGGCGACGAACTGCGCCCGGCGCCGCACGACCCGGCGCCACGCCGCCAGCGGGAAGCTGACCGCCGCGACCGCGATGGCGTACGGCGTCGCCGGGCTGACCGCCAGCGCGCCGACGATGGCCGCGACCGCGACCACGCCGGCGACCGACGATCCGCGCACACCCCGCCGCCGGACGTAGAGGTAGAACTCGGCGTCGCAGGTGCGGCACATCCCCCGGCGCCGCAGGTGGCGCGGGCAGCACGGGCGCGCGCACGCGGCGCACGGGCGCGCGTCAGGGGCGACGCACGCGAGGCACGGGCCGCGACGACGGCGATCGCGGTACACGCGCGCTCAGCCGATCGCGCGGGCCATGCGCACGACGATCTCCTCGAGCAGCGCGGCGGTGGTGGCGAAGTTGAGGCGGGCCCAGCCGGCGCCCTCGGGGCCGAAGCTGGGACCGGGAGACAGGGCGACCCGGCCGCGGGCGCGGAACGCGGCGGCGGGATCGTCGCCGAGGCCGAGCGCCGCGCAGTCGAGCCAGGCGAGGTAGCCGGCGGCGGGCGGCCGCCAGCGCACGGCCGGGAGGTGCTGGGTCAGGAGCTCGCCGAGCAGCGCGCGGTTGCGCTCGAGGATCGCGCGCACGCTCGCGCGCCACGGCTCGCCGGCGGTGAGCGCGGCGCGGGCGCCGAGGAGGCCGAGGTGGCCGGCGTGGTAGCCGAGGTCGGGCGCGAGCCGCGCCAGGATCGCGCGCGGCTCGTCGGCGGTGGCGATCAGCACCGCGGCCTTGAGGCCGGCCAGGTTCCAGGCCTTCGACGCCGCGGTCAGCACGATCGCGCGGCGCGCGGCCGCCGCCGACACCGTCGGGAACGGCGCGTGGGTGGCGCCCGCCAGGGTCAGCGGCGCGTGGACCTCGTCGGCCAGCACCAGCACGTCGTGGCGATCGGCCAGCTCGGCGATCGCGGCGAGCGCGGCCGGCGGATAGACCAGGCCGGTCGGGTTGTGCGGCGAGCACAGCAGGTGCGCGCGCGCGCCGGCGGCGTACGCGGCGGCGATCGCGTCGAGGTCCGGCGCCCAGCCGGCGTCGGTGCGCCGCAGCGGCGCGGTGACCACGCGCCGCCCGAGCCGTTGGATCGTGCCGGCGAACGGCGGGTACACCGGCGGCTCGATCACCACCGCGTCGCCGGGCGCGGTCGCGACCTGCAGGAGCTCGGCCAGGCCGGTGACCACGTCGCACACCACCCGCACGTCGCGCGGCGCCACCTGCCAGCCCCAGGTCGCGGCGGCCCACGGCGCGACCGCGTCGCCGAGGCCCGCCGGATCGGCGTAGCCGCAGTCGTCGGCCTCGATCGCCGCGTGCAGCGCTGCGCGGATCGGCGCGGCCAGCGGGTAGTCCATCTCGGCGACCCAGGCCGGCAGCACGTCGGGCGGGTAGGCCGACCACTTGGCGCTGCGGCGTCGGCGCAGGCTGGCCTCGGTGACCGCGTCGAACGGGTGATCCATCGCGCGATCCTACCCCGCGGCCCGCGGCCCGCGGCTATCGGCTCTGACCGCCCAGCGCCCGGCCCATCGACACGTACTCGCTCCGGGCCGCGCGCAGCAGGTGCTCCTGTGCCACGCGGCCGTCCTCGCTCGCGGCCAGGAACGCGCCCGCCAGCGCGGCGTTGCGGATGTTGGCGCCGGTCATCTCCGGATAGCGGGTCGCGAGATCCTCGAGGTCGAGATCGTCGGCCACCGGCAGGTCGGCGCTGATCATGCTCTTCCACAGCGCGATCCGCTCGTCGAGCTCGGGCGGCCAGAACCGCACGTGCGCGGCCAGGCGCCGCATCAGCGCCGGATCGATCGACTGGTCGAGGTTGGTCGTCAGCACGGTGATGCCGCCGAAGGCCTCGACCCGCTGCAGCAGGTAGTTGACCTCGAGGTTGGCGTAGCGATCGACCGCGGCCTTGACCTCGGTGCGCTTGGCGAACAGCGCGTCGGCCTCGTCGAACAGCAGCAGCGCGTGGCCGGCGTCGGCGGCGTCGAAGATCTGCGCGAGCTGCTTCTCGGTCTCGCCGACCCACTTGCTCACGACCTTCGACAGGTCGACCTGGTACAGCTCGAGCTCGAGCTGGCGCGCGATCAGCCCCGCGACCATGGTCTTGCCGGTGCCCGGCGGCCCCGAGAACAGCGCGGCCACGCCGGTGCCGCGGTGGAGCTTCTTGCCCAGGCCCCACCTCTCGAGGACGGTGTGGCCGTGCTGGACCCGGGCGGTGAGGCCGCGGATCTGCTCGAGGGTGTCGGGCCCGAGCACCAGCTCGTCCCAGGCCTGCTTGACCTCGACCCGCTGGGCCAGGCCGCCCATGCGCTCGGCGATGTTGTTGCGCACGCCCTGGACCACCTCGGCCAGCGCCGGCGGCGCCGCCGACAGCCGCCGGGCCGTGGCGACCGCGCCGGTGATGCCGCCCGGGCCCAGGCGGTAACGCATCGCCAGGCGATCGCGATCGTCGGGCGGCACCGGCGCGTCGCCGAGCGCGCGATCCCACAGCGCCCGCCGGGTCGCGACCCCGGGCGTCGCGACCGACACCCGCACCAGCGGCCGCGCCAGCGGCAGCTCGAGGCCGCGCTCGAGCGTGACCAGCGCGACCGCGCCCGGCAGCGCGTCGAGCGCGCGGGTCAGCACCCGGACCGGCCCGCGATCGCCGTCGCGGTCGAGCTGATCGGCGCCGGCGATGATCGCGACCGCGTCGGTCAGCACGACCTCGCGCGCCAGCGCCGCGAGGGCGTCGTCGAGCAGCTGCGCGCCCGGCGGCAGCCGCGCCAGATCGATCGCGACGGTGGGCCGGCCGATCGCCGCCGCCGCCGCCGCCAGGGCGGTGCGCCGACCGACGCCGGGCGAGCCGTCGAGGACGACGACGGGCGCCGGGCGACCCGCGAGGACGAGCGTGAGCTGCGCGATCAGCGCGGCCCCGGCCTCGTCGACGAAGCGATCCTCGGGCGCCGCGATGGCGCCGCCCAGCGCGACCACGTCGGCGTCGGGCGTGGGATCGCCGGCCAGGTAGGCGGCGACCCGCGGCGCGGCGACGAACCGGCGCGCCGCCATCGGGAGCGCGTCGGCGGCGACCAGCAGGTGATGGCGCACGAGCGGCGAGGCCGGGCCGATCGCCAGGCCCAGCCCCAGCGCGCGATCGCCGTCGAGCCGGGCCAGGAGCGCGTGCAGCCCGACCGAGGCGCCCCGCGCGGTGTCGCCGCCGCCCAGCCGCTGCAGGTGCGGCCACAGCCGCGGATCGGCGGTCAGGGCCACCGCGGTCCACAGGAAGTCGAGCTCGTCGGGGCCCAGGTCGAGGCGGCGGGCCAGCGCGCTGTCGCGACCCGCGCTGGCGGTGGCGATCAGGGTCCGCTCGAGCGCGGCGAGCTGGGCCTCGAGCTCCGCGATCGTGTCATCGCGCCGGGGCGCCGAGCCCAGCTCGACCGCGCGCAGGGTCCGTAGGCGCACCCGCTCGATCGCCGCCATGTACCGCGCAGCTGTTACCGAATCGCCCATGCCCGACCCTCGTATGGCCGCTCGGCGAGATCAACCGGGAAGGTCGGGGGCTGGATCTCCGTACTATGGTCAGCCATGTCCTTCGATCGCGAACTCGCCCTCCGGAATGACGCCGACCTCGACACCCGGCGGCGCCCCGCCGAACGTGCGGATGCCGACGCGCCGCCGCCGGATCTGGCGGGCGTGGTGCAGCAGAAGGCCGACGGCGGCCGGGTCGCGCTGACCGAGGACGGCGACGTCCGGGCCGCGGCCGCGTCGGGCGTTCAGGCCGGCGGCGGGGCGCTGCCCCACCTCGACCGCATCCAGGCCTCGTTCGGCAGCGCCCACGATCTGTCGGGCGTGAAGGCCCACGTCGGCGGCGAGGCGGCCGAGGCCAGCGCCAAGATGGGCGCCCAGGGCTACGCCACCGGCAACGACGTCGCGTTCGCGCGCCAGCCCGACCTGCACCTGGCCGCCCACGAGGCCGCCCACGTCGTGCAGCAGCGCGAGGGCGTCGCCATGAAGGGCGGGGTCGGGCGCGCCGACGACGTCTACGAGCGCCACGCCGACAAGGTCGCCGACCGCGTCGTCGCCGGCCAGTCGGCCGCGGACCTGCTGCCGGCCTCGGCCGGCGGCACCGACGCGGCGGTCCAGATGTTCAACGAGAAGAACATCAGCGGCGAGGAGTGGCGGGTGTCCGAGTCGGGCAAGTCGATGCTCAAGCAGGACGGCACGCTCCAGGATCTGTTCGCCACCACCGATCTGATCGCGACCGCCAACGCCGGGCTCAAGACCGCCGGCGACAAGGGTTCGTTCATCTCGCTCAAGCCAGGCGCGGGCCAGCTCAAGGTCGGCGAGAACACGCTGCACAAGGTCGAGCCGGTCATGAGCCCGACCGGGTCCGACCCGGCCAACAAGATCCTCAAGGACGCGAACAAGCCGGGGGCGGCCGATAGCGGCGGCGACACCGGCGACTCGATGGCGCTGTGGGCCGACTGCGGCCGGTCGTCGCGCACGATCATGGGCACCGACGGCGCCGGCAAGGCCCCCCACGCCCGGTACAAGGACGGCGGCGGCCAGGGCACGACCGCGCGCTCGTACGACCCATCCAGCTTCTCCGACGAGATCTACGTCAAGGAGATCCCGAAGTTCCTGGCCAGCGCCGAGGCCAAGGCGTTCCTCAAGGACGGCGTCCACTACGAGAGCGGCGACAAGACCAAGCTCAAGTCACCGGCCGACGCCGACGAGGCTCGGGCGATGTACTGGGAGCTGGGCGACGCCGGCCGGCGCGCGTTCGACAAGTTCGCGGGCATCAACACCGCGGCCGATCCCGCGATCGGTGGCGCCTACACGATGGCCACCGAGTACAACATGCCCGGCTCGGCCGAGGTCCCCGGCCACAGCCGCTGGAACTTCCACTGGGGCGGCGTCATCCTGAAGGACGGCAGCAACAACGTCACGCTCGAGAACTACGCGGTCGGGTTCGCGCCGACCGGCGACGACAAGAAGGACGAGGAGAACGCGCAGAAGGCCTACGACTGGGTCAACCACGAGTGGAACTTCCAGATGTACGGTACGGCCAAGAAGGGCCAGAGCTTCCATGAAGAGCACCTCGGCACCGGCACCCACGGCACCCGCGCCAGCACGTTCGCGGCGCAGATCGACTGACCCCGCGTGGCTGGCGGCGGTGGCGTTGGCCGCCGCCGTGGCCGCGTGCAATGGTTCGCGCTCGCGCGGCGCCGATCCTGGCGCCGCGGCGACGACCACGACGACGCCTGACCCCGCCAAGGCCCCCATGCCGACTCCGCCCGCTCCCTCGACCCTCCCGACCCTGACCGCGCTCGCGGACGTCGGCGCGCACGTCGGCGCGCAGGTCGAGGCCCACGGCACCTACGCGGTGGTGACGACCGGCCGCCACAAGATCATGTACACGCGCGCCGACGGCTCCTCGGCCGCCACCAACAAGGTGGTGCGGCTCGAGCTCGATGGCGGGGCCATCGATCTGTGGGTGCGGCCCGACGACGAGATGACCGCGCTCACCGGCAAGCGCGTGGTCGCGATCGGCAAGCTGATCGGGCCGTCCGCGGCCCAGCCGGGCGCGGCCGCGCCCGACGCGCGTCCGAGCCTGGTCGAGATCTCCTCGATCACCGCCGAGTAGCGGCCGGATCCGCACCCGATCCCGGGGCTGGATCCCGAATCGACGCTCAATTCGCGCGCCCGCCTGTGTCGCGCACGGCGAGGTGCGTGATCAAGGCGCGCGGTGCGCCGACGGTCAGTGGTGGTCGGTGCGGTGCGCGTGGGTGTGGCAGACGCGCAGGTGGTGCAGCGGGCGGCCCGTGCCGTCGTGCTTCTCGACCAGGTGACAGTGCGCGTGGGTGTGCGGGGGCCGTTGGCTGGCCGCGCACGCCGACGCGGCGGCGCCCCACCCAGCTGCGAGCGCGATCCGGGCGATGGCGAGGACCTGCACGAAGGTGCGTCGGCGTCTGCTCATCGGGCTGCTCCTGCGAGGGCGACGGGCGTGACGGGATCTGCCGAGCATCGGACCGATGAGCGCGGTTTGGTGATGGGGGCCGACGGGCTTGCACCTCGCGAAGGCCCCCGACACCTGCCTGGGTTCGGCGACGAACCCTCTGGGACTCAGAACCCGGTGCAGACGAAGTTCGCGCCCTGGGCCGGGTAGTAGAACAGGTCGGTGAAGCACATCTCGTCGTTGGACGAGTCGCCGAAGCGCACGGTCGCGCCGGTGGTGTTGTTGTAGGTGCACGAGGTCGTGAGCACGTCGCCGGGGCGGAGCTCGACGAACGGCGCGACCAGCTGGAAGGTCTGCTGCTCGAAGTTGTACGGGATGTCCTGCAGCACGATGTCGGGCGAGCCCGAGCGCGTGATGACCGAGCGCAGGTTGGTGCCGAGCTTGTGCATGTGCTGCGACAGCGCGAACACCTGGATCGGCTGGTTGGTGATGCTCGAGATGTTGCAGGTGCCCGACTGGGTCGAGGTGCCGGTCGGGACGGTCAAGGTCGCGGTCGGGCCGGCCAGGACGATCTCGCCGACGTTCTGGATCTCGGCGGCGGTGGCCTCCTGGATCAGCGTGCCCGAGGTGCCGGTCAGCACCTGGTCGCCGGCGTTGTAGAGGTGCAGGTTGAGCAGGAGCCGGGTGCCGGCGGTGAGGTGCAGGCCGACGCCGGTCGGGAACGTGAAGTCCGGCGAGCCGACGCCCGAGCCGTAGATCATGCTCTGGCCGTTGGTGCCGACGTTGCAGCGCACGGTGCCGTCGGGCTGGCTGCCGGAGTAGCGCGTCAGCACCGTGTGGTGCGTGCCGAGCGGGATGATCGGGCGGAACGCCTTGACGTACGTGTCCTGGGGCACCGTCGCGTAGACGCAGAAGTAGCCCTCCTCGCCGGGGTTGAGCGACCAGTCGCCCTGGAGGAGCGAGGTCCAGCCCTCGGGCGCGTCGATGCCGACGGCCGCGTCGACGTCGGGCACATCGTCGGCCGGCATCGAGCTGCCGCCGTTGCAGGCGGTGAGGGCGAACGTGAAGGCGAGGGCGAGGCAGGCGCGGCGCATGCCGCATGGTGCCAGAACCGCGGCGGGGCGGGGGACAGAATGCCGCAGGGGGCGCCGGCGCGCGCTCGATCGGATCCTGGGCGAGGTCCGGAGCCTGTTCGCGGCGTGCTGTCCCCCGGGCCCGGCGCCGCCGCGTCGCGGCTGACGGTTGCCCGGCCCGGCTCGATCGCGCATACCCAGAGGATGCGGATCCATGCGGCGCTCGTGCTCCTGGCGGTGACGGCGGTGGTGCCCGCGGCCGCGGCCGCGCCGGTGATCGAGCGGGTCGTCGTGGTCGGCCGCGCCGACCCCGCCGGGCCCTGGACCGACGCCGCGACCGAGGCCCGGGCCGACGCTGGCGCCGAGCTCGCCGTGGTGGCGATCGCCCGCGACGGTCGCGCGCGGGTGGTGCTGGCGGATCCGGCGATCGCGCCGCTGCGCCTGGGCGGCCGCGCGGTGCCGACCAGCGGCCGCGCCGACCTGGCGACGCTCGGCGCGATCGCGGTGCGCTGGTCGATCGTCGAGCCCCACGGCTTCCGCACCGGCGCCGCCGCCAACGGCGCCACCTCGCGCTTCTACAGCAACGTCTCGACCGAGCGCGCCGACTTCGGGCGCTGGCTCGGCTACGACCGCATCGAGTACTTCGCCACCGAGGTGCGGCCGTGGACCGACGGGGTCGCGGCGGCGCGGATCCCGGCCGAGATCGGCAGCGGCGATCCGCGGGCGATCCAGATCGCGGGCGTCGGCACCGTGCGCTACCAGGCGGCGCTGCGGCTGCCGTCGGGCGCGGTCGTGGCCAGCCCCGGCGCCGAGGCGGTCGACGCGTTCGGGCTGCTGCCGTCGGTGCACCGGGTGTCGCTGCGCCAGAGCGACGACTTCGTCGGCTGGCTGTCGGCGTACCTGCTGGTGCCCGAGGTGTTCGGCTCGGCCGGCGGTGGCAAGAACCACCAGACCGAGCGCTTCACCGGCGCCGACTGCGCCGACGTCATGGTCGGCGCGCGGCGGCGCGGCGGCGCGCGGCTGGCCTACACCAACGTCGCCGGGCTGCCCAAGGTCGCGCGCACGATCGCCGGCGCGACCACGCTCGACGACGACGGCCGGCCGGCGCGGCCGATCACCGGGGTCGCGCGGGGCGATCTCATCCGCATCGACTACGGCGGCGCGCTCACCGGCCACACCCCGCGCGGCTGGGATCACGTCGCGGCGCTGTGGGAGGATCGCAGCGATCCCGACGGGCCCGCCCACGGCGGCCCCGACGGACAGCTCGACGGCTTCGATCTGGTGATCCACATGGGCCATCCGCGCCTGGTGATCGAGCCGCTGGCCGAGCAGGCCCCGGCCACCGTCGACGTGCTGCGCTGGAAGTGATCACCACTGGGCCGCCAGCGCCACCCGACCGCCGCGTCGGCTCGGATCGTCGAGATCGAACAGCTCGACCGCGATCCGCAGGTCGGGCGTGGTCGTGTAGCGCCGCGCCCACTGCGCCGATCCGCCCCAGCCGTGGCCGTCGCGATCGATCCGACCGATCGCCGCCGCGGTGTAACGGTTGCGTTCACAGGCGACCTCGAAGCGCGCGCGGGCGCTGATCGCGCCCTCGAGCGTCGACCCGGTCAGCACGCCGGCGAAGGTCCCCGGCGGCAGCCACAGGACCTCGCCCTCGACGCCGCCGTCGACCTCGGCGCCGACCACCGCCGGCCGCCGGCCGCGCACCGCGAGGGTGATGCGCAGGTCGTCGCGCGGATCGCGGGTGACGCCGACCGTGGCCTGGTCGAAGGCGACCGGCGCGGCGTCGCGCCACGCGCCGAGGTCGCGCTCGTCGAGCCGCGCCACCCGCTCGGCCGATGCGAACCACGACCCGCGGCCCTCCTCGGACGGATCCCAGGCCACCGCCAGGCGGGGCAGCACCGCGTCGATCCGCGCGGTGCCCAGCTCGCGCCGGTCCCAGCGCACGCTGGCGTCGACGGTCCAGTTCGGGCGCGGCGCCCACGCGTCGCCGAGGTACGCGCGCTGGTCGCCGTGCTCGGTGTCGTCGGCGTGACCCATGCCGACCTCGGCGCCGAGCTGGGTGGTGTGGTCGCCGGTGCCGCGCCAGCGCTGGGTCAGGCCCAGGCGGCCGGCCAGGCGATCGACCGCGCCCGGGCGCGCCGCGCTGCCGTCGACCACGCGCGCCGTCGCGGTCGCCGCGGGCTGGTCGAGCGCCTCGGCGGTGACGCCGATCGCGATCTGGCGGCGGCGGTCGTCGCGCCTGATCACCAGCGTCGCGTCGCTCCACAGATCGCGCCCGCCGCCGGGCAGCCAGGTCGCGAGCGCGCTCACCAGGCCATGATCGTCCGCATCCTCGTCGATCGCGAACCCCAGGGTCGTCAGGACCTGGGCGCCGTGCGCGCCGGCGTGGTCCTCGGTGGCGCCGTCGCGCGCGAGCACGACGCCGGTCGACCACCACACGTGGTTGCGGTCGAAGGGCCCGTCGTGGGTCATGACGAGCCGCGCGTCGGGGCCCAGCTCGAGCCGGGCCTGGCCGTGGTGGCGGTTGGTGCCGGTCACGAGCGCGACGCCGAGGTGGCCGCCGCTGGCGCCGGGCGACGCCGGGCCGGGGGTGGTGGTCGTCAGCTCGACCTCCTCGATCAGCTCGCTGGCGATGGCCGGGGCGCCGGGCAGCCGCAGGGCGCCGCCGATCGTGGTCACCGCGGTCGCGGGCCGGGCCCGGGCGTCGAGGGCGGCGAGGCTCAGGTGATCGCGGCGGCGCACCAGCGGCGTGGCGGCGGCGGTGATCGTCGCCCACGTCGACGGTCGCCCGGTGTACGCGAGCGGGGTCGCCTCGTCGAACCGGCACGCGGTCGCGGTCTCGGGCGGCATGCGCTGGAACAGCGGGGCCGGCTCGTCCTGGTCGCGGACCCGCACGTCGCGGCGCTCGATCGTGGTCTCGCCGTAGAAGAACGTCACGACGTACGTGCCCGGCGCAAGATCGATCCGGAAGGTCCCATCGTCCTCGGTGATCGTCGTGCACGAGCCTTCGTACGCGGTGGGCGCCGTGGCCGAGGCTGCGCACGGGGTCGCGACCACGGTCACGCCGATCAGCGGGTCGCGACTCCCCTCGTCGACCACGAGCCCGGCGATGCCGCCGGCCCAGGCCAGCGAGGTGGAGGCGACGAGGACACCGACACAGGCGAGGGCGCGCATGGACGTGCCCACGCCGCCGCGGGCGCATCGATCTGGCCGCGGCCCTCACCGCCGCTGAGCGCCGGCGACCTGGCGCCGCCCGCGCCCCGCACCCTGCGACACCCGCCGGTCAGGGCAGGCCGGGGAACGCGTCGACGGTCTTGATCTCGAGGTCGGGGAACGCGTCGACGTACTGGATCGTGAAGTCCGGGAACGCGTCGACCTGCTGCCAGCGCCCGCACGCGTCGGGGAAGGCGTCGACCCACTTGACCCGCAGGTCGGGGAACGCGTCGACGCGCTTGACCCGCAGGTCGGGGAACGCGGTGACCACCTTCACGCGCCCGGCCAGGTGCTTGCCCTTGAGCGTGCAGTCGGCGCCGACCTTCATCGGCAGGGGCCGCGGCTCGGCCGTCGCGATCGCCACGGCGATCCCGGTGGCGGCGAGGATCCCGACCGAAAGCGCTCCCAGGGTGATGCCACGCATGTCCTGGTGGTACCAGACCTGGTGGGACCGCGCCACGGTCGTCACCACCGCCGCCTACATCTGGGCTGTGTCCCCTGGTTGCACAGCCGCGGCGGCGGGACGGGCGCGCGCGAGTGATGTCGGCGACCTTCGGCGGGCACGTCGCGTGCTTCGTCGGGTGTCATGCGCGACGCCCAAGCGATCCTGTTCGCCCTGTTCCTCGGCGCCCCGCTCGTCGCCTGCGGTGGCGGGGCGCTGTCCCCCGGCGTCGGCGACGACCCCGGCACCGGTTCGGTGACGCTCCTGGTCGACGCCGAGGTCAACGCCCGGCCGATCCTCACCAACGCCCGCGACGGGCAGGACTTCACGACCGAGTTCCACGTCCAGATCGAGAAGGCCGGGACGACCGTGACGACCGGCTCGGTGATCGTCCGGTCCAGCGAGGGCGAGGTGGCGCTGGTCTACGGCGGCGACTCGAACCGCTGGAACGGGGCCCAGGTCGGCTACTGGGAGGTCTACGAGCTCGACGTGACCTCGGGCTCCGACTTCGTCGAGGGGGTCCGGGTCGACGGCCCGGCCCTGCACTCGTTCACGGCGCCGCAGGCGGGCGCCACGGTCGACGCGCTGGTGCCGCTCCAGGTCGACTGGAAGCGGGGCGAGGCCGCCGACGCGGCGTCGATCGAGACCGAGCAGATCGACTCGCTGTCGATCGCCGACACCGGCTCGTTCATGCTCCCGGCCGGCAGCCTCAAGAGCACCTCGTCCCAGGTCGAGCAGGAGCGGATCCGGGTCGAGCGGTCGCAGCGGGTCACGCCGACCGGCGCGGTCGGCGGCTCGCAGATGCGGGTCGAGATCCGCAACGAGATCGAGATCCTGGTCCAGGCCACCGGCCTGTGACGGGGGGCCGGGCGGGCTGACGGCGCCGGCGCCGGTGCCTTCCATCGCCGGGGCGGCCGTGTAGTATGCGCGGCCATGAGCACCCGCGACCACATCCTGCCGTCGATCCTCGACGCTGTCGGCGAGACGCCGATGGTGCGCCTGAACGCCGTCACCGCCGGCCTCGAGTGCGAGGTCGTCGCGAAGTGCGAGTTCATGAACCCGGGCGGATCGATCAAGGATCGCATCGGCGTGCGCATGCTGCTCGACGCCGAGAAGGCGGGACGCATCAAGCCGGGTGACACGCTGATCGAGCCGACCTCGGGCAACACCGGCATCGGCATGGCGCTGGCGGCCGCGGCCCGCGGCTACCGGATGATCATCACGATGCCGGAGAAGATGTCGCAGGAGAAGCAGGTCGTGCTCGAGGCGCTGGGCGCCGAGATCATCCGGACCCCGACCGAGGCCGCGTGGGACGCGCCCGAGAGCCACATCGGCGTCGCCCGGCGCCTGCAGTCGGTGATCCCGAACTCGCACATCCTCGACCAGTACGGCAACCCGTCGAACCCGCTCGCGCACGAGGAGGGCACCGGCCGCGAGATCATCGCCCAGACCGGCGGCCAGTTCGACGCGGTCGTGATGACCGCCGGCACCGGCGGGACGATCACCGGCGTGGCCCGGGTGATCAAGCGCGAGGTCCCCAACGCCCAGGTCATCGGCGTCGATCCCGAGGGCTCGATCCTGGCCGGCCCCGGCGAGATCAAGAGCTACAAGGTCGAGGGCATCGGCTACGACTTCATCCCCGACGTCCTCGACCGGACCCTGGTCGATCGCTGGATCAAGAGCAACGACAAGGACTCGTTCCGGGTCGCGCGCCAGCTGATCCGGCAGGAGGGCCTGCTCGTCGGCGGCTCGTCGGGCTCGGCGGTGTGGGCGGCGCTGCAGGTCGCGCGCGAGCTCGGCGCCGGCAAGCGCGTCGTCGTCGTGCTGCCCGACTCGATCCGCAACTACCTGTCGAAGTTCGTCGACGATCGCTGGATGCGCCAGCAGGGCTTCCTCAAGGCCGACTGGGAGGTCGGCACGATCGCCGACGTGGTCCGCGCCCTGGGCCCGCGCGAGGTCATCACGGTCGCGGCCGACGCCAAGGTCGGCCACGCGACCGCGCTGTTCAAGGATCGCGGCATCAGCCAGGTGCCGGTGCTCGATCAGGGCCGCCTGGCCGGCATCCTGACCGAGAGCGACATGCTCCACGCCCTGGTCAGCGGCCGGGTCAACGCCGACACGATCGTGGCCGAGGTCATGGTGCGCAAGGTCTCGACCGTGGCGATGCACGCCTCGTCGAGCGAGCTGCCGTCGATCTTCGAGCGCGGCGAGGTGGCGCTGGTGGTCGACGGCGACCGCCACGTGGTGGCGCTGCTGACCAAGATGGACCTGATCGAGATGCTCGCGGCCCGGCGCCGTCCCAGCTGAGTCTCCAGGGAGGCCTGTCGCCAGGTCGCCAGGCCTCCCCTCGTCGGGGGCAAGCCCCGACGAGCCTCCCCTCCGAGACGCGAAGCTCCCGGCGCAGGGACCGGTGCTCGACCGAAAGAACTGACAAGCGCTGAGGTCCCAGGGCGGCCGGTCGCCAGCCTCCCCAGGCAGGCGCACGGGAACCCGGAGGCCGAGCCCCGACGCGCCGCTCCTCCGCGACGCGAGGCGCCCGCCGCGTCGACCCACGCGCGACCGAAACACCGACGCACGCTGAGGCGCCAGGGTGGCCGGACCGGCCGGCGGCGCCGTCGGCCCGCGCACGGCTCGTCGCCGAGGCCGTGGCGGCCGCCACGGGGGCACACTTCCGGCCCCGGATTCGATCGCGCCGGTGATACGGTGCCCGACCATGGGTCGTCCTACCAGCCTGGCTTGTCTCGTCGTGTTCCTCGGCGCCGCCGCGTGCGGCGATGACGGCACCACGCCGCCCCCGGGCGGCATCCCCGCGGAGTGCAACCCGCTCGGGGGCGTCACCTGCCTGTTGCCGTGGCCGTCGGCCGCGTACGAGGTCGCCGACGCGACGACGGCCAGCGGCGTCCGCCTGGCGCTGCCGCTCGAGGCGATGCCGGTCAACATCGATCAGGTCGCGATCGACCCGGTGCCGTACAACCGCTTCGACGGGTTCCCGCCGTCGGCGCCGATCCTGGTGGTCATGCCCAACGGCATCGCCGGCGCCGGCCTGCCGCCGCCCGAGGATCCCGACGCCTCGCTGGCGGCGACCTCGCCGATCGTGCTGTGGAACATGGACACCCACACCCGGGCGCCGTTCTTCGCCGAGATCGATCAGAACGTCGAGCAGCCGACCGAGCGGGCGCTGATCATCCGGCCGCTGATCCGCCTGGCGCCGGCCAGCCACTACGCCGTGTTCCTGCGCGACACGCTCAAGGACGTCGACGGCGCGGCCCTGGCCCCGCCGCCGGCGTTCGCGGCGCTGCGCGACGACGGCGCCTACGAGCACCCGCGGCTCGGGCGCGATCGCTACCCGGCGATCTTCGCCGAGGCGACCACCGCGGGGCTGACCAAGGCCGAGCTGGTGCTGGCGTGGGACTTCCACACCGCGTCCGACGAGTTCCTGACCGCCGACCTGCTGGCGATGCGGACGACCGGGCTGGCCGCGATGGGCCCGGTCGGCGCCAACCTGACCTTCACCGCGACCAGCCGCGCCGCCAACCCGACCCGCGTGTCCCAGGCCTACGTCGGCACGTTCACGTCGCCCGACTTCCTGACCAACGGCGAGGCCGACAACTCGATCCTGCGCCGCGACGGCGCCGGCGTGCCGCAACAGCAGGGGATGCGCGACGCCAACTTCGCCGCGATCATCCCGAAGTGCGCCGAGACCGCGCCGCTGCCGCTGCCGGTGGTGGTGTTCGGCCACGGCCTGTTCGGCTCGGGCTCGGACTACCTCGACGACGACTTCCTGCAGAAGGTCGCCGATCAGTACTGCTACGTGGTCTTCGGCGGCGACTTCATCGGCCTGACCGATCGCCAGTTCACCGTCGCGGCGCTGGCCGCCAACGATCTCAACAAGGGCAGCTGGATCACCGAGAAGCTGGCGCAGTCGGTGATCGACTTCATCGCGCTCGAGCACGCGATCCGCGGGCCGATGCGGACCGCGCCCGAGTTCAAGCTCGGCGGCGTCGCCGGCGGCGCCGAGATCATGGACGCCAGCCGCGTCTACTACCTGGGCGGTTCGCTCGGCGGGATCATGGGCAACGTCTTCATGGCCTACGATCCGACGATCACCCGCGGCGCGCTGGGCGTGCCCGGCGGCGCGTGGACGATGCTGTTCGAGCGGTCGATCGCCTGGACCGCGCTCAAGGGCGCGGCCACCGGCGCCTACCCCGACCCGCTCGTCTACGAGCTGCTGGTCAACCTGCTCGGCATGAAGTTCGAGCCGTACGATCCGATCACCACGTCGGGCCGCGTGATCAACGACCCGCTGCCGAACACGCCGGCCAAGCAGATCCTCATGTGGGAGGCGATCGGCGACTGCCTGGTCAGCAACTACTCGACCGAGACCGTGGCCCGGACGATGGGCCTGTCGCTGATCACGCCGTCGGTGCGGACGCCGTGGGGCATCCCGCCGGCGACCGGCACGATCACCTCGGCGATGACCGTGCTCGACGAGCACCCCAGCCCGCTGCCGCCGTCGACCACCAACGCCCAGCCGATCGAGGACAACGGCACGCACTCCGGCGTCAACAAGCGCCAGGCGGTGCTCGATCAGGTCCGCGCGTTCATCCTCGATGGCACGATCACCCAGACCTGCCAGGTCGGCGGCACCGCGACCGCGTGCGACTGCGCCACCGGCGCGTGCGGCCCGCGGCTCTGACCCGCGCGCACGTGGGCGCCGTCGCCGAGCTGTCACCGGGCCGCGACCGCGGCGCCCCCGCGCGCGTGCGACCGTCGGGCGTGCGCGTCCTCGCCAGCTTGCTCGCGGTCCCGCTCTTGGCCGCCCCGGTCGGCGCCGAGCCGGCCCCGGCGGTCGAGCCCGCGCGCGTGGCCGGCTTCACGCTCCACGGCGGCGGCTACCTGCAGCCGCAGCTGCGCGTGCGCCAGGACGATCCGGTGGCGCCGTTCGACGAGGACGGCTTCCGGGTGCGGCGCGCGCGGGTGATCGCGGGCGCGACGCGGGAGCTCGACCGCGTCAAGGTCGAGGTCGCGGCCGAGGCCGAGCTGACGCCCGACTTCCGGCTCCTCGACGCCTCGGTCGCGGCGTCGTCGTGCCTGATCAACGGCGGCGGCTGGCGGCTCGAGGCCGGCCAGTTCAAGGTGCCGGTGTCGCGCCAGGCGCTCCTGTCGGACAGCCGGCTCGGCTTCGTCGACAAGCCCGAGCTGGCCAGCCTGGCGCCCGACCGCCAGCTCGGGGCCATGGCCACGGTGATCGTCCCGAACGCGCCGATGGCGCGGGTGTCGGCCGGGCTGTGGAACGGCGAGGGCGTCAACCAGGGCGGCAACGTCGACCAGCACTTCCTCTACGCCGGCCGGTTCGAGCTGCGGGTCCTCGGCCGTGACGTCGCGCTGGCCGAGTCGGCGCTCGGCGGTCGGTTCGCCTGGCTGGGCGCGTCGGCGGCGCGGCAGCGCCAGGACGCCGGCGACGGCCTCGAGGACCAGACCACGCTCGGCGCCGACGTCGCGGTCGCGGTCGCGGGCGCGTCGGGGACGTTCGAGTACCTGCAGGTCGAGCACGCGTTCGTCAACGCCAGCCGCCCCGACTACCGCGCCAACGGCGTGGTCGTGCAGGCCGCCTACCTGCTGCCGCGCTGGGGCCTGCCGGGGCGGATCGAGCTGGCGGCCCGCTGGGAGGAGATCGATCGCAACGACGCCGTGCCGATCGTCCGGCGCGGCGATCCCGATCAGTCGCTGCGCTCCTACACCGCCGGCGCGACCTGGTACCTCGACGGCCACGACCTCAAGGTCCAGGCCACCGCGTCGTCGATCCAGGAGGTCGAGGATCAGGACGCCCTGGGCCGCGACGCCCGCTACGCCAACGACACCCTGCTGGTGCAGGTCACCGCCCGGATCGACTGATGCGCGCCCTCACCCTCGTCCCGCTCGTCTCGCTGACCGCCGCGACCGCGTGCGTCGCCGGCAACCCGCTGCCCGATCGCCCCTACGTCGATCGCCTCGGCGGTTCGATCGTCCCGCCCGGCTGCCCGCACACGATGGTCACCCGCTTCGGCGTCGAGGCGCCCGGCCTGCCCGGCACGGTCGTCGGCGCCGATCCCACGATCGGCCAGGTCCACCTCGGCCTCGTCGGAGATCCCCGCACCTCGATGGTGGTCGACTGGCGGACCGCCGACGACGCCACCACCACCGGCACGGTCCGGTTCGGCGTCGGCACCGCGCTCGACCTCGCCGCGCCCGGCCTGACCTTCACGTACGCCGCCGACTTCGGCAACGGCGCGATCGTGCGCATGCACGAGGCCCACCTGTGCGGGCTCACCGCCGACACGGTCTACAGCTACCAGATCGAGGCCGCCCCCGGGGTCACGTCGCCGACGTACCAGTTCCGGACCGCGCCCGATCCGGCGCTGACGCCCGACGCCGAGGTGACGATCGGCGCGGTCGGCGACAGCCGCGACGGCTACGACGTCTGGGCCCAGGTCGTCGATCAGCTGATCGCGCGCGCGCCGGACGTGATCGTGTTCTCGGGCGACGCGGTGACCCTGGGCCAGCAGCAGCGCGAGTGGGACGAGTTCTTCATCGCCGCCGAGCCGCTGTTCACGCGAGTGCCGGTGGTGTCGGTCCACGGCAACCACGACATCAACGCGCCCAACTACTACGCCCAGCTGGCGATGCCGGGCGACGAGGAGAACTACAGCTTCGACTACGGCCACGCCCACCTGGTCGTCGTCAACGACACCCCCGAGCAGCTGGCCGACCTGACGGGTAAGATCCCGGCGTTCCTCACCGCCGACCTGGCGGCCCACGCCTCCGCGCCATGGCTGATCGTCAACCACCACCGCCCGGTCTACTCGGCCTCGACCCGCCACGGGTCGGACACGACCCTGCGCGACACCTGGGCGCCGATCTTCGATCAGGCCCAGGTCGATCTGGTGCTCAACGGCCACGACCACGACTACGAGCGCACCAAGCCGATGCGCGGCAACCAGGTCGCCGCCAGCGCGGCCGACGGCACGATCTACGTGGTCTCGGGCGGGGCCGGGGCCGAGCTCTACGAGAACGGGTCCGACTTCTGGACCCAGACCTCGGCGTCGCTGCACTCGGCGACGGTCGCGCGCGTGCGGGCCGCGCAGCTGGCGTTCGAGGCGTTCGACCAGTCGGGCGCGGCGGTCGACGCCTTCACGATCGTCCGCCCGTGATCCGCTGGTGGGCGGGCGCGGCGCTGGTGCTGGCGATCGTCGTCGCGCTCGGCGGGCGGAGCCGCGCCGACGACGCGACCGATCAGGCCGCGTTCACCGCGGCGGCGCAGCGCCTGGCCGCCGGCGACGCCGTCGGCGCGCGCGCCGCGTTCGAGGCCCTGGCCGCGGCGGCGCCGACCGGGCGCTGGGCCGACGACGCGCTGGCCGAGGCCGCGGCGCTGGCCGAGCAGGCGGGCGATCTGACGGGGGCGCGCGCGCTGTGGGGCCGGATCGTCGCCGAGCACGCCGACGGTCGGCTGGCGCGGCGGGCCCAGGCGCGGCTCGACGCGCTGGTCGCCGCGGGCGGGCGAGACGGGCGCTTCGACGCGCTCGCCGCCGAGCACGAGCGGCTGGTGCGCGCGGCCGGCGCCGCCGAAGATCCGCACGCCGCGCTCGCGGCCCTGGCGGCCATGCTCGACGAGCACCTCGACTACCCGCGCTGGTTCGCGGCGGCGCTGTGGCTGGGCGAGGCGTGGGGCCGCATCGGCGAGCGCGATCGCGCGGCGACCTGGCTGGCGCGCGCGGCGGCCGCGGCGCCGGGGCCGCGCGAGCGGTTCCGCGCCGAGCTGGCCCAGGCCGATCTCGCCGCCGCCGCCGGCGACTTCGCGCGGGCCCGCCGGCTGATCGCGGCGCTGACCCCGCCCGACGACGCGGCCGCGGCGGCCCGGGACGAGCTGGCGGTCGAGGTCGCGCGGCGCGCCGGGCGGCGCCGGCTGCGGCTGCTGGCGTGGGGGCTGCTCGTCGCGCTCGCGGTGGCCGCGGCGGTCGTGCTACGGGTGCACCGGCGCTCGTGGCGCGCGGCCGCGCGCGGGCTGTGGCCGCCGCCGGTCGAGGTCGCCTACCTGGCGCCGGTCGCGCTCGGCCTGGCGCTGGTGGCCGAGACCGGCAACCCGATGGCGGCGCGCGCGGTCGAGCACATCCTGCTGGGGGCGGTGACCCTGGCGTGGACCGCGGGGGCGGTGACGCGGGCGTGGGCGCGCCCGGGCGTCGTCGTCCGGATCGGCTTCGCGCTCGCGGTGCTGGCGGCGGTGGCGGCGGTGGTCTGGCTCGCCGTCGATGACGACCAGCTGCTCGATCTGCTGCTCGAGACCTGGCGCAGCGGCCACGACCTGCGCTGAGTCGCGCGGGCGGGCTGTCGCCAGGCCACGGCAGGTGCAGGGGGCGTCGCGTGCGTGGACTCGCCCGGCGCGCGTCGTCCCTCGGGCGAGCCCTGACCTCGCCCGAAAGACCGATCGGCGCTGAGCTCACCCGCCCAGGCGCGTCATCAGCTGGCGCGCCGCCGGGGACGTCGGATCGATCGCGAGCACCTCGCGCAGGTGCCAGCGCGCGCTGTCGACGTCGCGATCGGCGACGCACAGGAGCGCCAGCGCCACCATGGCCCGGGGCCACGGCCGCACGCCGCGGGTCGCGCGGGTCGCGGCCAGGCGCTCGCGTCGGGCGGCGGCCGCGGCGTCGGCGCCGCCGATCACCTCGACCCGGTAACGGGCCCAGGCCAGGCCGGTCTCGTAGTCGGGGTGGCCGGGTGGTGTCGGGCCGCCGCGGCCGCCTCCGACAGCGCCCGGTGCGGATCACCCGCGGCCAGCGCCTGCTGGGCCCGGGCGTAGGCCTCGCCCGCGGCGCGGGTGGTGCTGGTGTCGACCGCCCACGCGGTCCGGATGTCCGCCCAGTGGTCGCGCAGCCAGTCGTTGTAGCGACCGCGCGACGCGATGTCGAGCAGCACCTTGCGCGCGCGCTCGACCTGATCCCAGCACGGCCCGGCCAGCGCGGCGCAGTCGCCGAGGTCGTGGCCGCTGGTGGCCCCGAGGCCGTAGCGGCGCTCGAGCAGCGCGACGGCGGTCATGATGTCCTCGGTCTCGGCCGCCGGCGGCACCTCGAGCACGTCGTAGAACGTGGCCCGGCTCAGGCGTTCGGTCCGCGCCCGCAGGTGGGCCCGCAGCTCGGTCAGGCCGCGCCGCGCCGGCGTGGCCGTGTCGATCGGCTCGGGCGAGAACTCGATCGCGCCCAGCGAGCCCAGCACCCACAGGAGCCGGGCGGTCGCGTACGGATCGAGCGGGCCGGCGCGGACGATCGACTGGACGGTCCGGATCCCGGACAGGTGACCGAGGGTCTCGATCTCGGGGACGATCAGCGCGCGCGCCGAGCGCAGCTCGGCCACGACGTCGGTGGCGGTGGCGTAGGCCAGCGCGTGCCAGCGCAGCGCGGCGCGGGCCAGCTCGACGTCGACGGTGCGCGCCGCCGCGGTGACCTGCGCCAGGGGCGCGTCGGGCGGCAGGCCCAGCGCGCGCCGGGCCAGGCCCGGGCTGAGCCCGGCGGCCAGGCGCATCCGCGCGGCGCTGTCGATGGCCGCCGCGAGCTCGAGCGGGCTGGCGCTCGGCGAGCACAGCGGGATCCGGCACGCGGTCGTGTGGGCCGCCGCCGCCTGGGTCATGCCGAGGCCGAGGATGCCCGGTGGCGGGTCGAGCGCGCGCCAGGCCGCGACCGCCGCCGCCAGCGCGTCGCCGTCGCCGTCGGCGTCGACGACGACCACGTCCGGGGCCGGGTCGAGCGAGCCGTCGGGGCCGCCGGCCTGGGCCGGGGTCCAGCGCACGTCACGGCCGAGGCGCTCGAGGCCCTCCTGCGTGGGGATCCCGAGACCGACGTCGGCCAGCGCCAAGACGACCAGCGTCACACCGCCAGATCGTACACCCGACGATCGCTCCGCCCAACTAACCGGCCCGGATCCGGTCTCGACGTCGGCGCCAGCTCTGGCGCGGGGGCCGGCTCCGGTTCCGGTTCCGGTTCCGGCTCCGGCTCCGGCTCCGGCTCCGGCTCCGGCCTGGCTCCGATGCGCCGGCCGCTCCGGTTCCGGCTCCGGCTCCGGCTCCGGCTCCGGCTCCGGTTCCGGTTCCGGCTCCGGCTCCGGTTCCGGCTCCGGTTCCGGTTCCGGCTCCGGCTCCGATGCCGGCTCCGGCTCCGGCTCCGGCTCCGGCTCCGGCTCCGGCTCCGGCTCCGATGCCGGCTCCGGCTCCGGCTCCGATTTCAGAACGCGGTGCCGAGCTGGACGCTGATGGTCTGCTTGTCGTTGATGTCCGCGGTGCCGAGCAGGCCGGCCGGCCGCAGCGACCGGGCGTTCTGGTACGCGAACTGACCCTGCGCGCGCCAGCGCCGCCACAGGCCGCCGGCGACGCCGACGGTGATCTCGGTGGCGTCGTCGCGCGCGCGATCCGCGACCGGGTTGAGCCAGCCCAGGCCGAGGTACGGCTCGAAATAGCGCGCGTTCCGAGCGTGGCCACCGAGGCGGTAGCCGGCCACCAGCTCGGCCGCGGCGAAGGGGCGATCGGCGTCGCCGAGCTGCGCCACGCCGACGTGGCTGGTGCCGTAGATCGCGTCGCCCCACAGCCGCAGGCCGGCGCCGACCGCGGCCAGATCGACCTCGACCTCGAGGCCGACGTTCCAGTAGCGCCCGACCGCGCTGCCGTAGTTGACGACCCGCGACGCGCCGACCACGGCGACCGAGGCCGTCGAGGACGGCTCGACCGCGGCGCGCGCGGCCACGGTCAGCGCGCCGCCGTCGGCGACCAGCCCGGGCTGCTGACCGCCGATCGTGCGCACGCCCTGGGCGACCGCCGCCGTCACGGTCGGGCGCCACGGCCCGTGGCCGCGCCAGCGCAGCTCGACCGCGCTGCGGCGCCCGGTCGCGCCGAGGCCGTCGGCGAGCACGTCGGCGACCATGCCGCGGCCGATCGTCGGCAGCGTCCACGACGACGTCGTCTCGACCGCCCCGACCGGCAGCTTCATGCGGCCGGCGCGGACGCGCAGGCCGTGATCGAGGTCGAGCTCGACGTAGGCGTCGCGCACGCTGCCGCGCGCGGCCTCGAACGTGACCTCGGCCTTGACCTGCTCGTGCCACTGGTACTCGACGCCGATGCGGGCGCTGGCGAGGGTCAGCTCGCTGACCCAGGCGCCGGGCCCGAGGGCGGTCTCCTCGGCCGCGGCGGCCCCGCGCGCGAACACGCGGCCGGTGACCTTGAGGTCATCGCCCTTCTTGCGCTTGGCCGCGGTCTTGGCCGCCTTCTTCTGCTCGTGCGCAGCCGCGACCGCCTCGGCGTCGGCCGCCGCTTCCGCTGCGGCCTCGGCGTCGGCCGCCGCGGCCTCGGCGTCGGCCGCCGCGGCAGGTGCGGCTGCGGGGGTGTCGGCGGGCGCGTCGGCCGGCGCGCTGGTGGGGTCGTCGGCGTGGGCCGACGGGATGGCGGGCGCGGCGAGCGCGAGCGCGACGAGGACGGGGATCGGGTGCTTCATGGGGACGGCGCGGCGATCGTACACGCCGGACCTCACGGCAACGTGAAGGACACCAGCTCCTCGGTCTGGTCGCCGGTCTCCTTGACCTTGCCGACGCCCGCCACGAACCAGTACATCTTGTCGGCCGTGCCCGAGGTGATCTTGTGCAGGCGCAGCGCGGTGTACGTGCCCGACGGCACCGTCACCGACTCGGCCGTGGCCTCGACCGTCCAGGTCTCGTCCTTGGCGATCGTCGTCGTGATGTTCGCGCTGTCGGTCGTGACCTCGGTGTACGCCACCTGCCAGCTCGCGCCCATCGCCAGGTGCGCGGGGGTCTCGTCGATGCGGATCTTGTCGGGCGAGTAGATCGTGTCGACGTTCATCACGTTGGCGAGGTCGAAGGTCTGCTCGCGGTGGCGGGTGATGCTGGTGCAGCGGTCCTCCTGCCAGCTGACGGTGAAGCCGTCGGTCTTGGCGGTGCGCACGCGCAGCGCGGTGATGCCGGTCTTGGCCCCGCCGACGTCCTCGAGCGCCTCGACCGTGGTGCTCTTGTCGACCGGGGTGCCGACCAGCGGCGTGACGCGGTAGGTCCAGGTGGCGCCGACCTCGAGCGGCAGGTAGCGCTGGGCCCGGGGCGTCGTGCAGACGATCGGTCCGGCGTCGGGGCCGTCGGTCGGGGCGTCGTCCCCGCACGCGGCGGCGCCGACGACGAACAGGAGAGCGGCGAGCGTACGACCAGCGGACATGGAGACCTCGGGCAAGCTAGGGGACGCGTCGCGTGGTCGCGACGTCACACGATTGTATCGCTGCCGCCACGCGGTCGCGACGTCCGCCGCACGCGAGGTGACCGCGACCACCGGTTGTACGAAACGTTCACACCTGCGCAAGGCCGACGGTGGCCGCCCGGCGCTCACCCTGCGGTCAGGTCGCTCACGACCAGCGCGCTGAAGAACAGGACCTGCGCACGGTCACGGCGTGCGCGTGCGCTCACCCCGCGGCCAGGTAGCTCACGACCAGCGCGCCGAAGAACAGCACCAGCCCGACGCCGACCAGGAACAGCGGGTCGCGCAGCAGCGCGCGGCGGCGCGGCGGCGGCGGCAGGGCGATGAAGGCCGCGGCGGCGGGCGCGGGCGGCGGCGCCGGCGGCGCGAAGCCCCCGACGGGCGGCGGCGGCAGCCCGATGAAGGCCGCGGCCGCGTGCGGGGGCGGCCGCGACGGCGGGCCCGCGCGCCCGGTCGGCGCGCCCGGCCCGGGCGGCTGGGGCGGCGGAGCGGCGCTCGGCGGCACGACCGGCACCTGCGCGATCTCGGTGGCCTCGTCGAGCGCGGCCACGGTCATCGTCGGCGCGACCGGGGCCGCGGCCGGCACCAGCGCGTTGGGGCCCGGCCGCGCGGGCGGCGGGCGCGTCATCGGTCGAGGGACCGACACCGAGATCACGTCGAAGCCGCTGGCGCTGCTCGGCTCGCTGCGATCGAGGACCGACTCGACCGGCATCCACCGCGGCGCGCCGGCGGCGGCGCCCCTGGGCGCCCACAGGCTGTGATCGGGCCGCGGCGGCAGCGGCGTCGGCGCCGGCACCTGCTCGGGCAGGTAGCGGTGGATCATCGCGGCGACCTGATCCGGCCCCGCGCCGAGGCCCTCGTTGATGACACACCGCTCGAGCGCGGACCGCAGCTCCTCGGCGGTCTGGAAGCGCTTGGCCGGATCGGGCGCCAGCGCCTTGCGCAGCACGTCCTCGATCGACTGCGGCACGTACGGCACCGCCTGCGACGTCGGCACCGGGATCGCGCCGTCGCGCAGCTTCAGGCCGGTGGCGGCGCGCAGCAGCGTGGCCGCGAGCGCGAACACGTCGACCCGGCGGTCGACCGGCGCGCCGTCGGCGCGCTGCTCCGGCGCGGCGTACCGCGGATCGGGGCGGGGCGCGCCGCGGGTCGCGCACAGGCGCTCGAGCCCGGCGACCCGGCCGACGCCGTCGTCGCCGACGGTGATCAGCTCGGGCGCGAGCGTGCCGTGGATGAGCCGGACCGCGGTGCCGCGCGCGTCGCGCAGCTCGTGGATGAAGTGCAGGCCGCGCGCGCAGTCGCGGGTGATCGCCAGCAGCTCGGGCAGCGGCAGCCGCTCGGGGAACGCGGCGTCGAGCAGCGCGCCGAGGGCCCGGCCCGGCACCTGCTCGATCATCAGGCGCGGGCCCGCCGCGAGGTGGTGCACGCCGAGCACCCGCACGACGTTGGGGTGGCTGCCGTGGGTCGCCAGCCACGTCGCGCGGGTCGCCGACACAACCAGCGTGGCCGGGGCGGGAGCGTCCATCCGCCGCCTATGAAATCACACTTCGCCGATCGAGCGGCGGTCGCGGTACGCTCGGCGCGATGCGCTGGACCGCGATCGCGTGCGTGCTCACCGTCGCCTGTGGCGCCGCGCCGGCCGACAGCGCCGACGCCGGGCCTGGCCCCGACGCCGTGCCCTTCGACCCGAGCGCCGAGCTCTACGATCCGGCGGTGGTGCCGCGCTTCGAGCTGACGCTCGACCCGGCGGCCGTGGCCGCGCTCGAGACCGATCCGCGCACCTACGCCCGCGCGACCCTGCGCTACGGCGCCGAGGTCGTCACCGACATCGGCGTCCACATCAAGGGCGAGTGGAACTTCCGGCCGCTGTCGGCGAAGGCGGCCTGGAAGCTCAAGTTCGACGCGTTCGTCCCGGGCCAGCGCTTCCACGGCCTGGCCCGGATGACCCTCAACAACGCCCTCGAGGATCCATCGTGGGTGGCGGAGCGCCTGACCTACGATCTGTACCGCGGCGCCGCGCTGCCCGCGCCTCGCGCCAACGCTGCCTGGGTCACCGTCAACGGCGCCGCCTACGGCCTGTACATCAACGTCGAGAC